>JANMQL010000074.1:0-11081 GCA_031370475.1 Hyphomicrobiales bacterium | reverse complement strand
AAATTCCTCCGGCATCCTCGGCTGGGTCAACGGCCTGGCCGGCGGTGCGCTTGGCCGCATGGCGATCTTCGCCCTCAATATCATGCCCTATATCTCGGCCTCGATCATCATTCAGTTGATGTCGTCGGTCTCGCCGCATCTTGAGCAGCTCAAGAAAGAGGGCGAGCAGGGCCGCAAGAAGATCAACCAATACACGCGCTACGGTACCGTCTTCCTCGCCGCCCTCCAGGCCTACGGCATCTCCGTCGGGCTCGAAGGGCAGGGGGGGCTGGTTCTCGAGCCCGGCCTGTTCTTCCGCGCCAGCACCGTCATAACGCTCACCGGCGGCACCGTCTTCCTGATGTGGCTCGGCGAGCAGATCACGGCGCGCGGCATCGGCAACGGAATCTCGCTGATCATCTTCGCCGGTATCGTCGCCGGCCTGCCGCGCGGCATCGCCGCCATGCTCGAACTCGGCCGCACCGGCCAGCTTTCGACTTTCGTGATTCTCGGCGTCATCGTCATGGCATTCGCCGTCATCGGTTTCATCGTGCTGATGGAGCGGGCCCAGCGCCGCCTTTTGATCCAGTATCCGAAGCGCCAGGTGGGCACCAAGATGTTCCAGGGCGACAGCTCGCATTTGCCGCTGAAACTCAATACATCGGGCGTCATTCCGCCGATCTTCGCCTCGTCGCTGCTGCTGCTGCCGATCACGGTCGCCAATTTCACCAAGGGCCAGGGGCCCGACTGGCTCAACACGCTGACCGCGCTGCTCGGCCACGGCCAGCCGCTGTTCCTGTTTTTCTATGCGGTGCTGATCATCTTCTTCGCTTTCTTCTACACGTCGATCATGTTCAACCCGAAGGAGACGGCCGAGAACCTCAAGAAATACGGCGGTTTCGTGCCCGGCATTCGCCCCGGCGAGCGCACCGCCGAATATATCGACTACGTGCTGACACGGATCACCGTGGTCGGCGCCCTTTACCTCACCATCGTTTGCCTCCTGCCGGAATTCCTCATCGGCTACACCGGCGTTCCCTTCTATTTCGGCGGCACTTCGCTGCTCATCGTGGTCAGCGTCACCATGGACACGGTGGCCCAATTGCAGGGCCATCTGCTGGCCCAGCAATATGAAGGCTTGATCAAGAAATCGAAGCTGCGGGGCGGCCGTAGATGAATCTCATTCTTCTCGGGCCACCGGGTGCCGGTAAAGGCACCCAGGCCAAGCTGCTTGAGGAAAAGCGAGGCCTCAAGCAGCTCTCGACCGGCGACATGCTGCGCGCCGCCGTGGCGGCCGGCACGACCTATGGCAAGCAGGCCAAGGCGGTGATGGATCGCGGCGATTTGGTGTCCGATGCCATCGTCATCGCCATCATCGCCGACCGGCTCAATGCGCCCGATGTGAAGAAGGGATTCATCCTGGACGGTTTCCCCCGCAATACCGCCCAGGCAGAAGCCCTTGATGCGATGCTCAAGTCAAAGGGGCTGAAGCTCGACCGGGTCATCGAAATGAAAGTTGACGACGAGGCCCTGGTTGAGCGCATTTCCGGCCGCTACTCCTGCGCCAAATGCGGCAAGGGCTATCACGACAAGTTTGAGAAGCCGAAGAAGCCGGGTGTCTGCGACGTTTGCGGTTCGACCGAATTCATCCGCCGGGCCGACGACAATGAAAAAACCGTCCGCGACCGGCTTGGCATCTACAACAAACAGACGGCTCCCCTGGTTGCCTATTATGGCGCCCGCGGGAAACTTACGAAGGTCGACGGCATGGCGGCGATTGCCGATGTGAACCGTCGGATCGAGGAGGTGCTGAGCGGCGTATGACGGCCAAAATTGGTGTTCGGGCGGTTGACGCGCAAGCGATTCCAGCCTAAAGACGCGCCAATCCTGGTCGATACGAAGGCCGGCTTCGGGAGGGAAACCTCTGGAGGCACGGCCTTGTGCCATTGAAATGGCCGGTTCGGCACTTGAAAGACATGCAAGACCTTGGGCACAAGCCCTTGGAATGATTAGGAGAACAAGGCGTGGCCCGTATTGCAGGCGTCAACATACCAACCAACAAGCGCGCCGTTATTGCGTTGCGCTACATCCATGGCATCGGCCCGGTCAATGCGGTGGAGATCTGCGACAAAGTGAAGATTCCGCATTCCAAGCGGGTCAATGAGCTTTCCGACGCCGAAGTCCTCGCCATCCGCGAGGTGATCGACCGCGACTACACCGTCGAAGGCGACTTGCGCCGCGAAGTGTCGATGAACATCAAGCGTCTCGTCGACCTTGGCTGCTATCGCGGCCTCCGGCATCGCAAGGGCCTTCCCGTCCGCGGTCAGCGCACCCATACCAATGCCCGCACCCGCAAGGGCCCGGCCAAGTCCATTGCCGGCAAGAAGAAGTAAAGGCGAAGAAATCATGGCGAAAGAAGCAGCCCGTCCGCGCCGTAAAGAGCGCAAGAACATCTCCTCCGGCGTGGTGCATGTGAATGCATCGTTCAACAACACAATGATCACCATCACCGACGTGCAAGGCAATGCCATCGTCTGGGCGTCGTCCGGCAAGCTCGGTTTCAAGGGCTCGCGCAAGTCGACTCCCTATGCCGCCCAGGTCGCCGCCGAACAGGCCGGCCGCGCCGCCATGGAGCACGGCATGAAGACCGTCGAAGTCGAGGTCTCCGGCCCCGGTTCCGGCCGCGAGTCGGCATTGCGCGCCCTGCAATCCTGCGGGCTTCAAGTCACCTCGATCCGCGACGTGACGCCCATTCCGCACAACGGCTGCCGTCCGCCCAAGCGCCGCCGCGTCTGAGTTTTGTAGCGTTTCGGCCGCCTGTCGCAAGCGCGGCCCATTTTGGAATTTCCACGGGAAACATAAACATGCACGTCAATCAAAAGAACTGGCAGGAACTCATCCGCCCGAGCAAGCTTGAAGTGCAGGCCGGGCGCGATCGCCGCCGCGTGGCGACGCTCGTGGCCGAGCCGCTCGAGCGCGGCTTCGGCACCACGCTGGGCAACGCGCTGCGCCGCATCCTTTTGTCGTCGCTACAGGGCGCCGCCGTCACCTCGGTGCAGATCGATGGCGTGCTGCACGAATTTTCCTCGATCGCCGGCGTGCGCGAGGATGTCACCGATATGGTGCTCAACATCAAGGAAATCGCCCTGTCGATGCAGTCGGAAGGGCCCAAGCGCCTGGTGCTGCGCAAGGAAGGCCCCGGCGTCGTCAAGGCCGGCGACATCCAGCAGACCGGCGACATCCACGTTCTCAACCCCGAGCATGTGATCTGCACCCTCGACGAGGGCGCCGACGTCCGCATGGAATTCACCGTCGCCACCGGCAAGGGCTATGTTCCCTCCGAACGCAACCGTCCGGAAGACGCGCCGATCGGGCTGATCCCGGTCGACTCGATCTACAGCCCGGTGAAGCGCGTTTCCTACAAGATCGAGAACACCCGCGAGGGCCAGGTTCTCGACTACGACAAGCTGATTATGACGGTGGAGACCGATGGCTCCATGTCGCCGGAGGACGCGGTTGCCTACGCGGCGCGCATCCTGCAGGATCAGTTGTCGATTTTCATCAATTTCGCCGAGCCTTCCAAGGTCGTCATCGAGGAGGCGCGGCCCGAACTCGAGTTCAATGCCGCCCTGCTCAAGAAGGTCGACGAGCTCGAATTGTCGGTGCGCTCCGCCAATTGCCTGAAGAACGACAACATCATCTATATCGGCGATCTCATCCAGAAGAGCGAAGCCGAGATGCTGAGGACGCCGAATTTCGGACGCAAGTCGCTCAACGAGATCAAGGAAGTTCTTGCCCAGATGGGTCTGCATCTCGGCATGGAAGTTCCCAACTGGCCGCCCGAGAACATCGAAGAACTCGCCAAGAAATTCGAGACCCATTACTGAGTTTGCGGCGCCCGCGGTGGCGCCCGGAATTGAAGGAGAAGCGTCATGCGTCATGGTTTCAAGGGCCGCCGGTTCAACCGTACGGCGCCGCATCGCACATCGATGTTCGCCAATATGTCGGCGGCGCTGATCAAGCACGAACAGATCGTGACGACCTTGCCGAAAGCGAAGGATCTGCGCCCGGTGGTCGAGAAGCTGATTAGTCTGGCTAAAAAGGGCGGCCTTCATGCGCGCCGGCAGGCCATTTCACAGGTCCGCGACGAGACCCAGGTGAAGAAGCTTTTTGACGTGCTGGCCGCCCGCTACAAGGAGCGCAATGGCGGTTATACGCGGGTGATGAAGGCCGGCTTCCGCCATGGTGATTCGGCACCGATGGCGGTTATTGAGTTCGTCGACCGCGATCCCGACGCTCGCGGCCAGGATTCGGGCCCGACGATGAAGTCGGCCGACGCCACTACGGAAGCAACTGCCGCAGCCTGATAGAGAGAAAAATAAACAATGAAATCAAAAGGGTGGCATATTTGCCGCCCTTTCATTTTGGCCGGATCGAGCGCCCTGACTATCCGTTAAAATTGTAGCTATGGGTTTGAACGAGACTTCATTTCTCACAACTACGGTCCGCTGCTAGAACCCCGGCATGCAACCCGACTGGGAAATGATCAGCCAATTCGACATTTTCAGCGAGGTCTCCAGGCCCTTTGCCAACGCCTCGGAGTCGGGCGAATACTTGCGCAATGCCCGGCAGAAACTCAACGTCCTCAACCTGTCTTATTGGTTCCTCGGCACCTCGAAACAGTTGCCCGACCGGCTCACCTGGCTTTCGACCTATGACGAGAAATACATGTCGGTCTACATGCGCGATTACACGCCGCTCGGCGATCCGGCCTTCAACCTGTGTTTCGACCGGCTCCTGCCGCTCGACTGGGCCGAGATCAGGGACGCCGACGAGACCGCCAAATCCATCCACCATGCCGCCGAGCAATACGGCATCGGCAGGCAGGGCATCTCGTTTCCGATTCGCGATCCCGGGTTTGGCGAGGCGATGTTCTCGGTGAATTTCGAATGCGGTGACCGCGAATGGGCCTCTATCCGCAGCGATCTCGTCAATGTTTTTCACCTTTTCGCCCATTACTTCCATTTGCGCATGAAGGACGTCATCGCTGGCCGGCCGGTTACCGCCGAGTTCGACCTCAGCCCACGCGAGCGCGAAGTGCTGAGTTGGGCGGCGGAAGGCAAGACGGCATGGGAGACGGCGCAACTGATTGGCGTCAGCGAGCGCGCCATTCGCCTCTACACCGAAAATGCCATGGGCAAACTGCGCGCCAAGACCAAGACCCAGGCCGTCGCCATCGCCGTTAAGAACGCCATTATTCACTGAGCCGCGGCAAGCTCGGCAATCCTGCCTTCGAGTATTGCCTCGCCGAAGCGTGTGCTGTTTGCCAACGCGGAGTCAAAGTCAGCGAGCGCACCGGCACTGTCGCCGCTCTCGGACTTCACCATGGCGCGCCAGAAATAGCCGGCAGCACTCGTGGGATGACGCACGATCTCGGCGTTCAGGGTGATTAAGGCCGCCGTGCTGTCATCCAAACGATGCTGGGCAAGTCCGAGGCAGCGGTTCGCTCTGCCATTCTCTTGGTCGAGTTTGAGCGCTCTGCGGCAATCGGCCAGGGCTTGCTGCGGCCGATTCGCTTCGCTGCGAGCGAGACCGCGCAGGGCGAGAGCTCCGGCATTGCCGCGGTCAAATTCCAGGGCGAGATCGAGATCCAATATCGCGGCTTCGATGAGATCGTCACGCAGCTTCACCTCGGCGCGAGCGATAAATACGCGGGAGTGTTTGGATAAAGCAGTACGGCGCGGTCGAGATCGGCGAGTGCCTCACTTTCGGCGTGCAGGTCCCAGAGTATCTGACCCTGATCGATGAGCCCATCGACATCGTCGGGGCGCAGCGCCAGAAAATCGTCGTAGGACTTGCGCGCCTCCTCGAGGCGGTCGAGGGACCACAGTGCCGAGCCGCGATAATAATGCGGCCAAATCTGCTGTCTGTCGGCCGCTATTGCCTTGTCTGCAGCCGCGACGGTTTCACTCCAATTGCCGAGGTCGAGTTGGGCGCGCGCCACACCTTCTTGGCCGTAAACTATGGGGCCGCCGTCCTCAAGATAGCGTTCGAACGTGTCCAAGGCATCTTTCGGGCGGTCCAGACGGATGAGTGTCCAGCCGCGATCGACCCGCGCCGAAAGCCGTTTCGGTTCGAGCTTTAGTGTTGCGTCGAAGGCTACGAGTGCTTCGTCGTAGCGCTCGAGGTCAAAATAGCTGTTGGCAAGTTCATGGCGGGTTTCGACGTCCGCCGGCGCCAATTCGACTGACTTGCGAAAAGCCTCGGCCGCGCCCGGAATGTCAGCAAGATTTCGGTCGGCATGTCCGATATTCGCATAGATTATCGCATCCGGCGGACCGGCCGAAATCGCCTTTTGGAAATAACCTCGAGCCTCCGCGTAATTCCCTTTGAAATAGAAGGCAAGACCGAGGTCGTTCAAATCCAGCTGCGTAGCGTGGCCAATTGCTTCCAGCCGCTTGATGTCGGAAATGACGCGGTCATATTTCTCCGCCTTATAGGACAGGGCGGCTTCGCGGCGCAGCGGCGCGTCGAGCCAGGTTTCGGGAAAACCGGATGGCGAGTCGAGGAGCGTGGCGCAGGCAGGCATGGCAATTTTGGTGTCGGGATGATGCGCGCAAATAAACCAATTGCTCAAGCCGGCGGCTGGCAGGCGGCTTACCCCCAGCGCGAGCGCCGTTATTGCGCCTGCCGCGCAGATAGCCACCCATGTCCAGACGAGTTTTTCGTCATGGGTGAGCTTATGTTTTGATGTAACCATGGCCGCACCAAAAAATGCTGCAAGCCGTGAATGTCAACCGACAGGCGTGACGATGAGGTTAACAGGTCAACGTGCGCTCGACTGCAACCACCTGATGGCCGCCATAGCCATTGAAATTGGTGCACGTGGCAAGACCATAGGCGCCCAGCGTGCCGAATTCGATGTAATCGTCCTCGAGCAGCGTAACCGGCAGGTCGAGCCGGTGCGGCAGCACGTCGAGGGGATCGCAGGTCGGGCCGAAAACCTTCCACGGCTTGGTTGCACCATCCACGATCTTGCCGGCGCGAATAACGCGGTAGGGCGGCTTGAGATTCGGCACCTGCATGTATTCCATGAGTCCGCCATAGACACCGTCATTGATGAAGATGTCGTCGCCGTCGCTGCACACGAGTTTCATCCGGGTGAGCAGAGACATGCAGTTTGCCACCAGGCCGCGGCCGGGCTCGCATTCGAGTTGCGGCTCCCGGCCGGCACCAAAGGCCGCGGTTACCGCGCCGCCGATGATCGTGAAGAAAGCCGATAGCGGTTCCGCTTTGCTCAGTAGGTAATTGGCTGGAAATCCGCCGCCGACATTCAGTTTGGCAAGCTTGATCCCGGCCGCCCCGGCAATGCGCGCCGCCGCCTCGATGTGACGGGCATAGGTCTGCGGATCGAGGCTCTGGGAGCCGGGATGGAAGGTGAGGAGGGGCGAGAAACCCATGGCCGCCGCCTCGCGCAGCAGGGCCACGCAGATATGCTCGGGGGCGCCGAATTTGGTGGAGAAATCATGGGCGGAGGTGGCGCGCTCGCGCGGCAGCACGAAGCGCACGGAAATCTCGATGCCGGCGGCGGCGCCGGTGGCCTCGGCCACCTTGCGCAGCTCCTCCTTGCAATCGACAGCGAAGCGCCGGCAGCCATGAATGGTGAAGGCATCGGCGATCTCGCGCCGCGACTTCACCGGATTGTGGTAGTTGAAACGGGCGTTGGGGCTCACCGCCCGCACCAGCGCCATTTCCTGAACCGAGGCCACATCCCATACGGCTAGCCCCGCGTCGGCCAATGTCGACAAAACTTCCGGCGAAGGGTTGGACTTGACCGCATAGGTCACGGTGCCGGGAAAGCCCGATAGGAATTCCTTGCTCCTGTCGATGAGCTGGCTGCGGCTGAAGCAGAAAACCGGTGCTTCCGGCGCCAGGGCCTTTGCCACGGCCATGGCATCCCGGTAGACGGGGGTCGCCTTGGGCTGGTCTATGCGGTTGAGAGCGGAGGCGGCCATGGTGTATCGGACTCCTGCGGCGTTATCGGTCGGTCCCGAATAAGATCGGGAGCGATGGGAAGCCATCCGGCATTGTGTTGCGAGCCGACGAATTCGGCGGCACAATGCCGACCGATCCAACGAATCGACGTCCCATGAATCTGACAGCCAAAGATGACGAATTGATTGCGCTTCTCCAGCTCGATGCCCGCGAGCCGGTGGCCTCATTGGCCCGCAAACTCGGCTTGTCTCGCACCACCGTGCAGGACAGGCTGCGGCGGCTGGAGCAGAATGGGGTCATCGCCGGTTATTCGATCAAGCTGGGCCGCGACATCGCCCGCGGCGGCATCCGCGCCTTTGTGACGATTTCCGTCGAACCCCGCCGCCAGATCGACGTCGCCAAGTCGGTGTCCCGCCTGCCGCAGGTCGAAACGTTGCATACGGTGAGCGGCAAGTTCGACCTGGTCGCCCAAGTCAAGACTGCCTCCGCCGAGGACATGGACCGGCTGATCGACCAGATCGGGTTGATTGCCGGCGTCACGCAAATCGAAACCGCCGTCATTTTGTCGACAAAGCTCGATCGCAGATAGTTGTCTTTGGTCCCACAGTGAGGTTGAAATGCGTCTCCTGTCCTGTCTGCTGGTAGCAATTCTGCTTGCCGCCGGTTCCTTCGCCGCCATGGCGGAACAGTCGGTGCCGGGCAGCGAGGCCCAGATCAAATTATCCTTTGCGCCGGTGGTACGCCACACCGCGCCGGCGGTGGTCAATGTCTATGCCCAACGCCTGGTGGCGCAGCGCGACGGGGGCCTGTTTGACGATCCCTTCTTCCGCCAGTTCTTCGGCGACAATGGGTCTTTCGGCCGGCCGCGCGAGCGGATCCAGAATTCTCTCGGTTCCGGCGTCATCGTCGATCCGTCCGGCCTGATCGTCACCAACAATCATGTGATCGCCGGCGGCACCGACATCCGCGTGGCCCTGGCCGACAAGCGCGAATTCGAGGCCAAGCTGCTGTTGGCCGACGAGCGGACCGATCTGGCGGTGCTTAAGATCGATGCCGGCGACGAGGTCCTGCCCGTCTTGCAATTCGGCGATTCCGACGATCTTGAAGTGGGCGATCTGGTGCTGGCCATCGGCAATCCCTTCGGCGTCGGCCAAACCGTGACCAGCGGCATCGTCTCGGCGCTGGCCCGTACCGAGGTGGGGATCAGCGATTACCAGTTCTTCATCCAGACCGACGCTGCGATCAATCCCGGCAATTCCGGCGGCGCGCTGGTCGACATGGCGGGCGAACTCGTCGGCATCAACACGGCGATCTTCTCGCGTTCCGGCGGCTCGATCGGCATCGGCTTCGCCATCCCCGCCAATATGGTGAAAACCGTGGTGATGTCGGCGGAAGCAGGCACGCGCGTGCGGCGCCCGTGGCTCGGCGTCGGCCTCCAGGATGTGACACCCGAAATTGCCGACTCACTCGGCTTTGCCCGTCCGGAAGGCGCGCTGATTGTCGATCTTCACCCCGACAGTCCGCTCGCCGTCGCCGGCCTGAAGCGCGGCGACGTCATCCTCGCCATCGAAGGCAAGCCGGTCGAGAATGCCAGGGAACTCGGTTACCGTGCCGCCACCTTGCCGATCGGCTCCACGAACATCATTGAATATCAGCGGGCCGGAGTGCGCAAGGAAACCAGCATCACGATGATTGCGGCGCCCGAAACGGTGGATCGGGCCGAGACACTGATCGCCGGCAATAATCCGCTGGCCGGGGCCGTTGCCGCCAATCTGTCGCCGGCGGTTGCCGATGAACTTGGGCTGGCGGCGGGCCTCGTCGGCGTGGTTGTGGTGAGGATCGACCAAGGCCCGGCGCTGCGCTTTCTGCGCAGGGGCGATATCGTCGTCGAGGTCAACGATTCCAAGATCGCCACCGTGGCGGACCTCACGGCCGCCCTGGAGGGTAGTCCCGGTTTCTGGAATCTCTTGATCGTTCGCGACGGCCGCTCCTTGCGCCTGACGGTCAACGGCTGATGACCAATCTTTTCCAGGCAGCTGGCATGGACAGGGACGCGCCCCGCCCCCTGGCCGACCGGCTGCGGCCACAGAAACTTTCCGAGGTCGTGGGCCAGGATCATCTGGTGGGTACCGGCGGCGTTTTGACTCGCATGCTGGCTTCCGGCCGCCTGGCCTCGATCATATTCTGGGGACCGCCCGGCACCGGCAAGACCACCATCGCCCGCCTCCTCGCCGGCGAGACCGGCCTCGTCTTCGAGCAGATGTCGGCGATATTTTCCGGTGTCGCCGACCTCAAGAAAGCCTTCGAGCAGGCCCGCATCCGCCGCGAGCAGGGCAGGGGCACGCTGCTCTTCGTCGATGAAATCCATCGCTTCAACAAATCCCAGCAGGATTCCTTCCTGCCCTATGTCGAGGACGGCACCATCGTGCTGGTGGGGGCTACCACCGAAAATCCATCCTTCGAACTGAACGGCGCGCTTCTGTCGCGCGCCCAGGTGCTGGTGCTGAACCGCCTTGACACGGACGCCATGAATGCACTGGCGGCACGGGCCGAATTCTTCGAGAAGCGTTCGCTTCCCGTCGACGCGGAAGCACGCGCCGCGCTGATCGCCATGGCTGACGGCGATGGCCGCTACTTCCTCAATCTCGTCGAGGAGATTGTCGCCGCCGTGCCGGAAGGTGCCGCGCCGCTGACGCCCGAGAATTTGGCGAAGACAGTGCAGAAGCGCATGCCGCTTTACGACAAGGCGGCGGATGGTCATTACAATTTGATTTCGGCCCTGCACAAATCGGTGCGCGGATCCGATCCCGATGCCGCGCTCTACTATCTGGCCCGCATGCTGGTGGCGGGTGAGGATCCATTTTTCCTGGCGCGCCGGCTGGTGCGCATGGCGATCGAAGACGTGGGATTGGCCGACCCGCAGGCCCTGCAACAGGCGCTGGCGGCCAAGGACACGTTTGATTTCCTCGGCTCGCCGGAAGGCGAGCTGGCGCTGGCCCAGGCGGCCGTTTACATCGCCACCGCGCCCAAATCCAATGCCCTGTACACCGCCTTCAAGACCGCGTCGCGACACGCCATGGAAACCGGTTCGCTGGCGCCGCCAAAGA
>JANMQL010000181.1:0-49217 GCA_031370475.1 Hyphomicrobiales bacterium | reverse complement strand
TCGTCGACCATCTCGCGCTTCGGCCGCGACACGCCGACGCGCTCGAGCTGGTAGACCGCATTGGTCGACACCAGCTTGATCTTCTGGCCGCGTCTCATGACGCCGTCGACGATGCGGGCCAGCACCACGACGCCGAGATAGGTATCGTACCAGCTATCGACCAGCAGCGCCTTGAGCGGCGCGTCGCGGTCGCCCTTGGGGGCGGGGAGGCGGTGCACGATGGCTTCAAGAACTTCCGGCACGCCGAGCCCCGTCTTGGCCGAAATCGGCACGGCGTCCGAGGCGTCGATGCCGATCACGTCCTCGATCTGCTGGCGGATGCGCTCGGGCTCGGCGGCCGGCAGATCGACCTTGTTGAGCACCGGCACGATCTCGTGATTGTTGGCGATCGCCTGATAGACATTGGCGAGCGTCTGGGCCTCCACGCCCTGGCTGGCATCGACGACGAGGAGCGAGCCTTCGCAGGCCGCCAGCGAGCGCGACACTTCATAGGCGAAGTCCACATGGCCCGGCGTGTCGATCAGATTGAGCACGTATTTCTCGCCGTTGCGCGCCGTGTAATCGAGGCGCGCCGTATTGGCCTTGATGGTGATGCCGCGTTCGCGCTCGAGGTCCATCGAGTCGAGAATCTGGTCGACCATGTCGCGCTCGGCGACGGCGCCGCAGAGCTGGATCAGCCGGTCGGCCAGCGTCGATTTGCCGTGGTCGATATGGGCGATGATGGCGAAATTCCGGATGTGGGCGGTGTCGATCATGGTCGGGGCGGTGTTTGGCATCGGCACCCCGCGAGGTCAAGCTCGGCTATCTGAGCCGCCGCGGCTTGACCGGGGCGGCGGCGAGCGGGTCTTCCGGCCAGGAATGCTTGGGGTAGCGCCCGCGCATGTCGGCGCGCACCGAGGGGTAGCCGTTGGTCCAGAAGGTTTCCAGCGACTGGGTGACGGCCAAGGGCCGGCCGGCCGGCGACAGGAGCTCGATCCGGAGCCGGGCCCGGCCTTCGGCGATGGACGGCGTTCTGGCGAGGCCGAACATTTCCTGGAGCCGCACTCTCAGCACCGGATCGCCTTCGCTCTCGTAATCGATGCGCACATCGGCGCCCGATGGAACTTCGATGCGGACGGGAGCGAGCTTGTCGAGTCGCCGCTGCAACTCATGGGGAATGAGGTTTTGCACGATGGCGTGCAGATCGAGCCGGTCGAGATGGGTCTTGCGCGCGATCCCGGCGAGATAGGGCCGGAGCCAGCCGTCGAGACTTGCCGTCAGCGCGGCATCGGAGAGATCGGGCCAGCCCGCATCGGCATAGAGCCGTCGCAGAAATGCAACTCGCGCCCGCAAGCTTTGCGCCGCATCGCTCCACGGCAGGACCGCCAGTCCCATGTCGCGGACGCCTTCCAGCATCGCCGCCGTCATGGCCTCCGGGTCGGCATTGGCGATGGGCTTTTCCTCCAGCACCAGGGAGCCGAGCCGGCGCGAGCGGCTGGCGCTGACCGCCCTGGCGCGGCTCTCCCACAGGACGCCGTCGCGGGTCTCGATCTGATCGGCGAAGAGCTCTTCGATTTCGGTGAGCGACAAGGGAGCCGCCAGATAAATCTTCTGGTCGCCCGAGGCGCCGTCGGTCGTCGCCACCGCCAGCCAATCGTGAACCGCGAGCCCATCGTGTTCCGGCAGAATGGCGCCGCCGCCGCCCGACAGGCGGTAGCGCCGCTCGCCGCCGCGCCGCTGGGCGATGCGGTCCGGCCAGGCCAGCGCCACCAGGGCGCCGATCCCCATTGCTGTCATCCCGGCGAAAGCCGGGACCCATTCCTCGGCGTGACGGACGTCAGCAGCGTCATCGGTTCCATCACGCTGCGGCGTGGATCCCGGCTTTCGCCGGGATGACGGGTGTTGTTGGTCGGCGATCCCGGCAATCTGCCGTATCTGTTTCGCCGCTGCGCGGATGCGGTCGCGGGCGGGGCCGCGCAATTGCTCGAGCCGCGCGCCAATATCGCAACCCGCCCCGCGACCAAGTCCGTCGCGTTCCGACAGGAGTGCGGCAAGATCGGCGGCGAGCGGACTGGCGCCCTTAACCACCATATGGGCGAGGCGGGGATGTAGCGGCAGCTTCACCATGGCCTTGCCCATGGCGGTGATCCGGCCTTGCGCGTCGATGGCCTCAAGGCGGCGCAGCAGATCCTGGGCCTGGGCGAAGGCGGCTTCGGGCGGGGCGTCGAGCCAGGCAAGTCCGCGCCCATCGCTCACCCCCCAGGCGGCAAGTTCGAGCACCGTGGGCGCCAGATCGGCTATCAGAATTTCCGGCTGATCGTGCGGCGCCAGCGCCCGCGTTTCCGCCTCCGGCCACAGCCGGTAGCAGATGCCCGGTCCCAATCTTCCGGCCCGGCCGCGCCTTTGATCGGCGGCGGCAAGGCTGACGCGGACGGTTTCCAGCGCCGTCATGCCGCTGGCCGGATCGAAGCGGGGCACCCGCTTGAAGCCCGCATCGATGACGGTGCCGATGCCGTCGATGGTGAGACTGGTCTCGGCGATGGTGGTGGCCAGCACGATCTTGCGTCGGCCCGGAGGCGACGGCCGGATTGCCGCGTCCTGCTCGGCGAAGCCCATGGCGCCATAGAGCGGCCGCACGTCGACGTCCGGCGGTAGGCCGGAAGCAAGGAGCGCTTCTTCGGTCCGGCGGATTTCCGCCTCGCCGGGCAGAAAGACGAGGATGCTTTGGTCCGTCTCGGTAAGCGCCCGGCGCACGGCGCGCGATGCATCCAGCGAAACCGTCTGGCGCTGCGCCTTGTCGAGATAGCGGGTCTCGACCGGATAGATCCGTCCCGGCGCGTCGATGACCGGAGCCCCGCCCAGGTGCCGGGCGAGGCGCGTCACATCCAGCGTCGCCGACATCACCAGCATCTTGAGATCGCCGCGCAGCGCCCGCTGCACGTCGAGGGTCAGGGCGAGGCCGAGATCGCCGTCGAGGGAGCGTTCATGGAATTCGTCGAAGATGACGAGGCCTATGCCCTTGAGTTCCGGGTCGCTCTGCAGGCGGCGCGTGAGGATGCCTTCGGTGACCACTTCGATGCGGGTGCGGCCCGAGACTTTGCGGTCGAGGCGCACCGTGTAGCCGACGGTTTCGCCAATTTCTTCGCCCAGGGTTTCCGCCATGCGATGCGCCGCCGCCCGCGCCGCCAGCCGCCTGGGCTCGAGCATGACGATCTTGCTGCGCCCGAGCCAGGGCGCATCGAGCAGCTTGAGCGGCACCCGCGTCGTCTTGCCGGCGCCGGGCTCGGCGACGAGCAGCGCCGCAGGCCCACGCGCCAGTGCCTCGCCCAATTGCGGAATGACGGCATCGACGGGAAATTCCATGCCGCTCCAGTCTAGGGTGAGCGGGCGATTGTCAAGCGCCGCGCCGCGGCTGCAGCCAATTGGCGACACGAAGTCCCTTTACGCGGGAGAATTCGCGTTCATTGTCGGTGACCAATGTTGCGTCCAATGTCATAGCCTGCGCCGCGATCAGAAGATCGTTGGGCCCGATAAGCTTACCCGCATGTTCCAGCCGGGAACGGATTTGTCCATAGACTTCATCGGCTGGAGATTCGAGCGGCCGGATCTTGATCAGCGAGAGAACCAGCGCCACTCGCTCGCTCAGCGCCCGCGATCCTCGCTTGGCCGCGCCATAGCGGAGCTCGCAGGCAACGACGATGCTGGTGGAAATATTTTCTTCCCCGGCGCGCGCGATTGCCCCGGCGACGGCGCCTTGCGGCCGGTGAATGAGATCGGAGATGATGTTGGTGTCGAGCAGATAGACGGTCACAAGGAGACTGGCTCGATGGGCAACTCGCCGATCGGCGGCATCTCTTCTTCGAGCGGCTTCAGATTTGCCAATACTTTGAGCAGCGAGCGCGTCGCCATCGGTTCAAGGATGAGTTTTTCGCCTTCGCGATGAATGATTGCGTCCTCGCCGGGCAATTCCATATCGCGCGGAATGCGGACCGCCTGATTGCGCCCGTTCTTGAAAAGTTTCACATGCCGCATGATCGGCCCCTACTTGACATATGCCGCAACATATGCCGATCAACCCTAACTGTCAAGCTCGTGCGCCCAGGGCGGGTCGGCGCCGGGGCGCGAGACGGTGATGGCGGCGGCGCGGGTGGCGAAAGCGAGGGCATCGCGGAGATCGCTTTCGGCGATGGTGGCGAGGGATTTCTTGTCGAGCTTTTCAGCCTTCGCCAGGGCCGCCAGCAGGCCGGCGGTGAATGTGTCGCCCGCCCCCACCGTATCGGCGACCTTGACCGGGACCGACGCTAGCTTGATCGAATAGCGCGCCGCGAAGGCCTCGACACCTTCGCCACCCTTGGTCACGGCGACGATTTTGGCTCCCGCCTTGAGCCACTTGCGCGCCGCCGCCGCGAAGTCCCGCTTGCCGGTCATCCACGCCACGTCCTCATCGGATATCTTGAGAATATCGCACAGACCGATCATGCGATTGATGCGGGCCAGATAGGCGCGCCGGTTGGCGATGACCGTCGGCCTGATATTCGGGTCGAGGCAGATGACCCGGGTTTTCGTCTCCCGCCGCATCAGGGCTTCGAGAGCCGTGGCGCCCGGCTCGGCGATGAGGCTGATGGAGCCGAAATGCAGCGCCCGCACCTTGCCCGCGAGCTTCGGCAAATCCTGGCGCGTCAGCATCCGGCTGGCGGAATTCTCGTTGAAGAACGAATAGCGCGCCTGGCCGTCTTCGAGCTTCACGAAGGCCAGCATCGAGGGGTAGCCGCTTGGCTTGATATATTTGAGATCGACCTTGCTGGCCTTGAGGCCCTCGCGCAGTTGGTCACCGAAGAAATCCCCGGAAATCCCGGTGAACAGGCCGGTTTCGATGCCGAGCCGCCCAAGCGCGATCGCCGTATTGTAGATCGAGCCGCCGCAGAAGGGCTGGTAGACCGCCGCGCCCTCGCTTGAAATGCGGGGCAGGAAATCGATCAACGCCTCGCCACAGCACACAATCATCGCCAGCTCCGCCCCGGTTTTGCCACAGTCATAGCCAAATTCCAGCGCCGTGACAATAAATCACTTGGATTGAATTATTACCAAGGGGTTCCATGGGAAACCGTTGGCGGCTATTGAGGGGCGCCCATCAAGAGGGGCTGTAGCAGGATTCCATGACCACCCGCATCATCCCAGTCGATGTCTTCGATCTCGTCGTCTTCGGCGCCACCGGCGATCTGGCCCAGCGCAAACTGCTGCCGGCGCTGTTCCACCGCGACGACCAGGCCCAGATACCGGAAGGCGCCCGCATCATCGGCGCCTCGCGCCGGCCCCTGAGCCGTGAGGCCTTCAAGGCCTTCGCCGTGGCCGCCATCGAGGCCTATGTGCCGGAAGCCCAGCGCCCCGCCGAGACCTGCAAGCGCTTTTACGCCCGCCTCGATTATGTGACCGTCGATGCCGCCCAGGAGGCGGGCTGGAAAGATCTGGAAAAGACCCTCAAGGGCGAGCCCGACCGCATCCGGGTGTTTTATCTGGCCGTCGGCCCCGATCTCTTCGGGCCGATCTGCGATCGTCTCGGCCGGCACGGGCTGGCGACGCCCTTGAGCCGCGTGGTGATCGAAAAGCCGCTGGGCAAATCGGGCGCCTCCGCCAAGGCCGTCAACGATACCATCGCCCGCGTCTTCGCCGAGCCCGCCGTCTATCGCATCGACCATTATCTCGGCAAGGAAACCGTGCAGAACCTGATGGCGCTGCGCTTTGCCAATGCCCTGTTCGAGCCTTTGTGGAATTCCGCTCATATCGATCACATGCAGATCACCGTGGCCGAGACCCTGGGGCTCGGCGGACGCGCCGGCTACTACGACACGGCCGGGGCGCTGCGCGACATGGTGCAGAACCACATGCTGCAGCTTCTCTGCCTCGTTGCCATGGAGCCGCCCACCTCGATCGCCGCCGACGCCATGCGCGACGAGAAGCTGAAGGTACTGCGCTCGCTGAAGCCCATTGCCGGCGAGGCGGTGGCCAATTTCACGGTGCGCGGCCAATACCGGGCCGGCGCCTCCAACGGCGGCGCCGTTCCCGGCTATCTCGACGAGTTGGGCTCGCCCGATTCGAAGACCGAGACCTTCGTGGCGCTCAAGGCCGAAATCGCCAACTGGCGCTGGAACGGCGTGCCCATCTATCTGCGCACCGGCAAGCGCCTGGAAGACCGCGTCTCGGAAATCGTCGTCACCTTCAAGCCCATTCCGCATTCGGTGTTCGATGTCTCGGCCGGCCCGATCGTGGCCAACCGGCTGGTGATCCGCCTGCAGCCCGGCGAGGGCGTCAAGCTCTGGCTGATGATCAAGGATCCGGGCCCCGGCGGCATGCGCCTCCAGCATGTGCCCCTCGACATGAGCTTCGCCGACGCCTTCGGGGTGCGCAACCCGGATGCCTATGAGCGCCTGCTCATGGATGTGGTGCGCGGCAACCAAACCCTGTTCATGCGCCGCGACGAGGTCGAGGCCGCCTGGGCCTGGATCGATCCCATCCTCGATGCCTGGAAGGCCTCGCCCGATGCGCCGAAACCTTATACGTCCGGCACCTGGGGACCTTCGGCGGCGGTGGCGCTGATCGAGCGCGACGGCCGCACCTGGCACGAGGACACGGATTTATGATCGAGAAGGAGCGGCTTTTCGCCGGCCGCGAGCGCCTTGCCTGGCATCTGGCGAGCGACGTGGCGAGCGCTCTGCGACGCCTGATCGCCGCCAATGGCAAGGCGACGCTGGCGGTTTCCGGCGGCGAGACGCCGAAACTGTTCTTCGAGAAACTTTCGGGGATGGGCATTCCGTGGACTGCCGTGACGGTCACGCTGGTCGACGAGCGCCAGGTGCCGGAGACGAGCGAGCGCTCCAACGCCAGGCTGGTGCGGGCGCAGCTGCTCAAGGACAAGGCCGCCCCTGCCCGCTTCGTGCCGCTTTATGACAATCCCGCCGCGGTAGAACTGCCGCCCTTCGATATCGTCATTCTCGGCATGGGCACGGACGGCCACACGGCGTCGTTCTTTCCGGGCGGCGACAATCTGGCGGTGGCGCTCGATCCCGAGACCAAGGAGCGCATCGTCACAATCACCGCACCCGCCGCCGGCGAGCCGCGCCTGACATTCACGCTCCCCGTCTTGACCGATACGGGCTATCTTGTGCTGCACATCGAGGGCCCGGAAAAGCGCAAGGTTCTCGATCTGGCGCTCAAGGACGGTCCCGTCGAAGCCATGCCGGTGCGCGCCGTCTTGCGCGCCAAGACGCCGCTCACCCTTTACTGGTGCCGTTGACCAAGAGGTTGCCCATGCCGGTTCATGCCATCGTCGCCGCCGTCACCGAGAAGATCGCCACGCGCAGCCGCGAGACGCGCCGCCGCTATCTCGACCGCATCGAAGAGGCCGCCACCCGCCAGCCCCGGCGCAAGGCGCTCGGCTGCGCCAACATCGCCCACGGTTTCGCCGCTTGTAACACGCACGACAAGGAGGCGCTGCGCAACGGCCAAGGCCCCAATCTCGGCATCGTCACCGCCTATAACGACATGCTCTCTGCGCATCAGCCCTTCGAGCATTATCCCGATATCATCCGCGCCGCGGCGCGCCAGGCGGGCGGCACGGCGCAAGTTGCGGGCGGCGTTCCCGCCATGTGCGACGGCGTCACCCAGGGCGAAACGGGAATGGAACTGTCGCTGTTCTCGCGCGATGTGATCGCGCTCTCGACGGCGGTGGCCTTGTCGCACCAGATGTTCGATGCCGCCGTCTATCTCGGCGTCTGCGACAAGATCGTGCCGGGGCTCATCATCGGCGCGCTCTCCTTCGGCCATCTGCCAGCCGTCTTCATTCCGGCGGGGCCGATGACGTCGGGACTTGCCAACGAAGAGAAGGGCAAAATCCGCCAGCTCTATGCCGAGGGCAAACTGGGCCGCGATGCGTTGCTCGAGTGCGAAGCCAAGTCCTATCACGGCCCCGGCACCTGCACCTTCTACGGCACCGCCAATTCCAACCAGATGCTGATGGAAGTGATGGGCCTGCACCTGCCGGGCACCACTTTCGTCAATCCCGGCACCCAGCTGCGCGACGAGATCACCCGCGCATCGGCGAAACAGGCCCTGTCGATCACCGCACTCGGCAACAATTACACACCGGTGGGCCGCATCTACGATGAGAAGGCGGTGGTCAACGGCGTCGTCGGCCTGCTCGCCACCGGCGGCTCGACCAACCACACCATGCATCTCGTCGCCATGGCGGCGGCGGCCGGCATTTCGCTCATCTGGAACGATCTCGCCGAACTCTCCAAAGTCGTGCCGCTGATGACCCGCATCTATCCGAACGGCAAGGCCGATGTGAACCACTTCAACGCGGCCGGCGGCATGGGCTTTCTCATCCGCGAACTCCTGTGCGCCGGTCTTCTGCATGAAGATGTGACGACGATCATGGGCACCGGCCTTAACGGCTATCTGGTCGAACCAAAACTCGCAGCGGGCGGCGGACTCGACTGGCGCGAGGCGGCTTCGGTTTCCGGCGACGAGACGGTGCTGCGCGGCTGCGGCAATCCCTTCCAGACGACCGGCGGTCTCAATGTGCTGCAAGGCAATCTCGGCAGCGCGGTGATCAAATCCTCGTCCATTCCCGCCGACCGCCATGTGATCGAGGCGCCGGCCCGCGTGTTCCATTCCCAGGAAGAACTGCATGCCGCCTTCAAGGCGGGCGAGCTCAACCGCGATGTGGTGGCGGTGGTACGATTCCAGGGACCCAAGGCCAACGGCATGCCCGAGCTGCATCGCCTGACGCCGCCGCTCGCCGTGCTTCAGGACCGGGGCTTGCGCGTGGCGCTGGTCACCGACGGCCGCATGTCGGGGGCTTCCGGCAAGGTGCCGGCCGCCATTCATGTGACACCGGAAGCCGCCGACGGCGGCCCCATCGCCCGCATCCGCGACGGCGACATGATCCGCGTCGATGCCGACGGAGGCCGTCTTGAGGTGCTGGTGAGCGAGGCGGAATTCGCGGCGCGGGCACCGGCGCAAACCGATCTTGCAGTCAATTGGTCCGGCACCGGCCGCGAGCTGTTCTCCGCCTTCCGCGCCATTGCCGGGCGCGCCGATCAGGGCGCTTCGATTTTCCAGGAGGTTTGAGATGACACGCGATGTTCAGGAAGGCATGGAAGCGATCCTTAAGGCTGCCCCGGTCGTGCCGGTGATGGTCATCGAAAATGCCGCCGATGCGGTGCCGCTGGCCCGCGCTTTGGTCAAGGGCGGCCTGAAGGTGCTCGAGATCACGCTGCGCACCAAGGCGGCGCTCGAATGCATCCGGGCGATCATCGCCGAGGTAGAGGGCGCCGTGGTCGGCGCCGGCACGGTGCTCGACGGCAGGAAGCTGAAAGAGACCGAGCATATCGGCTGCGCCTTCGCCGTGTCACCCGGCTCAACCAGAACCCTGCTCGACGCGGCCGAGGACATGATCATCCCGCTTCTGCCGGGCAGCGCCACGGCGACGGAGTGCATGCACCTCATGGATCGCGGCTACCGCTTCCAGAAATTCTTCCCCGCCGAGCCCGCCGGCGGCGTCACCTATCTGGCCTCGCTCGCCTCGCCCTTGCCGCAGGTGAGCTTCTGCCCGACCGGCGGCATCACCCTCGAATCGGCGCCGCGCTATCTCAAGCTTGCCAACGTGATCACCGTCGGCGGCTCATGGATGGTGCCGAAGAAACTGGTCGAGGCGAAGGATTGGAAGGGCATCGAGGTGCTGGCCCGCCAGGCGGCGCAACTTATTCCTTGAGCTTCGACAAGGCGTCGACATATTTTCCGATGGCCAGCGCGGTCGGCGAAAAGATTTGCCGGTAGAACAAAATGCCGGTGATGAAAAAGGTGGCGCCGATACAGATCGTGGGGCCGGCGAAGAGGAAGAGCGCGGCGATGGCATAATAGAAGCCGCGGATGCCGTGATTGATGCTGCGCACCGCTTCCGTCAGCACGGTTGCCGACTGTTCCACCATCACGCGCGATTCCGCCGCATCGTCCGGCGCATCCTGCAGGCCGCCCAGCAACGCGAAAGTATAGGACATCTTGCGAAGCGCATAGGTGAAGGCGAAAAAGCTCATGGCCAGGATCAATGTCAGGATGGCGAAATAGAGTGTGAACAGATCGGCGCTCATCGGCGCCAGGAATTTGAGTTCGCGCGACACGATATAGATGCGGTTGACGTTGACCAGCGTGCCAACGAGGCCGGCCAGCACCAAGAGCGTCGCCGACCCGAAATAGGAAATCGAGCCCGAGATGTGGCCCAGCATGATTGCGTCGAACACCCGATGCTCGCGCTCGGTGCCCTGGTGCATGCGCAGCCAGCGCATGCGCACTGCGTGGAGCTGGGTGTTGAGGCTGCCTTTGGCGAAGATCCGGAGGATGGGCCCGTAAAGTCCCCACAGCGCGAAGATCAGGCCGATCGCCGCGGCATGGGGCAGTCCGAAATCGACCGGCAGGAGATTCATGACGCGCGCTGCATTTCCTTGATCTCGACGGCCTTGATGCCGGGGGCCCGCTCCAGCGTGTAATTCAGGCTGAAAGGCGATTGGGCCATGAACACCGGGGCGCCGTCAAGATCGTTGGCGATGGAAAAGCGGTTGGCGGCGATGAACTCGTCGAGCTTCTTGGGCTCGTCGCAGGAAATCCAGCGCATGGTTTCGTAGCGCGACGGCTCGAAGCTCACGGGCACGCCATATTCGTTGGCCAGCCGGTCGGCCAGGACGTCGAGCTGCAGGGCGCCGACCACGCCGACGATGGCCGGCGAGCCGTCGGCCGGGACGAAAAGTTGCACAACACCTTCCTCGGCAAGCTGTTCCAGCGCTTCGCGCAATTTCTTGGCCTTCATCGGGTCGCCGAGCTTGACGCGCCTGAGGATTTCCGGCGCAAAACTGGGAACTCCGGTGAAGGCGATGTCCTCGCCCTCGGTCAGCGTGTCACCGATGCGCAGGATGCCGTGATTGGGAATGCCGACCACGTCGCCGGCATAGGCCTCTTCCGCCAGCGAGCGGTCCTGGGCGAAAAAGAATTGCGGCGCGTTGAGCGCCAAGGTCTTGCCCGTGCGGACGATCTTCACCTTCATGCCGCGCGTCAGCTTGCCCGAGGCCAGGCGCATGAAGGCGATGCGGTCGCGGTGATTGGGGTCCATGTTGGCCTGGATCTTGAAGACGATGCCGGTCATCTTCGGCTCCGTCGCATGCACGACGCGGCTCGACGCCGCCTGGTCGCGGGGCGGCGGCGCATGGGCGATGAGCGCCTCGAGCAGATCGCGCACTCCGAAATTGCGCAGCGCCGAGCCGAAATAGACCGGCGACAGATGGCCTTCCAGAAACGCCTGGCGGTCGAAACGGTGGGCGAGATCGCCGACCAGGCCGGCTTCCTCGCGCCAGTGGGCAAGCGCATCGCCCTTGAGCAGGCCGGCGATCAGCGGATCGTCCGGGCCCGAGACCGCTGTTCCCGCCGGGTCCTCGTCGATGCGCCGCACCCTGGGCGTCATCAGGTCGTAGGTTCCGGCGAAGTCGCGGCCTTGGCCGATGGGCCAGACCATGGGGGCGACGGTCAAGGCCAGGCCCTTCTCGATCTCGTCGAGCAGGTCGAGCGGCTCGCGGGCCTCGCGGTCCATCTTGTTGATGAAGGTGATGATCGGAATATCGCGCAGCCGGCAGATTTCGAAGAGCTTGCGGGTGCGCGCCTCGATGCCCTTGGCGCCGTCGATCACCATTACGGCGGCATCGACGGCGGTCAGCGTCCGGTAGGTGTCCTCGGAAAAGTCCTCGTGGCCCGGCGTATCCAGCAGGTTGAAGACGCAACCGCCATATTCGAAGGTCATCACCGAGGTAACGACGGAAATGCCACGCGCCCGCTCGATGGACATCCAGTCCGAGCGGGTTCGCCTGCGGTCGCCCTTGGCGCGCACTTGCCCGGCAAGCTGGATGGCGCCGCCGAACAGCAGCAGCTTTTCGGTGAGCGTCGTCTTGCCCGCGTCCGGGTGCGAGATGATGGCGAAGGTCCGCCGCCGCGAAACCTCGGTTTCGAGTGAAGTGGCCACTGGGATACCGGTTGGAAGTGTTAAAGCCGTCTCTAGCCGGGTTCGGCCCCAGCGTCCAGCCATCAAGGCAGTTGCCCAAGCCCTCGCAAAATGGCAGTTGGATACGGGGTTTGAGCATGACTGAACTGGCGCTTGTCGGCGATATCGGGGGCACCAACTCCCGCTTCGGATTGGTGGAGCCCGGCTCGACCCGGGTGCGCGACATCGATGCCCTGAAGAACGATAATTTTGCCTCGCTCGAGGACGCCGCCGCCCATTATGTGCAGGAGCGGGGCCTCAAGGATCTGGCCGCCACGGCCATCGCGGTTGCCGCCCCCGTCGATCGCGAGCGCATTACGCTGACCAACCGCGACTGGACCTTCTCGGCCGAGAGCCTGCGCAGGGCTTCTGGCGCCAGGCGCATCCGGCTATTGAACGACTTCGAGGCGCTGGCCCTCTCCCTGCCGCATCTGGCGGGCGCCGATCTCGTGCAGGTGGGTGGCGAGACTCCGCCGAAGCCGGCGGTCAAGATCGTCATGGGACCGGGCACCGGCCTCGGCATGGCGACGCTGGCACCCCTGCCGCAGGGCGGCTGGATGGCCTTGCCCGGCGAAGTCGGCCACATCACTCTCCCCGTCGCCACCCAGGAGGAATTCGACTGGCGCGGCAAGATGAGCAAGCCCGGCATTCCCTTCGAGTCCGAGGATGCGATCACCGGCGGCGGCATGCTGCGCATGTACCGCACCATTGCCGATCCGCCATTGCTTGCGACCCCCGAGGCCGTCCTGCAGGCAGCACTAGCTGGCAGCGATGCGGCGGCGGTCAGGACCCTCGACCAGTTCATCGTCTGGCTGGCCCGCATCGCCGGCGATGCCGCCATGACCATGCAGGCCCGCGGCGGCGTCTATCTGGCGGGCGGCATCGCGCCGTCGATCGCCGGAAAATTGCAGGCCGGACCCTTCCGTACCATATTCCAGGAAAAGGGCAGGCTCGCCCATGTCATGCGGCCCATTCCGGTCTATGTGATCGTCGACCGGTATCCGGCCCTGAAGGGCTGTGCCGCCGCCCTCGCCGCTTAAGGAGACGCGCATGCGCAAGGACACGGACGTCCTCATCGTCGTCGATATGCAGAATGATTTCTGTCCGGGCGGCAATCTCGCCGTGCCCGGCGGCCATGAAGTGGTTCATATCGTCAATCGCCTGGCGCATGGCTTCAAGCATGTGGTGCTGACCCAGGACTGGCATCCTCAAGGCCACCTCTCCTTTGCTTCCAGCCATCCAGGCCAGGCGCCCTTCGGCCAGATCGACATGCCCTATGGCCCCCAGACGCTGTGGCCCGACCACTGCATCCAGCAGACTCCGGGCTCGGCCTTTCACGCGGGCCTCGACATTCCCCATGCCGAATTGATCGTCCGCAAGGGCTTCCGCCGCGAGATCGACAGCTATTCCGCCTTCTTCGAGAACGACCACAAAACGCCGACCGGCCTTGCCGGCTATCTCAAGGAACGCGGCTTCGCCAAGGCCGTCTGCGTTGGCCTCGCCTTCGATTTCTGCGTGCGCTATTCGGCCGAGGACGCCCGCGCGCTGGGCTTCGAGACGGAAGTGATCGAGGCCGCCTGCCGCGCCATCGATCTCAACGGCTCGGCCGAGGCCACCCGCAAGTCCCTCGCCGAACGCGGCATCGTGCTGGCGTGAGTGACTCTTCTCATTTTCCCCTTCTCCCTGCCGCTCGCGGCGGGGAGAAGGTGGCGCGTAGCGCCGGATGAGGGGTGGTTTCTCCGCGTGTCGAATTGTTGGTCTTCCACGCTGCAACACACCCCTCATCCGCCCTCTCGCCTTGGCGAAGCTGAAGCTTCGCTTCGGCGTAGCCAGGTCGGGCACCTTCTCCCCGCACTGCGTGCGGGGAGAAGGGGAATGTGTGGGACGGCTACGCCAGCGTGTAGGCGGTCTTGATCGCCGTATAGAATTCCGCCGCATGGCGGCCCTGTTCGCGGGCGCCATAGCTTGAGCCTTTGCGGCCGCCGAAGGGGACATGATAGTCCACCCCCGCCGTCGGCAGATTGATCATCGCCATGCCGGCCGCCGATTTCCGGCGGAAGTCGCTCGCGTATTTGAGCGAATTGGTGAAGATGCCCGACGACAGGCCGAAGGGCGTGTCGTTGGCCACCGCCAGCGCCTCGTCGTAGCTGTCCACTTTGATCACCGCCGCCACCGGGCCGAAAACTTCTTCGCGATTGATGCGCATTTGGTTGGTGGTGCCGGTGAACAGCGCCGGCGACAGGTAATTGCCCTTGGTGTCGCGATTGAGCCGCTCGCCGCCCCATGCGAGCTCGGCGCCTTCGTCGCGGCCGATCTTGATGTATTTTTCGTCCTGGGCCATCTGCGCCTCGTCGACAACCGGGCCCATCTGGGTTCCTTCCTTGAGCGCGTGATCGACCTTGAGCGACTTCATCGCCGCCACCATTTTCTCCACATAGGCATCATGCACCTTGCTCTGCACGATGAGGCGCGAGGACGCCGTGCAGCGCTGTCCCGTCTGGTAGAAGGCGCCGTCGATCGAGGCGGCCACGGCGGCGTCGAGATTGGCGTCGTCGAGCACGACCAGCGGATTCTTGCCGCCCATTTCGAGCTGGAACTTGGCGCCGCGCGCCGCGCAGGCCATCGCCACCTTGGCGCCGGTTTCGACCGAGCCGGTGAAGGAGATGGCGTTCACATCTTTCGAATCGAGCATCGCCTGGCCCACCACCGAGCCCCGGCCCATCACCAGATTGACCACGCCCTTGGGCAAGCCGGCCCGCGACAGGATTTCAATGAGCGCCCAGGCCGTTCCCGGCACCAGATCGGCCGGCTTGAACACCACGGTATTTCCGAAGGCCAGCGCCGGCGCCATTTTCCAGGCCGGAATGGCGATGGGGAAATTCCACGGGCAGATGAGGCCGACGACGCCGAGGGCCTCGCGGCTGATCGTCACCTCGACGCCGGGCCTGACCGAGGCGATGGCAACACCCTCGATGCGCAAGGCCTCCTGGGCATGGAACTTGAAAATCTGGGCGGCCCGCATGGTTTCGGCGATGCCGTTGGCGAGCGGCTTGCCCTCCTCGCGCGACAGGAGCCTGCCGATTTCATCTTTGCGAGCGAGAAGCTCGGCGCCCACGGCCTCCAGAATATCGGCGCGCTGCTGCGGCGTCGTCGCCTGCCAGGAGGGACAAGCGGCGCGCGCCGCCGCGATGGCCGTTTCCGCCTGGGCCCGGTCGGCCTGGGCATATTCGCCGACCACGTCGGAAAGGTCGGAAGGATTGATATTCTCCCGGACACCTTTGCCTTCCACCCATTCGCCATTGATGTAATTCTTGTGCAGCGCCATGATCCGGTCCTTAAGGTTTCGGGCGCGGAACCTAGCGCGCTTTCCGGGGAAGTGGAACCACTCATGCGTATCGGATTAATCGGGGCGGGCCTCATGGGCCACGGCATGGCTCTCAATCTGCTCAAGGGCGGACATAGTGTGACGGTGCTGGCGCACCGCAATCGCGCCCCCGTCGAGGATCTGGTGGCGCGCGGGGCCGTGGAGGCGGCGGATTTGGCGGCCGTCGCGGGCAACGCCGAAGTGATCCTGCTTTGCCTCTCGACCTCGAAGGTCGTGGAAGAAACCATCGCCAGGCTCAGACCCCACCTGCGCGGCGGCCAGATCGTCGTCGATGCCGGAACCTCCGAGCCCGAAACCACGAGAAGGCTGGCCCGCGAGCTTGGCCGTATCGGCGTGGGCTATGCCGATGCGCCGCTGACCGGCGGACCGGAGCAGGCGGAGAAGGCCGAGCTCGGTGTGCTGTGCGGCGCCGACGACAAGACCTTCGCCGCCATCGAGCCCATGCTCAAATGCTTCGCCACCACCATCCGCCATTTCGGTCCGCCGGGTTCGGGCCACACCGCCAAGCTCATTTCCAATTATCTGGTCACCGGCATGATCGCTCTGGTGACCGAGGCCTTCGCCGCCGCCCGCAAAGCCGGGCTCGACTGGGGCGATCTTTTCGAGGTCATGCTCAACGGCTCCGGCAATTCCGGCGTGCTGCGCAAGATGGTGGCGCCGGCCCTGGCCGGCGATTTCGACGGCTACCGCTTTTCCATTGCCAATGCCGCCAAGGATATCGGCTACTATACGGAGCTCGCCGAAAAGCTGGGCTGCGGCGGCGATTTGGCCGAGGCGGTTGCGCGGCACTTCGCCAAGGCCGTGGAAACGGGTCATGGCGGACGCAATGTCAGCCATTTTCTCGACCCCGCAATCGACGATGTGACCTGATGCTCAAGCTCAATCCCCATGTGACGGCCATCGAGGAAGAAACCGCCTTCACCGTGCTCGACCGCGCCAATGCGCTGAAGGCGCAAGGCGCCCCCGTCATCAATCTCGGCATCGGCCAGCCGGATTTCACCCCGCCCCGTCATATTCTCGAGGCGGCCGAGAAGGCGGTGCGCGATGGCCCCCACGGCTACACTTCGCCGCAGGGCCTGGCCGTGCTGCGCGATGCGGTGGCGCAATATGTCGCACGAAGATTCAAGGTGCCGGTGGCGGCCGAAGAGGTCGTGATCGTTCCCGGCGGCAAGGTGACCTTCTATTTCGCCTGCCAGTTGTTCGGCGGGCAGGGCACGGAAATCCTCTATCCCGATCCGGGCTTCCCGCCCTACCGCGACGCGGCGCGCTCGTCGGGCGCCAGACCGGTTCCCTATCCGATCCGCGAGGACAAGGATTTCGGCTTCGATGCCGAGGAGGTCCTGTCGCTCGTGACACCCGCCACCCGGCTGATCATCGTCAATTCCCCGGCCAATCCGACCGGCGGCGTGGTGGCGCGCCGGGAAATGCGGAAGCTCGCCGAGGGCCTCCTGAAGCACCCGCAGGTGGCGATCCTCTCCGATGAAATCTACAGCCATCTGATCTTCAAGGGCGCCGAGTTCACCAGTTTCCTCAGCTTCCCGGAATTGCGCGACCGCACCGTGATCCTCGACGGCTGGTCCAAGACCTTCGCCATGACCGGTTGGCGGCTCGGCTTCGGCATCTGGCCGAAAGCTCTGATTGAGCACGTGAAGAAACTGATCACCGTCGATCATTCCTGCACCAGCGTTGCCACCCAGATGGCGGGGCTCGCGGCAATCACCGGGCCCATGGACGAGATCGAGCGTTTCCGCCAGAGCTTCGAGCAGCGGCGCGGCATCGTGGTTGAAGGATTGAATGCCATCAAGGGCATCAAATGCCGGATGCCCGGCGGCGCCTTCTATGCCTTCCCCAATATCATGGGCACCGGCCGCGATTCCGGAGTGCTGGCCCGGGAACTGCTCGAAAAGGCCCATGTGGCCGTGCTGCCCGGCGAAAGTTTCGGCCACAACGGCAAGGGGTACTTGCGCCTTTCCTATGCGGCGAGTGAAGCCGGCATCCGCGAGGCGCTCGCCCGCATGGGCGATTTCCTCGCTTGATCAAGGAACCATGCCGGGCGCGAAGCGCAAAGGGGCCTATGGCGCAGCCGCGCCTCGGCATGGCGGTCGGGGTATGCAGGGCTTGGGAACTTTACTTAACGCCTCCCTGCGCGTTCATCATTGCCAGTCCGAAATGACAAAGCCATGACGGAAATCGAAACTTAAGAGATGCTCGCCGTGACCGATCACAATCTTTATTCGGCCTTCGACCGGGCCTTCGAGCGGGCCGGCGGCAAGACCGCCTTCCGCGCCCCCGGCGGCGCGGCGCTGCTCACCTATGCGGAATTGCGCCGGGCCGTGAACCGTTATGCCAACGCGCTGGCAGCCCTCGGCGCCGGGCCCGGCGACCGCATTACCGTGCAGGTCGAAAAATCCTTGGCCAATGTGTTGCTCTATCTGGCGGCGATGAAATCGGGCGCCGTCTTTCAGCCGCTCAACCCGGCCTACACGGAGGCGGAAATCGAATATTTCGTCGGCGATGCGGAACCCGAGATCGTCGTCTGCGATCCGTCGCGGCAGAAATCCATGCGCCAATTGGCCGACCGGCACCGGGTCGCCGCTGTCGTTAATCTCGATGCCAGAGGCGAAGGCTCGCTCGCCGATCTCGCCGCCCGCATGGACGAGAGGCACGCGACGGTGGCGCGCCAGGCCGACGATCTCGCCGGCCTTCTCTACACTTCCGGCACCACCGGCCGCTCCAAGGGCGCCATGATCACCCACGGCAATCTCGCCGCCAATGCCGAGGCACTGGTCAATCTCTGGCGCATCGGCGCTTCCGATGGGTTGCTGCATGCGCTGCCCATATTTCACGTGCATGGCCTCTATGTGGCGCTCAACACCGCCTTCCTCGCTGCCGCCGAAATTCTGTGGTTTGAGCGTTTCGATGCCGATGCGGTCATTAACGCCCTGCCGCGGGCAACCCTGATGATGGGCGTACCCACCTTCTACACGCGGCTTCTCGCAGCTCCGGCATTCACCCGCGAGGTCTGCCGCAACATGCGCCTCTTCATATCGGGTTCGGCGCCGCTGCTGGCGGACACTCACCGGGAATTTTCCGCCCGCACGGGCCATGCCATTCTCGAGCGCTACGGCATGACTGAAACCGGCATGATCGCTTCCAACCCTTGTGACGGCGAGCGCATCGCCGGCAGTGTCGGCTTCGCGCTGCCGGGCGTCCATGTCCGCATCGCCGGCGCGGGCGTTATCGAGGTGAAGGGGCCAAATGTCTTCAAGGGTTATTGGCGGATGCCGGAGAAGACGGCGGAGGATTTCACGTCCGACGGCTACTTCATTACCGGCGACGTCGGAACCATGGACGACCACGGCCGCCTCGCCATTGTCGGCCGCGCCAAGGATGTTATCATCTCCGGCGGTCTCAACATCTATCCCAAGGAGATCGAGGAACGGCTCGACGCCATCGACGGCGTCGTCGAATCGGCGGTGATCGGCGTGCCCCACCCGGATTTCGGCGAGGCCGTCATTGCCGTGGTGACGGCGCGGAAACGGCTGCCGCCCGAATCCGAAATGATCGCCGGTCTGGCGGCGCGGCTGGCAAAGTTCAAAGTGCCCAAACGCATCCATGTGGTGGATGAACTGCCGCGCAACGCCATGGGCAAGGTGCAGAAGGCCGAGCTGCGCAAGCGATACGCCGGCAGCTTCACGCGATCCTGAGAATGACGGCGCCGGCGACGATGAGCAGGGCGCCGGCGATGCGCGTCGCCGTGACCGTTTCCTTCAGCACCCGTATCGACATCAGCATGACGAACAGGATGCTGGTCTCGCGCAGCGCCGCCACCGCGGCGATCGGCGCCAGCGTCATGGCCCATATGACGATCCAGTAGGCGGAAGCCGAAAGCGCCGCTCCCGCCAGGCCGCTCTTCCAGTAAGGCGCCACCTGGCGGACGATGCCGGGCCCGCGCATGGAAATGCCGGTGAAGAACAGGAATATGGCGTCGAGCAGGAACACCAGGGCCGCATAGCCCGAAGGCGATCCCGAGGCGCGGCCGCCGAGCCCGTCGACCACCGTATAGGCGGCGATGAACACCGAGGTGCCGAGCGCGAAGAACAGCGTCATCCCGTCGAGCTTCAGGCCGCGCTTGCCCACCAGGCCGGTCATCCAGATGCCCGCCACCAGCACGCCGATGCCGGTGCCCGTGGCCATGCCGATCGCCTCGTGAGCCACCAGCCAAGTGACGATCAGCGTCAGCAGCGGCGCCGTTCCCCGCGCGATCGGGTAGACCTGGCTGAGATCGCCGGTGCGATAGCTGCGGGCCAGGAAGATATTGTAGCCCGTATGCAGGATGCCGGAGGTCAGGGCATATGGAAGGCTGTCCGCGCTCGGCCAGGCGAAGACCGCCAGCATGGCTAATCCCATGACGCCCATCAGCGTCTGCAGCAGGAACAGCGACAGGAACCGGTCGAGCTTGAGCTTGACCAGCACGTTCCAGCCCGCATGCATGACGGCCGCGGCGAGCACGGCGAGAAAGACGGTGAGTTCCAAGAGATTTACCCCGGCAGGAGCCGATCCATAGCGTGCGGGCGGGGCCTGCGCAAAGAAAAAGGCACCGCCGCGACGGTGCCCGTTCTTGCCGGAAAGGGAAAGCGTCAGCAGCCAGTGCAGGCAAGCGTTGCCGACGTGCGCGGACGCAGAGCGGTCTGGCCGTCCAAGGAGAAGCTGGTCGCACCGAGAACATTTTGGCCGAGGAAGGTGGCGAGATAGGGCGTGTAAGTCGAGCAGGCGAGGACGAGAACCACATCGTTGCCGTCGGTCATCAGATTCGCCAAGTTCGCGGTCGAGGGTGTACCGCAGGACGTGCCACCCGTGCTGGATTTAGACCAGCGCATGGTGATCGTGCCGGCGTTGCTGTAATAATCATAGACATCGACCCGCAAATTGGCGATCGGGGTCGGCGACATGACGAGCTCGGCGGCGTTGAAGTAGTCCGTGATATTCGCACTGGTGACCGTCGTCTTGTTCTGGCTGACCAGATCCGCCACCACACTGGAGGAATATGAGATCTTGCGGTTCAGCGTAATCAGGCCGGTAAGGTCGACGAGCCCGAAATAGAGAAACAGCAGCGCCGGCATGATAAAGGCCATTTCGATGGCCGCGATGCCGCGGCTGTCGCGGGCGAAGATGCTGATTTTGCGGATCATGACGGTTTCCCCTGCCGCGTTACGGTTCGTTGCTGAACACTGCGATGCCGTGCAGCCGGCGCATGCTGCCGCCACTGATATTTCCAAGGAATTCCATCAAGGGGAAGGCGAAATCCCAATCGTAGGTTGCGACCACGCCGACGGCATAGAGCGAATTGCCGGGGTTATACGAGGTCGGCCCGCCCGGACCGATGGTGAGGTAATTGGGCATGGCGGTTTTGAGGCCGGCGAAGGTGGTGGCGCTGTTGACATAAACCGTGACCTTGTTGGCGCAATCGATCAGCGATGTGATCTTCTGGCACAGGTCGGTCTTGAATTCGGCGGCGGTCTTCAACAGCACGCCGGCATCGGTGGCAATCTGATGGGTTCTGATTTCGCGGGCCGCGCCTTGAACCGAATTCTGGATGGCATACTCGGAAAACAGCATCAGTCCGGTCTCGGCGATGGTGCCCAGCACGAAAAAGAACGGTCCGGCGACCAGCGCGAACTCGACGGCGGCCGCGCCGCCCTGGGATTGGCCGAATCGGCGCAACGCTCGCCGCACCACCCGCTTCGATCGACCCCACATGACCTGTCTCCCGTTCCGTCATAACGTCCGGCGCCAAGGCGGCACCGGCTGCCCATATTTGGGATTCACCTTTAGCAAGAGAGCATTTCGGGGAGGTGAAGGGGAACGGTCGAATTTTACCGATCCGGCAAAGCAAAAGCCCCGGAACTTGCCGGGGCTTTGAAATCCTGCCGCGATGGCCAGATCACGGTTGCGTGGTGGTATCCCCGGAACTTCCGGAACTGTCGCCGTTGCCGGTTTTCGGCGCATCCACGGCGGTCTTGCCGGTCGCGAGATTGGATTTCAGCGCGAATGACGAAGCAACCTCTGAGCTCAGCCATTTGCTGGGATCGCCTGCCTGCAGCGTGACTTCGCAGTTGGGGGCGCAGACGTATGAAAAGCGCATTCCGGCTTTGTAAAGCGCCAGGTTTTTGCTTCCGCCCATTGCCACGGTCACTTCGAAATCCGCCATTTTGGCGCCGGCCTCATCCATGATGATGAGGTTGGTCGTGCCGAATCCGCGGCCATGCAGGAAGACCAGATTTCCCTGGACGGTGACGTCGGCAAAGGTCGGATTGCCGACGACGATGATTCCCGGCGGCCTTGGCAATGAGAGGAGCTGCGTTTGGTCGGTCAGCAGCACCAAAGGCTCGGCGGCCTGGGCCTGGTGGGCGGTGAACAAGGCGGCGCAGAAGAAAATCGAGGTCAGGCTCTTGTTGATGATCATGGGGTCTATATCCTTGGCGGGCGCGGCCGCGTCTTGTGTCAATGGACGGTCTGCAAGTTCCAGCCAATTTGACTCGCCATTGGTGAATGTTCCGTTACAGGATGAAGAATTTGTCGGCGGGGCAGCCGCACCAAGTAATGCGGTTGGAATGAGAGGGGGATTGCGCAAGTCTGGATGCGGGGAACAGCCGGCGTCGCAGCACTGCCAATCGTCAACCATGGTGACAGCGATCGAGCGGCGAAAGTATAAGTTTGAAATATTCGAATAATGTCGAACAACTTAAAAATTATCCGCGATAAATGTTCACGATTTCATACTATAAACATTACATTATCCAATTTAAGCTTGAATAAATAGAATTGTAACAATATGTCTATGATGTTGATAACCAAAAAATCTATCTCAGTTCACCTTTAACTCGGAATAGCGCGAGATTTACTTACTGTTAAAGGGTCGGTCCTAAGGTGAGCGGATGGTTCAAGGAGGGCGGTGCATCAGGTGCCGCTCACATGGGCCGGGTGCTGTAACACTAGTGGAGCTTAAAATGACCAAGTTTGTGCGTTTTGTGAAGGACGAATCCGGTGCGACCGCCATTGAATATGGCCTGATCGCCGCCGCCATGGGCCTTGCCCTCGTCGCCGTGATGCCGTTGCTGGCCAACTCGATCAGGCTCGTGTTCTCGAGCCTTGCCGTCCACATCTCGACTGGCAAGTAATACAAAATTTGCCGGGTCGCCTAGGAGCGGCCCGGCATCCGTTTTATTCGGCAAGAACCGTCCGCCCTGCGCTGGCGGTTTTTGTTTGCCAATTTTCATTGAACAGTTAACCCGCTCTTAATGACGGGCGTGTGAGGCTCGGCCTGCCGCCGGAGAGTGCGGCGCGGGATGCTTTGGGCACATGACCGATTTTCTGGCTGTCACTCTGTTTCCGTTTATCATGGTAGTGGCCGGCGCGGGCGATGCCATATCGCTGCGCATTCCCAATTGGCTGAACGCCGGCGCGGCGATATTGTTTTTCCCCATGGCGGTGGCGACCGGCATGCCGCTTGGCGAACTGGGGCCGCACCTGGCAACCGGCGCCGGCCTGTTCGCGGCCGGCTTCGCGCTATTTTCGCTGGGCTTGTTCGGCGGTGGCGATGCCAAGCTGCTCGCCGTCGCGGGATTGTGGTTCGGCTGGCCGCAGACGCTGCCCTTTCTGGTGCTGGCTGTATTGGCCGGCGGCGTGCTGGCGCTTTGTGTCGCCGGCTGGTCGGCAATAATGGCGTCGTCGGAAATACACGATGGCCCGTGGCAGAAGCGATTTTCGTCCATCAAGCCGAACGTGCCTTACGGCTATGCCTTTGCCGTCGGCGCCATTCTGGCTTTTCCGGAAAGCTGGTGGATGCGGGCCGTTGGTTAGCGGGGCGCGAACAAAAATGAAAATCATTAACTCAAATTTGACCATTGCCGCCGAAAGTAACCATTACGGCATGTCAATTGAAGTTTGGGGCGAGGGTTCGACCGATGGGTAAGATGCGCGTGGTGGTTCTTGGTTTGGCCGTGGGGTCCGCCGCCCTGGCCGGTCTCCTGGCCAAAGGCTATATAGGCAAAAAACCGACCACCGAAGTGGTGGAAATCAACAAGGTCGCGATGGCCGAAGTGCTCGTCGCATCGCGCGACTTGCAGATGGGCGAACGCCTCGCCGAGGGCTCGATCGCCTGGCGCGAATGGCCGAAGAGCAACGTCGCGATCTCGATGATCACCCGCGACGCCAAGGCCAATGCCAAGGAGGAATTCACCCAGGCGCGGGCCCGGCTGGCGATCTTCGAGGGCGAGCCCATCGTCGACAAGAAAATTGTGCTGCCCGGCCAGGGCGGCTTCATGAGCGCGATATTGCCGAAGGGCATGCGCGCGATTTCGGTGGCGATCTCGGCGCGCTCGAGCGCCGGTGGCTTCATTCTGCCCAACGACCGGGTCGACGTCATTCTCACCGAAAAGCTGGCGGACAAGGACAAGAGCGTCGTCAGCGAAACGGTTCTGACCAATGTCCGGGTGCTGGCCATAAACCAGACCTTTCGCCAGGACGAAACCGGCGACACCGTGACGGTCGCCGAAGGCAAGACGGCCACTCTCGAGCTCGAGCCGCAGCAGGCCGAAGTCGTCTCGTCGATCGAATCCAAGGGCGAGCTTTCATTGTCGCTGCGTTCGATCGCCGAGAACGACGGCAAGAGTCTGGACGAGGGCGGCCCGAAGCTGGCCGGCGAATACGGCGGCGAAAAGAAGAAAAAGGGGACGAACGCGGGCGATCTTCTCTATGTCCGCTACGGCATCGAATCAGTTTCATCCAGTCGTTGAGGCGAAGCGCCATGTTGTTTGTAAACTACAAGCCCACGATCCGGCCGGCCGCGGACTGCTTCCGCAAGCTGGTAAAATTCGCCGCCGCCGCCGCGGTTATCGCGCCCCTGGCTTGGGCGGCGATGCCCGCGCGCTCCCTCGCCAGCGATCTTGATTCGACCCAGGTCGGCACCGGCACGCCGCCCGAAGCCGAAGACAGCGGCCGCTTCGTCCGCATCGGCTTGGGCAAGTCGGCGGTCATCCGCCTGCCGTCCGAGGCCAGCGACGTGATTGTCGGCAATCCCGGCATCGTCGATGCGGTGATGCGCAACAAGAATACGGCCTATCTCTTTGGCTTGACGGTGGGCCAGACGAACATCTTCTTCTTCGACGACAAGGGCCAGCAGGTCATGGCCATCGATCTGGAAGTGACGCTCGATACGACCGCCCTGCAGAAACTGATCAAGCGCACCATTCCGGGCAGCCGGATCACCGTCGATACCGTCAATTCGAATGTGATTCTCGGCGGCTTGGCGGTCACGGCGGCGGAAGCCAAGATGGCCGTCGACCTCGCCGACAAATTCACCAATACGACCGGCGGCGTCAATGTCGTCAATGCCATCAAGATCGCCGGCGAAGATCAGGTGATGCTCAAGGTCCGCATCGTCGAGGTCAAGCGTGAAATAGTGAAGCAGCTGGGTTTCAATCTGTCGGCTGCCATCGATGCCGGCGGCTTCGCTCTCAGCTTGGCAACAACCCACGGCCTTGGGGCCGATATATTGAGCACCGGCTACTCCAGCGGCGGCGACAGGATTTCGGCCGTCATCCATGCCCTGGAGTCGGAAAACCTGCTGCGCACACTTGCCGAGCCCAATCTCACCGCCGTATCCGGCGAGGCCGCGAAGTTCCACGCCGGTGGCGAAGTTAACGTCTGCGCTTCGCGCGACGATAACGGCAATTGCCAGACCGACTTCCGCGATATCGGCGTGTCGTTGAACTTTACACCGGTGGTGCTCGATCGAGGGCGCATCAGCCTGAAGATCGCCACCGAGGTGAGCGAGCTGGCTGCCGCCACATGCGTTGCGGGTGTGGTTTGCTTCACCTCGCGCGATGCCGAAACCACCGTCGAACTGCCGAGCGGCGGATCGATGATGCTGGCCGGCCTCATCAAGGACACCATGCGTCAGGCGGTCGCCGGTACGCCCGGCCTCAAGGATCTGCCGGTTCTGGGCGCCCTGTTCCGCAGCCGCGACTATGCCGCCGACGAAACCGAGCTGGTGATCATCGTCACTCCTTACATTGTGAGTCCGTTGCATGAAAGCCAGCTGGCGACCCCTGCCGACAACTTCAATACCCCGACCGACCGCCAGACCATTCTGTTCGGCCGTCTCAACAAGGTTTACGGCACGCCCGGCAAGCATCCGGACGGCGTCTATCACGGCAACATCGGCTTCATCGTCCAATAATGTGTGAGTGGAGAGATCAATGGTGAAGTATCTCAAGAATATCGCCGCCGCACATGCCGGCACCGCGATGGCGCTTTGTGCCGGTCTGGTCATCGCGGGATGTCAGGCCAGCGACGCAGTGACCGAGGACTATTATGTGCCCGTCGCGCATTACGAACGCTATCCGATCAAGGTCGAAAAGCGGCCGGTAAAGTTGGCGCTGGCCGCAAAGAGCAGCCTGCAGCCCGCTCAGGTCAACGCCTTGGCCTCCTTTGCCCGCCAATCCCGCGCCAACGGCACGCCGCGGATCGCCATACGCCGTCCGACGGGTGGCGGCAACGGCGCGGCACTGTCGCGCGACATCGCCGCGGTTCTGGTTCAGCAGGGCGTCCCGGGCGAAGCCATCGTTCAGGCCACCTATGCCGGTTCCGCCAAGGATCCGATCGAGGTCGGTTATATCCGCAGCGTCGCCATAACCAAAGAATGCGGCGACTGGTCGGACGATCTGTCCACGAACTATCTCAACCGGCCGGCGCCGAACTACGGTTGCGCCGTCACCGGCAACATCGCGGCCATGGTGGTCAATCCCGACAACTTCGTCGTTCCCGAGGCCATGTCGCCGGCACCTGCCTATAAACGCGTATTGTTGGTCAACCAATATGTGACCACACCTTCCGGCACCAAACCCTGACCGGATGACTTTTCCAGAAAAAGAGCCCAACCATGCAGACTAATGTCCACCATCACGCCGACGACCAGTCCCTTGTGGCACTCATTCCGCGTGTCAACATCCACGCCTTCTGCGACAATCAGCAGACCGCCGAGGTCATGCAATCGGCCTCCGCCGACCGGCGCATGTCGCGTTCCCATGTCACCATCCAGTTGGGCGGGATCATGGCCGCAGTCCAGGTCTATCAAGGCCAGGCGACGCCCAACGTCCTGATCGTCGAATCGCACGGCTCGCGCGATGCCGTTCTCTCGGAACTCTCGCAACTTGCCCAGGTCTGCCAGGCGAACACCAAGGTCGTCGTTGTCGGCCACATCAACGACGTGATTCTCTATCGCGAGCTGATGCGTCAGGGCGTCGCCGAATATCTCGTGGCGCCGCTGCACCAGCTTCAGGTCATCGAGACCATCGCCAATCTGTATCGCGATCCCAAGGCCGAACCGGTCGGCAAGGTCATGGCTTTCGTCGGCGCCAAGGGCGGCGTCGGCTCGAGCACGCTGGCCCACAACATCGCCTGGCAGATGTCGAAGCGTTTCGGCACCGACACGGTGATCACCGATCTCGATCTTGCTTTCGGCACGGCCGGACTTAATTTCAATCTGGATCCGTCCGGCGGCATGATGGACGCGCTCGGCCAGCCCGATCGCGTGGATTCGACATTCATCGACCGCCTGCTAACCAAGCTCGGCGACAAGTTGAGTCTGCTGAGCGCGCCCGGCGGTGTCGATCGCGAATTCAACATCGAAGCCCATGCGGTCGAAACCATCCTCAACGCCGTTCGCGCCAGCGTGCCCTGCGTGGTCGTCGACGTCCCCAACCTTTGGGCGCCGTGGATCAAACATACCCTCGTCCATGCCGACCAGGTGATCATCACCGCGACACCGGAACTGGCGAGTCTGCGCAATACGAAGAATTTGGTCGATATGCTCAAGCTGGCCCGTCCCAACGACAAGCCGCCGCGGGTGGTGATCAATCAATTCGGCGTTCCCAAGCGCCCGGAGATTCCGCCTGCCGAATTCGGCAAGGCCCTGGGCATCGACATCGCCTGCGTGATCCCTCACGATCCGCATTCCTTCGGCCTGGCCCAGAGCAACGGCCAGATGCTGTTCGAGGTGGCGCCGAAGTCCAAGGCTGTCGAAGCCATCGCCGGGCTGGCGCAGATTCTCGCCGGCGCCGAAAAGCAGGTGAAACCCGCGAGATTCTCGCTATCTCCGTTCCTTGACAAACTGCCGCTGCTGAGGAAGAAATAATGTTCGGCAAACGATCGAGTGACGCGGACAACAAGTCCGCACCCCCATCGCCGGTCCAATCGGGCGCAATTCCGGCTGCCGCCGGCGCGACCGGAAAAATCCCCGATCTCAACGCGGCGCAGGGTGGCTCCCAGACGGCGCGGCCCGGCGGTGCGCAGGCCGCCGCCCCGGGAAAGAAACCCGATGCCGCCGCCGCCAGCAAGCGTTCCGAGAATTATTACGATATCAAGAGCACCATTTTCAACGCGCTCATCGATGCCATCGATCTGACCCAGCTTGGCCAGCTCGACCGCGAAGCCGCACGCGACGAAATCCGCGATATCGTCAACGAGATCATCACCCTGAAAGACGTGGTGATGTCGATTGCCGAGCAGGAGGAACTGCTCGAGGACATCTGCAACGACGTCCTCGGTTTCGGCCCGCTCGAACCGCTGCTCGCCCGCGACGACATCGCCGACATCATGGTCAACGGCTGCAACGCGACCTTCATCGAAGTCAACGGCAAGATGCAGAAGACCGGCGTGCGTTTCCGCGACAACGCCCAGCTTCTCAACATTTGCCAGCGCATCGTCAGCCAGATCGGCCGCCGCGTCGACGAAGCCAGCCCGATATGCGACGCCCGTCTCATGGACGGCTCGCGCGTCAACGTCATCGCCCCGCCGCTGGCCATCGACGGACCGACGCTCACCATTCGTAAATTCAAGAAGGACCGGATGAAACTGCCGGACCTGGTGAAATTCGGCTCGATCACGCCCGAGGGCGCGACGATCCTCGAAATCATCGGCCGGGTGCGTTGCAACGTGCTGATTTCCGGCGGTACCGGCTCCGGTAAGACCACGCTGCTCAACTGTTTGACCGGCTATATCGATCAGGACGAGCGCGTCATCACTTGCGAAGACGCCGCCGAACTTCAATTGCAGCAGCCGCATGTGGTGCGCCTCGAAACCCGCCCGCCCAATCTCGAGGGCGAGGGCGAAATCACCATGCGCGACCTGGTCAAGAACTGCCTGCGTATGCGTCCCGAACGCATCATCGTCGGCGAAGTCCGCGGCCCGGAGGCCTTCGATCTTCTCCAGGCCATGAATACCGGTCACGACGGCTCGATGGGAACGCTGCACGCCAACTCGCCTCGCGAGGGCATTTCCCGCCTCGAGTCGATGATCACCATGGGCGGTTTTGCCTTGCCGTCGAAAACCATCAAGGAAATGATTTGCGGATCGATCGACGTCATCGTCCAGGCCGCGCGCCTGCGCGACGGTTCGCGCCGCATCACCCACATCACCGAAGTGGTCGGCATGGAAGGCGAAGTCATCATCACCCAGGACCTTTTCGTCTACGAAATCGTCGGTGAAGACGCCAACGGCAAGATCATCGGCCGGCACCGTTCCACCGGCATCGCCCGTCCCCACTTCTGGGATCGTGCGCGTTATTACAACGAGGAACGCCGCCTGGCCGAGGCCCTGGAAAAGGCCGAAGCGCGCAACGATGCGGATTGAGCAGATTGACTGGGAGGCGTAGACCCGCATGAATTTTGGAGACGACATCACCCAAATTGCGGTCTATGCGATGATCGCCGTGGCCGCCGGCGCCACGGTGTTGGTCTTGATTTATCCGCTGTTGTTCAGTGACGACACCTCGAAGCGCGTCAAGGCCATTGCGGACAATACCAAATCGGCCGCGGCCGCGACCGGGCCCAAGGCGTCCTGGAAATCGCGCCTGTTCGACGATCCCAAGGAGAGCAAGCGCAAGGTCGTCCAGGAATCGCTCAAACAGATCGAAGAACGCGAAAAGCAGCGCAAGAAGCGGATGACGCTTCGAATGCTGATCATGCAGTCCGGACTGGACATGCAGGTCAGGACGTTCTGGCTGATTTCGCTGGGCTGCGCCGCCGGGACTCTGGCGGGGTTGGTGATTGGCGGCGTTCCGTGGTATGTTTCGCTTGTCGGCGGCGCCGTCGGCGGCTTGGGCTTGCCGCGTTGGTTTCTCGGTTTTTTGCGCCGCCGCCGCCAGAATGTTTTTCTCAATGACTTTGCCGACGCCATCGATGTCATGGTGCGCGGCCTCAAGGCCGGTTTGCCGGTTTCCGACGCCATGAAGATCATCGCCGCCGAAGCGGGTCCGCCGGTCGGCCCCGAATTTTCCGAGGTCGTCGAAGGTCAGCGCGTCGGCATCACCATCGACCAGGGCATCGAGCGCATGTTCGAGCGCCTGCCTCTTCCGGAAGTCAACTTTCTCGCCATCGTCATGGCGATTCAGTCGAAGACCGGCGGCAACCTTTCCGAGGCTCTCGGCAACCTGTCCAAGGTGCTGCGCGACCGTAAGAAGATGAAGGCGAAGATTCGGGCGATCAGTCAGGAAGCGAAATCCTCGGCGGCCATCATCGGCGCCCTTCCCTTCGTCATCATGGGCGGTCTGAGTATATTGAATCCCACCTACCTCGAACCGCTGTTCTATACCAGCATGGGCAACATGTTGCTGATCGGTTGCGGAACGTGGATGGGCATAGGCGTGCTCATTATCAAGAAAATGATCAACTTCCAGATATGACCGCGGTCCCCCACAGCCATGATTAACCTCGTCTCCAGCCTTCTTCAGATTGAAACGCTCATCACCGTGCTCGTCGGATTGGCGGCCTTCGCCACCGTTTTGACCATTGCCGCGCCATACTTCGACACCGACAAACTCGCCGCGCGCATGAAATCCGTGGGCCAGGAGCGCGACAAGCTGCGTAGCGCGCAACGCATCCAGCTGATGGGAGTGACGGAAACGCGATTGCGCGAGAAGCCCCAGACCAGCCTCGTCACGCAGCTTGTCGACGCGCTCAATCTGCGCAGGGTTTTCGACACCGAAGCCTCGCGCGAACTGTTGCGCCAGGCCGGCTTGCGCAACGAGCGCCATTTGGTGACGTTCCTGGCCGGGCGGTTTGTCGCGCCGCTGGTTTTGGCGATTGTCGTGTTCATCTATGCCTCGACGATTTTCGCCGACCGCGTCGGTCCGTCGATGCGCGTTGCGGCCACCGGCGTCGGCCTGATACTCGGCTATTATCTGCCGACGATCATGGTCAAGAACATGATTTCGCGGCGCCAATTCTCGATCAAGCGCGCCTGGTCCGACGCCCTCGATTTGTTGCTGATCTGCGTCGAATCCGGCATGGCCATCGAGCCCGCCATGCAGCGCGTGGCGCGCGAAATCGGCAGCGCCTCGGTGCCGCTGGCCGAAGAGCTCGCTCTCACCGTTGCCGAGCTGTCCTATCTGCAGGATCGCCGCAAGGCCTTCGATAATCTCGGCAAGCGCACCGGGCTGGCCACCGTGAAGTCGGTTGTCACCACGCTGATCCAGTCGGAACGCTATGGCACGCCGCTCGGCACCGCGTTGCGGGTGCTGGCCCAGGAAAACCGCGATAGCCGCATGTCGGAGGCCGAGAAGAAGGCCGCCGCCCTGCCGCCCAAGCTGACCGTGCCGATGATCCTGTTTTTCCTGCCGGTCATCTTCGTCATCATTCTCGGACCGTCGGTCATCATGGTGATGAAGCTCAATTGAGGCATCGCCCGGCAATCGAAAAGGCGCGGATCCCCGGGATCCGCGCCTTTCTCATATCCGGGTAGTTGGCTGGGGGATCAGCCCTGGGTCCCGCCGGAAAGCTGTTGCCAGGTATTGGGCTGCGATAGCATCTTCTGCAAATAGGCCATATTGGCTTCGACCTGTTCGGCCGGCAGGTCTTCGCTGGCGATCTTGCGGGCTTCGTCGAAACGGCCCTGCAGACCGACGACCAAGGCCAGGTTTTGCCGGATACGCGGTTCCGATGCCGCCGTGGGCAGCATCGAGGCCTGCCGCAGTGTGGTCTCCGCCTGCTTCAAGTCGCCTTCGAGCGCATAGGACATGCCCATGTTGTTGAGAACCGTAACTTCGTCGGGCGCGAGTTGCAGGGCCTTGCCATATTGCGCGCGGGCCTCGCCATAGCGGCCCTGCTGGTCGTAGGCCGAGCCCAGCGCCGACAGCAGCCGCCAATCGGCATTGCCGGATGCCGCGGCGCCTTCGAGCACCGCGATCGCATCGTCCGCCAGTCCCGCCGCCAGGAGCTTCTTGCCATAGAGCGCCTGCAGCTTGGTATCTTCCGGATGACTGGCGCTGAGTGTCTTCAGCACTTGCATCTGCTGGTCGGTCTGGCCGAGCGCCTCGAGGCCGTTGGCATAGGCGAGCCCCGTATTGATATTGGCGGTATCGGCCTGCCACTTTTTCCCGAGCGCGGCGGTGGCCGTGAAGGACGGCTTGGTCGTGCTGGCGGTATTCATCGAATCGAGCGAATCGAGACCGGCCGTCTTGCTTTGGCAGGCCGCGGTCGCCAGGGCCGCCGCGAGGACAAGAGCCGAAGTCAGATAGCGCTGTGGCCGCCTTTCATGGATTGACCGCATGGACGATACTCCCGAAGAATCGCGCGATGTTGCAGCGACGTTGCGGCCGATCATGTCCGTCACTCGTCAACAAACCATTAACCATAAGCTGTTTCGGTCTATAGGGATGCATTCGGCAGGGAGACGGAACGTCATGGATATCGACAGGCTGCTGGCCGCCGCCGGCGCGCGGGAAAAGGCAATTCCCATTCGTGTCGTCGCCGCGGCCGCCTGGAACGGGCGGCGGAAGACTCTGTCCGCCGCGGCGCGCCTGTGGGCCGGGGCGCATGGCTTCACAGCCGCTCCGGGCAGTCATTTGGCGGTTCCCGGACCGCACGGAAAGGTCGCCGAAATCCTGGCCGGCGCCGGCGCTGTCCCGGGCGATCCATTCGCCCTCGGAAAACTGGCGCGCGCCCTGCCGCCCGGACTTTACAGCATGGGCGGCGATGCCGGCGAGCTGCGGCTGGTGGCCCTGGCCTGGTGTCTCGAAGCCTATGGCTTTGCGGCCTATGGCAAGGCTGGCGGCGAGCCGGCGCGCCTCCTCTGCCCCGGCTCTGTCGATCGCGCGGCGATCCTGCGCGCGGCGCGCGCCGTCTATATGGTGCGCGATCTGGTCAATACGCCGGCCTCCGATCTGGGCCCGGCCGAGCTCGAGGCCGCCGCCCGCAAACTGGCCGCCGCCCATCGCGCCAGATTTCGCATCACCAAAGGCGCGGCACTCCGCCGCGGTTTCCCGATGATCCACGATGTCGGCAAGGCGAGCCCCCGGGCCCCCCGCCTCATCGATTTCACCTGGGGCAGGCCCAGCGCCCCCAAGGTCACGCTGGTTGGCAAGGGCGTGTGCTTCGATACCGGCGGCCTCGACATCAAGCCCGCCTCCGGCATGCTTCTCATGAAGAAGGACATGGGTGGCGCCGCCACGGTCCTCGGTCTCGCCCAGATGATCATGCAGGCGAGGCTCCCCGTGCGCCTCCGTGTACTCGTCCCGGCCGTTGAAAATTCCATCGCCGGCAATGCCTTCCGCCCCGGCGACGTGCTGAAGAGCCGCAAGGGCCTGACCGTCGAGATCGGCAATACCGATGCCGAAGGCCGCCTTGTCCTCGCCGATGCCCTGGCGCTCGCCGACGAGGAGGCCCCCGACCTGCTGATCGACATGGCAACCCTCACCGGCGCCGCACGGGTGGCGCTGGGGCCCGATCTGCCGCCCTTTTATACCGGCGATGCCGGGCTCTGCGATGCCATCCGCCGCGCGGCGCAAGCCGAGAACGATCCGCTCTGGCCCATGCCTCTGTGGGAACCCTATTTCCGGCTGATCGAGTCGCCCATCGCCGACATCAACAACTCTTCCGAGTCGGGCTATGCCGGCTCGATCACCGCGGCGCTGTTTCTCAAGCGCTTTGTCGAGCGCGCCAAGGCCTATGTGCATTTCGACATTTTCGCCTGGACGCCCAGCGCCCGCCCTGGCCGCCCGAGGGGAGCCGAAGCCCAGGCCATGCGCGCCCTGTTTGCCGTGATCCGCGATCGTTATGCAAAATAGTTTGTGCCCTTTGCCAAATCCTGAAGGAATGATACGGTTCCGTAACAATTGTCCGGATTACGGAAGCGAATCGAATGTCATTGGGACTGACCACGGCCCAGGCGCTGAAACTCTGGCACGACGTGAACTTGGCCATGGTTCGCGACGACGGACCCGACCTGTCGCTGCGCCAGATGACCATTCTGCTCACCATCTATCTGGAAGCGCCGCCGCATACGGTGCGCGATCTGGCCGCCAAGCTCGCTGTCTCCAAGCCAGTGATCACAAGGGCGCTCGATTCCATGGGCAAGCTGGAACTGGTCTCGCGCCGCCGCGACGACAAGGACCGGCGCAATGTGCTGGTGCAGCGCACCGTCAAGGGCGCCCTCTATCTCGAACGCTTCGCCGATACCATTGGCGGCCTTTCCAAGGCCGTGTAGGGCGTGCCGATGACTGACCTCGATCCACGCTTCAATGCCTTCCGCCCCGATCTCGCCGACCGGCGGCTTGCGGCGCGCATCAAGGCGGAACGCTTTGCCGACGGCACGGCCATGCGGATTGCCGCACCCTTGGCCTCCCTTCACCGCCAGCCGCGCTTCGATTCCATGCAAGTGACCCAGGCCCTGATGGGCGAGAAGCTCCAAATCTTCGAAAGCCGCGAGGGCTGGGCCTGGGGACAGCTCGAACGCGACAATTATGTCGGCTACCTCGCCGCCGATGCCCTGTCGGCGGAACTCGCGAAACCCACCCACCGCGTCGCGGTTCCGGCCACTTTCGCTTATCCCGCGCCCGACCTGAAATCGCAGCCGGCCGTGATGCTGCCGATGAATGCCATGCTGGCGGTCGGCGGCGGCGATGAAAAATTCGCCCGCCTCGCCGATGGCCGCTTTGTTTTCGTGCGACATCTGAAGCCGCTGGACCAGTGGGAAAGCGATTTTACCGCCATCGCCGAGATGTTCCGCCATGTGCCCTATTACTGGGGCGGAAAATCGGTGCAGGGCCTCGATTGCTCAGGCCTCGTGCAACTGGCGCTTCAAGCCTGCGGCATCGCCTGCCCGCGCGACAGCGACCTGCAGGAGCGCGATCTTGGCGTCGATCTCCGCCTCAACGATCTCGACGGCCTGAAACGCGGCGATCTGGTGTTCTGGGACGGCCATGTCGGCATCATGACCGACGACGCCACGCTGCTCCATGCCAACGGCCACCACATGCTGACCGTGGCCGAGCCCCTGCGCGAGGCGGTGGACCGGATTGCCAGGAGCTACGGCCAGGTCACCTCAATCAAGCGGCTTCAATAGCCGCGGGTGCGGTCCACCACATTGTCAAGCGGCTGACCGGCCCTATGCCGCTCGATCTGCCGCGCCACATAGGCGCAGATCACCTCCGGATCGGAATCGGCGGCGCAGTGCGGCGTCACCGTGACTTTGGGATGACTCCACAGGGGGCTGGAAACGGGCAGGGGCTCGCTCTGGAAGACATCGAGGGTGGCCGCATGAAGCTCGCCCGCTTCGAGCGAGGCGAGAATATCCGCCTCGACCTGCTGGCTCCCGCGCCCGGCATTGATGACGATCGGTGCGCCGAACGGGCCCTTGCGCGACAGCTTGCGGATCGTGTCGCGATTGATGATGCCGTCTGTTTCCGCCGTGGCCGGCAGCAGGGAGACGAGAGTGTCGGTCCGCCGCAAGAATGAATCGAATTCCGCCGCCCCGGCATAGCAGCGAACGCCGTCGATGCGCTTGCGCGTCCGGCTCCAGCCCGCCACCTTGAAGCCGAGATCGCGCAGCCGCTCGGCCGCCTCAGCTCCCATGACACCCAGCCCCATGATGCCGACGCCCATGTCGGAGGCCGCATGGGTGGGGAAGGAGTCCCACACCTTGCGCTTCTGGTTCGCGTCGATGCGGCGCTGCTGGCGGTGATGCAGCAGCACCTGCAGAACGATGTATTCGGTCATCCGCGCCGTCAGGTCCGGCTCGTTCACTCGCACGATGGGAATGTCTTTCGGTAGCGTCGGATCCTTGAGAATGGCATCGACGCCCGCGCCCAGCGAGAAGATCACCTTCAGATTGGGCAGACTTTTCACCACCCCGGGCGGCGGAAGCCAGGCGGCCGTGTATTCGATATCGGCGATCCGGCCCATGGCATTGGGCCAGACGCGCACATCGAGGGCGGGTGCCGCCTTGCGCATTGCCTTGCTCCAGATATCGACGGGCCAGGTGGGCAGAATGAACAGAAAAGCCATGATTACTGCTTCACGATGTTTTCGGGAGCCGGCTTGAGATTGAGCGCCGCGGCAATCAGCGCTTTCGTATAATCGGTCTTCGGTGCCTCGAAAATCTGCCGGGCCTCGCCGCGCTCCACGGCGATGCCGTCGCGCATGACGATCACCTCGTTGGCCAGCGCTCTTATCACCTTGAGATCGTGGCTGATGAACAGGTAGGCGAGATTGTGCTTCTGCTGCAGGCCGCGCAGCAGGTCGACGATCTGCGCCTGCACCGACATATCGAGCGCCGAGGTCGGCTCGTCCAGCACGATGAATTTGGGATCGAGCGCCAGCGCCCGGGCGATGGCGACGCGCTGGCGCTGGCCGCCGGAGAATTCATGCGGATAGCGGTCCATGGTTTCGGGATCGAGACCCACTTCGCTGAGCGCCTGGGCGACGCGGGCCTGGCGCGCGTCTCCGGAAAGCCCCTTGCCCTGCACCAGCAGGCCTTCCTCGACGATCTGCCGGATCGACAGTCTGGGGCTCAGTGAGCCGAACGGATCCTGGAACACCACTTGCATATCCTTGCGCAAGGGCCGCATCGCCTTGGCATTGAAGCCGTCGATGCGGCGGCCGAGATAGGCAATCGGTCCCTCCGATGCGATAAGCCGCAACAGCGCCAGACCCAGCGTCGTCTTGCCCGATCCCGATTCGCCGACGATGCCCAGCGTCTGTCCGGCCCGCACCGTGGCGTCGACGCCGTCGACCGCCTTGATGTGACCGACCACTTTGCGGAAGAAGCCGCGCTTGATCGGGAACCACACCTTGAGGCCCTTGGTCTCCATGATGATGGGTGCGGAATTATCGCTCCTGGGCGGCGCTCCCTTCGGCTCCGCCGCCAGCAACATCTTCGTGTAGGCATGCTGCGGCTTGGCGAATATGTCCGTGACCGGACCCGCCTCGACGATTTTGCCTTTCTGCATGACGCAGACCTTGTCCGCCATGTGCCGCACGATGCCGAGGTCGTGGGTGATCAGCAGCATCGCCATGCCGGATTCCGCCTGTAGTTCCTTGAGCAGCTTGAGAATCTGCGCCTGCACGGTGACATCGAGCGCCGTCGTCGGCTCGTCGGCGATCAACAGGTCGGGATTGTTGGCCAGCGCCATGGCGATCATCACCCGCTGGCGTTGGCCGCCGGAAAGCTGGTGCGGATAATCGAGAAGCCGGGTTCCGGCATCGCGGATGCCGACCTTGGTCAGGAGTTCGACGATGCGCGAGCGCGCCTTTTCGCCGGTCAGGCCCTGGTGCAATTCGAGGATTTCGCCGATCTGCCGCTCGACGCTATGCAGCGGATTGAGCGAGGTCATCGGCTCCTGAAAAATCATGGTGATGTTGTTGCCGCGCACCCGGCGCAAATCGCCCTCGTCGGCGTCGAGAAGTTCCTCGCCCTTGAAGGCGACGGAGCCCGACGGATGCTGGGCCGTGGGATAGGGCAGCAGCTTGAGGATCGATAGGGCCGAGACCGATTTGCCGGAGCCCGATTCGCCCACCAGCGCCAGAGTCTCGCCCTTGCCGATCGCGAACGACACGCGGTCGACGGCGAGCGTCACCCGGTCTCCCTGGCGGAAACTGACCGAAAGCTCCTTCACCTCGAGCAGCGGTTCGCTCATGCGAAGGTCTTCCGCGGATCGAGCGCGTCGCGCACCGCCTCGCCGATGAAGACGAGCAGCGTCAGCATGATCGACACGACGAAGAAGCCGGTGAAGCCGAGCCACGGCGCCTGCAGATTGTCCTTGCCCTGCGATACGAGTTCGCCCAGCGACGGCGAGCCCGGCGGCAGGCCGAAGCCGAGAAAGTCGAGGGCGGTCAGCGTCGTCACCGAGCCCGCCAGAATGAATGGCATGAAGGTGATGGTCGAGACCACCGCATTGGGCAGAAGATGCTTGAATATGATCTTGGCATCGGAAAGCCCGAGCGCCCGGGCGGCGCGCACATATTCGAAATTGCGCGCCCTGAGGAACTCGGCCCTGACCAGGCCCACGAGGCCCGTCCACGAGAACAGCACCAGGACGAACAGCAGGATCCAGAAACTCGGCGTAATGACGGCGGCGATGATGATCAGCAGATAGAGGGTCGGCATCGCCGTCCAGATTTCGATGAAGCGTTGGAGCAGGAGATCGGTCCAGCCGCCGAAATAGCCCTGCACCGCGCCCGCCGCCATGCCGATCGCCGAGGACAGGACCGTCAGAATGAGGCCGAAAGCGACCGAGATGCGGAAGCCGTAGATGAGGCGCGCCACCACGTCGCGGCCTTGGTCGTCGGTGCCGAGCCAGTTGAGATTGCCGAAGTTGCAATTGGCATCCGCCGCCCCTTGCGGATATTTTGAGCAGGCCTCCTCGCGGGTGAGCTGGAAGGCCGGCCGCGATGGCGCCGGAAACGGCAGCTCGTTGTTGACAGTCCTGTAGGAATAGCGGATCGGCGGCCAGATCATCCAACCGTTGGCGGCGATTTCCTCCTGATTGACCGGATCGCGGAAATCGGTGCGGGCCAGGAAGCCGCCGAATTTCGTTTCCGGATACTCCACGAAGACCGGGAACAGCAGCTCGCCTTTGTAGGAGACGAGCATCGGCCGGTCGTTTGAGATGAACGGCGCGAACAGCGAGATCAGGAACAGCGCCAGGAAAATCCACAACGACCAGAAGCCGCGCCGGTTCGATTGGAAGATCTGCCAGCGCCGCGCATTGAGGCCTGAGAGTTTGGCGAGCCGCATCGTTCAGAGCTCCCGCCGTTCGAAATCGATGCGCGGATCGATCCAGGTGTACATGAGATCGGAAATGAGCCCGACGACCAGCCCGACTAGCGTGAAAATATAGAGGTTGGCGAAAATGATCGGGTAGTCGCGGTCGAGTGCCGCCTTGTAGAAAAGAAAACCCAACCCATCGAGCGAGAACACCGTCTCGATCAGCAGGGCGCCGGTGAAGAAGGCGCCGAGAAAGGCGCCCGGAAACCCGGAAATGACCAGCAGCATGGCGTTGCGGAATACGTGGCCATACAGCACCTGGCGTTCGCTCAGGCCCTTGGCCCGCGCCGTCACCACATATTGCTTGCGGATTTCATCGAGGAAGAAGTTCTTGGTGAGCAGCGTCATGGTGGCGAAGGCGCCGATCCCCATGGCGAGAAGCGGCAGCGTCATGTGCCAGGCATAATCGGCGATCTTGCCGAAGAAGCCCAGTTGCTCGAAATAATCCGAGGTGATTCCGCGCAGCGGAAACCAGGTGAAATAGCTGCCGCCGGCGAACACCACGATCAGCAGGATGGCGAAGATGAAACTCGGTATGGCGTAGCCGACGATGATGACGGCCGAGGTCCAGATGTCGAAATTGCTGCCGTCACGGACCGCCTTGCGGATGCCGAGCGGGATCGACACGAGATATTGCACCAGGGTAAGCCACAGGCCGAGCGAGATCGACACCGGCATTTTCTCGATCATCAGGCCGACCACGCTGCGGTCCTTGAAATAGCTCTCGCCGAAATTGAAGGTAAGGTAATTCGTCATCATCAGCAGAAAGCGCTCGTGCACCGGCCTGTCGAAGCCGAACTGCTTTTCCAGCGCCTTGATGAATTCCGGATCGAGTCCCTTGCTGCCGATGTACTTGAATGTCGATTCGCCGCCGCCGCCTCCCGGCTGGGTCTGTTCGTTGCCGCCCGCTTCGCTGCCGGTGTCGCCGGTGATCCGGGCGGTGGAATCGGTGGCGGTTCCCTGCATCTTGGCGATCACCTGCTCGATCGGCCCGCCGGGTACGAACTGGATGACGGCGAAGGTCATCAGCATGACTCCGAGCAGCGTCGGGATCATCAGCAGGAAGCGTTTGATTATATAGGCGCCCATGCGAGGTGTCAGTTTCCGCGTTCGATCTTCGAGGCTTTGTCCGCCTCATACCACCAGGTATCGACAATGCCACGGTCGTATTTCGGCTTGATGGCCGGGCGCCCGAAGACATCCCAATGGGCGACCCAGTGGCTTGGCTTGTGCCAGTTCGGCACCCAGAAATGTTCCACCCGCAGCACCCGGTCCAGCGCCCGTCCGGCGACATCGAGTTCGGCGCGCGATTTTGCCGCCACAACCCTGTCGATCAGCGCATCGATCGCCGGACTGGCCACGCCGGAAACATTGTAGCTGCCCTTGGCCCCGGCCGAGGCGGTGCCGAAAAAGACGCGAAGGTCGGTGCCCGGCGTCAGGCCGGAGGAAAACCGGCTCGACACGATGTCGAAATCGAAGTCCTCGAATCGCATCTGGTATTGCGCCTCGTCGACGGTGCGAATCGCGGCATCGATGCCGAGCAATTGCAGGTTTTTCACATAGGGCCCGAGAATGCGCTCAAACGCCGGATTGTCGATGAGGAATTCGATCGTCAGCGCCTCGCCCTTGTCATTCCTGCGCAAGGTCCCGTCTGGCTTCCAGCCGGCCGCGTCGAGCAACTCCGAGGCCCGCTTAAGCAGCTTGCGGTCCTGCCCCGAACCGTCGCTCACCGGCGGCAGTTCGGCGGCCTCGAAAACCTCCGGGCGCAGCATGGCGCGCATCGGCTGGAGAATGGCGAGTTCCTCCGGCGCGGGCTTGCCTTCCGCCTTCAGGGGCGACTGCTCGAAGAAACTGGCGGTGCGCGCGTAGAGCCCGAAGAACAGATTGGCATTTGACCATTCGAAATCGAAGGCGAGACCCAGCGCCTGGCGCACCCTTATGTCCTGAAATTTCTCGCGCCGCAGATTGATGAAGAAGCCTTGCGCCCCCGAGGGTGTTTCATCGGGCAACACCAGTTGCTTGACGCGCCCGTCCTTGCGGGCGGGAAAATCATAGCCCGTCGCCCAGTCCCGCGAGGTATATTCCTCGCGCAAGTCGATGACCCCCGATTTCAGGGCCTCGAAACCCGCCGTGCGGTTGCGGAAATAATCGAAGCGCACCTCGCCGAAATTATTGCGGCCCCGGTTGACGGGCAATTCCTTGGCCCAGTAATCGGGGCGTAATTCATAAGTCACATATTCGCCCTGCCGGAAGCCCTTGACCTTGTAGGGGCCGGAGCCGAGCGGCGGCTCCAGCGACGTCTTGGAAAAATCCATCTTCTCGTAATAGGCCTTGGAGAAAATCGGCAGCTGCGCCACGGTGACCGGCAGGTCGCGCACATTCCCGCCGCTGAAACGGTAACGCACCTCACGGGGTTCCAGCACCTCGCAAGATGCCACATCCTTGATGGTCAGCTTGATGTTCTCGTGGCCCTGGGTCGACAGCAGCCGGAAACTGTCGCAGACATCCTCGCCCGTCAGTTCCGAGCCGTCGGCGAATTTTGCGGCATTGCGCAGCGCGAAAGTGACGCTCTTGCCGTCATCGGCCACATCGGCCGACTCCGCCACCAGCCCATAGACCGCGTCCGGCTCATCGAATGCCCGGGCCATCAGCGAATCGAACATGAGATCGATGCCCTGGGCCGGATCGCCCTTGAGGATATATCCGTTGAAACTGTCGAAGGTATCGTTGGCGGCAGGCCCGATCAGCGCCATGCGCCCGCCTTTCGGCGCATCGGGGTTCACATATTCGAAATGGGCGAAGTCCGGCGGATATTTCAGATCGCCGAACACCGAAAGCCCGTGGCGGGGTGCGGCATCGGCCAGCCCCGCCGTCAGCATGATCGCAACCGCCGCCGTCCACCCTTGCCGCATCAACCCTTGACCTTCGCGGCCCGTTCCGCGTCCCACCACCAGATCGATGGAAAGCCCGTCGAATAGTCGGGCAGCTTGTCCGGCCTGCCGAAACGATCCCAGCGCGCCGTGCGCTCAAAGGGGATGAACCACATGGGCACCACGAAATGATTCCAGATCAGCATCCGGTCCAATGCCTTGCAGGCGGCGATCAGGCCCTTACGGTCCCTGGCGAAAATGATCGTATCGATGAGCTTGTCGATCGCCGCATTCTTGACGCCGATCAGATTACGGCTGCCGTTCTTGTCCGCTGCTGCGCTGCCCCAGAAATCGCGCTGCTCGTTGCCGGGCGACAGCGATTGGCCCCAGCTTCCCACCACGATGTCGTAATCGAAGGTCTGGGTGCGGCGCTCGTACTGGGCGCTATCGATGGTCTTGATCGTGACGCCGATGCCGAGCAGTTCGAGCTGCTGCTGATAGGGCAGGGCGATGCGCTCGAACAGCGGCGAGTCGAGCAGAAATTCGACGGCAAGCGTCTCGCCCTTGGCATTCTTCAACACCGACTTGCCGCCGTCCTGCGTCACCTTCCAGCCGGCCTCGTCCAGGAGCTTCGCCGCCTCGCGCAGATTTTTGCGGCGCTCCTTTGCATCGGCATTGACTGGGTTGGCATATTCGGCGGTGAATACCTCCGCCGGTATCTGATCCCCGAGCGGCTCGAGGATCGCCAATTCTTCGGGCGAGGGAAGCCCCTTGGCCTCCATCTCGGAATTGTTGAAATAGCTGCGCGAGCGCGTGTATTGGCCATAGAACAGATTGGTATTCGACCATTCGAAATCGAAGGCGTAGTTGAAAGCGCGCCTGACCCGCGCGTCCTGGAATTTCTCCCGCCTCAAATTGAAGGCCCAGCTCTGCATGCCTTCCACCTGTTTGAGGTGGATTTCCTCCTTGACGACGCGGCCGTCCTTGACGGCCGGGAAATCATAGGCGGTGGCCCAGGCCTTGGAACTGGTCTCGGTGCGCCAGTCATACTGGTCGCCCTTGAAGGCCTCGATGATCACATTGGCGTCGCGGAAATAGATATATTCGATCTCGTCGAAATTATTCTGGCCGAGATTGACCGGCAGGTCCTTGCCCCAGTAGTCGTCGACCCGCCTGAGCAGCAGCGAGGCGCCGGGCTTCACATCAACGACCTTGTAGGCGCCCGATCCGAGCGGCACTTCCAGCGTCGTCTCCTGAATATTGCGGGGGCGTCCCGAAGCATCGCTGCCGGTCCACCAGTGCTTGGGCAGTACCGGCAACTGGCCGGTGATCAGCGGCAATTCGCGGTTGCCCTTCTGCGAGAAGACGAAGGCCACTTCATGGTCGCCCGTCTGCTCGGCCGTGGCGATGTTCTTGTAATAGGAATTGTAGAAGGGATGGGCATCGCGCAGGGCTTGCATGCTCCAGATGACGTCTTCAGGTGTCATCGCCTTGCCGTCGTGAAAACGCGCCTCCGGCCTGAGCCGGTAGACCACCATGGAGCGGTCTTCCGGATGCCAGACCTGGGCGGCGGCGAGCCCGTATTCCGTCGATGGCTCGTCCAGCGACGATGTCAGCAAGGTTTCGTTCGAAGCGCCGGGCCCGGTCTCGCCCTTGAATGTGTAGGGATTGAGGTTGTCGAAGGAACCGACCATGCTGAAGCGCACCCGCCCGCCCTTCGGTGCGGCAGGGTTCACATAATCGAAATGCTGGAAGTCAGGCGCGTACTTGATGTCGTCGAACAGCGTCAGCGCATGGTGGAACTCGCGGTCCTCGGCGTGGGCAAGCTGCACCCCCACGATCTTGGCCAGCGGCGGAATGCCTGCCAGCTTGAGGAGGCTGCGGCGGGAGAGCTTCATGGGTGGGAATTCTCCGTCTCTGATTCGCCGCTATAGATACGCATTTGTGCGGCCAAAAGAAAACACCGGCAAAAGCATGTTCCGCCAAAGTGCGCGCACTTTGGCGACAAGAACATGCTCCAAGCATTTTGCCGGTGTTAAATCTGCGTAGGCTTTGCGGCCTTTACGGGGCGGGGAAGGGCTTCGGCGCGTCCGAAAGCGTCGCCAGATAGGCGAGCAGGTCGGCCCGCGTCTGATCCTTCTTGACGCCGCCGAAACCCATCTTGGTGCCGGGCACCGCTTCCTTGGGCGCTGTGATGAATTGGTTGAGCGCCTCATAGGTCCATTTTTCGCCCGACTTGGCCTTCATGGCGTCGGAATAGCTGAAACCCTCATGGCTGCCGGGGGCGCGCTCGACCACGTCCCACAGATTGGGGCCCACCTTGTTCGGCCCGCCCTTGGTGAAATCGTGGCAGGCCGCGCAGGTCTTGGCCGCCGCCGCACCCTTGGTTGCATCGGCCGAGGCCAGCAGCGTGCCCAGCGAAACCGCCGCCGTCTCGCCGCCGCCGGTGGCTTCGCCGCCGGTTGCCGCTTCCGCAACTTCGATGGCAAAGCCGGGTTTCTCTGGCGCCGGCGAATGGTAAATCGCTCCGGCAAGCTCTTTGAGCCCGAACACCACCAGCGCCGTGCCCAGCACCGCGCCCGCCATCTTGTTGAATTCAAAGCTATCCATCGAGCCTTCCGCCCCCTGCCTTCAGAGCATGTCACGGCGAAGTGGAATCGCTTCGCCGATTAGGACATGCTCCAGATTCAATTGCTAGCGCATATCCTTGTCGCCAAAGTGCGTCGCACTTTGGCGGGATATGCGCTAGATCGGCGCGGAAACTAATTGTTTCTCGACAGCACCGCAATACGTATAAGACAGTCCTGAGCAATTTGCCGCGCCCTCACCCAAGCCCATGATTGAACACCACAATACCATCGTCGTCATCCCCGCTCGCATGGCCTCGACCAGGCTTCCCGGCAAACCCCTGGCCGATATTTGCGGTCTGCCGATGATCGTCCAGGTCTGGAAGCGGGCCGTGGAAGCCAAGGTCGGCCAGGTGCTCGTCGCCGTGGCGGAGAACGAGATCGCCGAGGTGGTCAGGGCCCATGGCGGCGACGCCATCGTCACCGATCCGAACCTGCCCTCCGGTTCCGACCGCATCGCAGCGGCGCTCGGCCTGCGCGATCCTCGCGGCAAATATGAGTACGTCCTCAATCTGCAGGGCGACCTGCCGGTGATCGATCCCCTGTCCATCCAGCGCTGCCTGGCGGGCCTGCTCAACGAGGCGGTCGACATTTCGACCATCGCCGCCCCGATCGCCGATCAAGCCGATGTCGCCAATCCCAATATCGTCAAGGCCATCGCGGCCTTGAGCGGCGAGCGCGAAGTGGCCTTCGCCCGCGATTTCGTCCGCCTAATCGGTCCCGAACATGAGCCGCCCTACTGGCACCACATCGGTCTCTATGCCTATCGCCGCGAAGCGCTTGAGCGCTTCGTCGCCCTGCCGGTGAGCCGGCACGAAGAAGAACGCCGGCTCGAACAGATGCGGGCTCTCGACCATGGCATGAAGATTGCCGTGGTCCGCGTTGACACCGTGCCGCTCGGCGTCGATACAGCGGCCGAGCTTGAGATCGCCCGCCAGTTGCTGAGGACCGCGCCATGACATCGAAGATCGCCTACCAGGGCGAAGCCGGAGCCAATTCCCATATCGCCTGCCGCGAAGCGTTTCCGCGGCACGAGCCCCTGGCCTGCGGCACCTTCGAGGATGCCTTCCAGGCGGTGAAGGATGGCGCGGTGGCGCTGGCCATGATCCCCATCGATAATTCGGTCGCCGGCCGCGTCGCCGACATCCACCACCTGATGCCGCGTTCCAATCTCTATATCGCCGGCGAGCACTTCCTGCGCGTGCACCATCAATTGCTGGCGCTGCCGGGCGCCGATCCAGCGGCGATCGGAACCGTGCACAGCCATGTGCATGCGCTCGGTCAATGCCGCAAGGTGATCCGCGAAATGAAGCTCAAGCCGGTGGTGGCCGCCGACACGGCGGGAGCGGCGCGCGAGCTGTCCGAGATCAAGGACAAGACGCGCGCCGTCATCGCCACGGCGCTGGCCGCCGAAATCTACGGGCTGCAAGTGATCCGCCGCGACATCGAGGACGAGGAACACAACACCACCCGCTTCGTGGTTCTGTCGGCCGCCCCGCAGGATGCCGGGCCCGAGGACGGGCCGGTGGTGACGAGCTTCGTCTTCCGGGTGCGCAACGTGCCGGCCGCCCTCTACAAGGCCATGGGCGGCTTCGCCACCAACGGCGTCAACATGACCAAGCTCGAATCCTACCAGCTCGAGGGCCAGTTCTCGGCCACCCAGTTCTATGCCGATATCGAGGGCCACCCCTCCGAGCGCAATGTCCGCCTGGCGCTGGAGGAGCTGGAATTCTTCACCACTCATCTGCGTGTGCTCGGTGTCTACAAGGCCAGCCCCTTCCGCGCCGAACTGGCGCGCATGATGCAGCCCGATCAGGGCGGCTGAAACGCCAGCCGCATGAGCCGGTGGGCGATGGCCATGGGCGGCGGCGCCCTGAGGCCGTTCTCATGGGTGCCGTTGAGCATGTCGTCCACTTCGGCGCGGCCAAACCAGCGCGCATCCTCGAGTTCGCGTGCATCGATGCGGATATCGCGGTCGAGCGCCTCGCCGACGAGCCCGATCATCAGGCTCGAGGGAAACGGCCAGGGCTGGCTCGCCACATAGCGATAGGCATGGGAGCGGATGCCGGATTCCTCCAGCACTTCGCGCGCCGCGGCCGCCTCGATGGTCTCGCCCGGCTCCACGAAACCGGCGAGAGTCGAATAGACGCCGGCCTGCCATGACGACTGACGGCCGAGCAGGATCGAGTCGCCGTGGCGCACCGCCATGATCACCACCGGATCGGTGCGTGGAAAATGCTCGGCCGAGCAGGCCGGGCACCGGCGCCGGTAGCCCGCATCCTTCACTTCGGTTGCCATGCCGCAATTGGCGCAGAAGCGGTGGCGCTCGTGCCAATGGACGATCGAGCGGGCCTGGGCGAGAAGGGCGAGTTCATCGGTGGGCAGAAGTCCCTCGACCGCCAGGCCACGCAGGTCGCGCAGGTTTTCCGTGGCATCGCCGCGGCTTGCGAACCATGCCGTGCCGCCCGCATCGATCCCGAGCAAATAGTTTTCGCAACTCTTTGCATTGCGGCCGGTTTGCAGCTTTCCATCCACCACGGCGGCGCGGTCGGCATCGATCTGCACGAATCGCGAGCCCGGTGCTTCCAGCAATGCCGCAAGCCATGCCTCGTCGCCGCGCCGGTTGGCGCTGCGGTCGAGGCGATTGCCGTCGAAGGCGAGAGGCCGGTCCGGAATCATCCCCATCCACAAAATATAAACGCGCCCGGCGAGCATATCACCCGGGGCGCGTCGATTGTGCAAGTCTGGCGGGTTAGGCGCTGGTGGCGGATTTCGGCGCCGCCGCCGCTTCGCGTTCCTTCAGCATGCCGTCGATGACCACGACGGTACGCTCCAGATCGGCGATGGCGTCCTCCAGTTCAATGCGCTGCTTGCGCAAGGCTTCGAGGCGTTCGCGCATCTTGGTCGAGGCGATGCGCATTTGCGTCAGCTGGCCGTCGCGCAGATTGTAGAGATCGAGCATCTCCTTGATCTCTTCCAGCGCGAAGCCGACCTTCTTGCCACGCAGGATGAGCTGCAGGCGGGCCCGGTCGCGGTAGCTGAACAGGCGCGTCCAGCCGCGCCGTGCCGGATGCAGCAGGCCTTTCTGTTCGTAGAAGCGGAGGGTGCGCGGGGTGACGTCGAATTCGCGGCAAAGTTCGGTGATCGAATAGGTCCGATCCCGGTTCGAGCGGTCTTTCTGTTCGGCTGCGGCCATGTGTTTCTCCAGCGAGACAATGCCCTCATGGGCGGATGCTGACGCGGATACATATATCCGCCGCGTCAACTTGTACAAGGGCTTATGCAAACGCCCTGCCAGTCTTGGTTGCCCGATGGCGGCACTTTCTCGTGTCCGGGATCGGCAATTTGCATCCGGGGATCAACCGCTTAACTGAATCTTTACCAAACCCGTTAACTTTCAGGCAGGGGATTTCGCGCCGCCCGTGCGTCCTGGCCGGCCCTATAGCCGGAAGCAGGGGCGGCCCAGGAAAGAGAGAAACTGAATGAAACCGGGCATTCCGTGGAGTGTGAAGGGCATCGATCCCGACATAAGGGAGGCGGCAAAGGACGCTGCCCGGCGATCCGGCATGACCCTCGGCGAGTGGTTAAATTCGGTGATTCTCGACCAATCCGACGGCGCAAAGAAGGTTGCAACGTCCCAGCATGAGACTGCGGCAAAAGATTTTTCCACCGATGAGAAGCCCTCCGGCGGCCGGGACGACACCACCATCCGCCTCGAGGATATCGCCCAGCAACTAACCCGTCTGGCCCAGCGCGACCAGCAGTCGGCCTCGATTCGCGCCTATGAGCAGCCCGGCCGGCAGCGCCAGGATGTCGAATCGCTCAATCGCATCCTCAGCCGCCTCGACAGCAATGAGCAGCAGACGGCCGATGCCCTGTCGGCGGTTGACGAGCGCCTGTCGGCGCTTGGCGGCCAGATTGCCCAGGCGGCGGCGCGCCAGCCCGATGAAGTGCCCGGTTATCAGGCCCTGGAAACGGCGCTGCGCAACATTGTCGATCACATCGAAGTCAGCGAGAAACGCACCCGCGAATCGCTCAAGGCCATGCAGGACCGGATGGGCGACATGGCCCAGCGCGCCGCCGAATCCACTCTCGTGCGGCAATCGGCCCCCGCCTTCAACGATCTCGAAACCCGGCTGAACGAATTGGCCAAGCGCGTCGAGCGTTCCGAGACGGTGGCCAGCACGACGCTGCCGGATCTGGTGCGCAGGGAGCTGGGCCAGCTTGCCGAACGGGTGGAGCATGTCCGCGAGGCTTCCGAAACCTTCGCCAACAGGGCCAAGACGTCGGCGGTGCAGGCCGCACAGTCGGAACTGCACGACATTGAATCGCGCATTCTCGGTCTCCTCAAGGAAGCCCACAACGCGCTCGCCGACAGCAGCACCGGCAATGCCTCGGAATTGCAGCGCGTGCGCGCCGAAATCGGCAGCCTCAACCAGCGCATCGACGATGTGAAGGCCGACACCGCGTCGGAGCACGACGTGCATGCGCTGCGCGTCGCCTTCGAGCAATTGTCGGCCCGCGTCGCGCAAGGACCCGATCTCCGGCCGCTGGCCGATATGGACCGCCGCCTCGTCGATGTCGCCGAAAAACTGGAAAAGACCCAGCTCGAGACCCGCAAGCTGCCGCAGCTCACCGAGCTCGAGCGCCGCTTCGCCGATCTTGAGCGGCGGCTGACCGATGCGGTAAGCGCCAACGACAATGGCCGCGCCGTGGCCGCCCTCGAACAGCAGCTCGCCGCCGTCAACGACCGCGTCGCCCACACCGAGCAGCAGTTGGGCCATCTCGAGACCATCGAGCGCGCCATCACCCAGCTCTACGAAAACGTCGATCAGAACCGCAATATGGCCCGCGAGATCGCCGAGGATGCGGCCAATCGCATGGCCGAGCGGATCATGGGCGGGCAGGCGCCGGCCCAGTCTCCGGCCCTGGGTCCATCGCCGGAGCTCCAGGCCCTCGAGGACGGTTTGCGCGCCGTTGCCGAGACCGCCGCCAGCGCCGAATCGCGCAATCAGGAGACGCTCGAGGCGGTGCATCGCGCCAGCCCCGGTAGTCGTAACCGCTGATGCCGATGAAGGTCCGGCCGCTGCGCATGTGATGTTTTCAATGTATCCGCGCGCACAGGCCGCGTCGGGCCCAGGTGGTACGATCGTCGGTTCATGGACACGACG
>JANMQL010000131.1:0-1967 GCA_031370475.1 Hyphomicrobiales bacterium | reverse complement strand
CAAGCAGCTTGAAGCGCGGCAGAAGGAGACGGAGGTCAATGAGTTGACGTCCATGATTGCCAGTGCAGGCGATGAAATCTTCAACGATCCGGCGTCTCCCGTTGGCGGCAACCCTGACGGCGATGTCTCGCTGGTCGAGTTTTTCGACTACAACTGTCCCTGGTGCAAGAAGAGCATGCCGATTATCAAGAGTATTCTCGCGACCGACGGCAAGCTCAAGGTCGTCTTCAAGGAATTTCCGATTCTCGGCGAAGGTTCGGAATACGCGGCACGGGCGGCAATGGCTTCGCAAGCCCAAGGAAAATATCTGGAATTCCACCTGGCCTTGTACGAGCATGCGGGCAAGATCGACGCTCAGGCGGTTGACGAAATTGCGCAAAGCGTTGGGATCGATATGAAAAAGCTCAAGGCGGAGATGCAATCGGCCGACATCGCCGCAGCCATCGACCGCAATATCAAGCTCGCTCAAACGCTCGGGATCAGCGGAACGCCGGCTTTCGTCATCGGCACAAATCTGATCCCCGGCTATCTGCCGCATGACGAGCTGCAGGCCGCGGTGCAGGAGGCGCGCAAGACCAGTGCCTGCGCCATCTGCTGAGACAATCCACAGGGCCGGTCCACCCGCTTCCAAGGCTGGCGGAGACCGCCTATAAGCCAGAGACAAATTATCCGGACAAATCAGGCCTCCATGAAACCGGTCTTCATTCTCAACGGCCCCAACCTCAACATGCTCGGCAGCCGCGAACAGGCCGTCTACGGGTCGGAAACGCTCGCCGATCTCGAGGCGCGCTGCGCCGCCAAGACCAAGGCGCTGGGGCTCGCCGCCGATTTCCGCCAGAGCAATGTCGAGGGCGAGCTGGTCGGGTGGATCCAGGAGGCGCGCGGCAAGGCCTGCGGAATCGTGCTCAACGCCGCCGCCTATACCCACACCTCGATCGCGCTCCACGATGCGCTCAAGGCGGCGGATGTGCCGGTGATCGAAGTGCATCTCACCAACATCTACCGGCGCGAGCCGTTCCGTCATCACAGCTATGTTTCGCCCACCGCCCTTGGGGTGATCTGCGGCTTCGGCGGCCACGGCTATGAGCTGGCGCTCGACGGGCTCGCCCATCATCTCAAGACAGCAAGGAAGAATTAGCAGATGTCCGTCAAGAAGCCATTGCCGGCGCCCGCCGCCAAGCGCAATCCGGAACTCGATCTGATCCGCAGCCTCGCGGCAATCCTGAACGAAACCGGCCTCAGCGAAATCGAACTCGATCAAAAGGGCACACGGGTACGGGTGTCGCGGACCATGACGGCGGTTGCGACCGTGGCAGCGGCGCCGGCGCCGGTGCATCATGCCGTGGCGGCCAAGGTGGCGGACGCCGATCACCCGGGCACGGTGAAATCGCCGATGGTGGGCACCGTCTATCGCGCCGCGGCGCCGGAGGCGGCTGCCTTCATCGAGGTGGGAAGCGAAGTGAAACAGGGCCAGACCCTGCTGATCATCGAAGCGATGAAGACGATGAACCAAATTCCGGCGCCCAAGGCCGGCAAGGTCACCCATATCTTCGTCGAGACCGGCCAGCCGGTCGAATTCGGCGAGCCCCTGGTGGCGATCGAGTAATCCATGTTCGACAAGATCCTCATCGCCAATCGCGGCGAAATCGCCTTGCGGGTGCTCCGCGCCTGCCGCGAGCTCGGCATCCAGACGGTGGCGGTGCATTCCACCGCCGACGCCGAAGCCATGCATGTCAGGCTGGCGGATGAAAGCGTGTGCATCGGCCCGCCGCCGGCCCGCGACAGCTATCTCAACATTCCGGCGATCGTGGCGGCTTGCGAAATCACCGGCGCCGAGGCGGTGCATCCGGGCTACGGATTCCTCTCGGAGAACGCCAAATTCGCCGAAATCCTCACCGAGCACGGGCTCAAATTCATCGGGCCGAGCGCCGAGCATATCCGGGTGATGGGCGACAAGATCGAGGCCA
>JANMQL010000122.1:0-6661 GCA_031370475.1 Hyphomicrobiales bacterium | reverse complement strand
AGGCCTCGCAGATCGGCAGCGTGGCGCGCGGCTTGGAGACGCCGAGCGGCCCGCCGCGCCCATGATATTCATTGTCAAATGTGTGGTTGTGTTAGGCCTTGCGGGAATAGGGCAAAACCTCGCGGTAGCTCCAGCCGGTGCAGCCGGCCTGGACCCAGCCGTCGTAATCCAGCGCATGGCCGCGCGTGTAAATCTGCGCGTTGATGGTCGAGCCGCCGCCGATCACCTTGGCCTGGGTGTACCAGAACACCCGGTCCTGCATGTGCTTCTGCGGCACCGTGGACCAACCCCAGGAAGCGATGCCCCTGGTCATTTTGGCGAAGCCGGCCGGCCAGTGGAACAGCGGATTGCGGTCGCCGCCGCCCGCCTCGATCAGCAGAACCTTGGCGTCCGTATCCTCCGACAGCCGCGCCGCCAGCACGCAACCCGCCGAGCCGCCGCCCACGATGATGTAGTCGTAATTCATCCGCGCCATTTGAGCCCGATCCAACCGGTTGACGCAAGCCATCATCCGGCTTCAGACTGTGCCAATGAGCAAGATACGCGTTCTCCTCGCCGGCGAGTCCTGGTCGAGCACCACCACCCACACCAAGGGCTTCGACCAGTTTTTCACCGCCGAGTTCCAGACCGGCATCGGCCCGTTGCAGCAGGCGCTTGCCGGCAGCGAGGTGGATCTCGTGCATCTGCCGGGCCACCTGGCGCCCACCCAGTTTCCCAACACGCTGGCCGGGCTCGCCGCCTATGATGTGGTCGTCCTCTCCGATATCGGCGCCAATTCGCTGCTGCTACATCCCGACAGTTTCGTGCGCGGCCAGCGCACGCCAAATCGGCTGCGGCTGATCGCCGAATGGGTGGAGAAAGGCGGCGGCTTCATGATGATCGGCGGCTATTACAGCTTCCAGGGCATCAACGGTGCCGCCCGCTATGCCCGCACCCCCATCGAGGCGATCCTGCCGGTGACCATGCTGGCCAGCGATGATCGCGTCGAGGTTCCCGAGGGCTTCCAGCCCACGCCGGCTGGCGAAGCTCATCCGGTGCTTGACGGTCTGGGCGGCGAATGGCCGTGGCTCCTCGGTTATAATGAGACGAAGCTCAAGGACGGCGCCAGGCTCCTGCTGACCACCGGCGCCGACTATGGTCACCAGCCGCTCCTGGCCCTCACCCAACATGGCGCCGGACGCAGCATGGCCTGGACCTCCGATATCGGCCCACACTGGCTGCCGCAGAGCTTCGCCGGATGGGACGGCTATCGCCGCCTGTGGCTGCAGTGCTTCGCCTGGCTGGCCGGCCGCATTTAGTCGCCGGACTCCGTTTCGGCGGGTAAAAACTGGCGGACGGCGAGCACGCAAAGCAAGGCCGTCAGCGCCAGGATAATCGCCACGAGGGCATTGATATCGGGCGCAAAGCCCAGACGCATCATCGCCCACAGGCGGATCGGCAGGGTATTGGCGGTGCCGGTGACCAGGAGCGTGATCAGAGTTTCATCGAAGGACAGCGCGAAGCTCAGGACGCCGGCGCCGATCAGGGTGCTGCGCAGATTGGGCAGGATGATATGGACGAGCGTCTGCCAGGCGGAAGCGCCGAGATCGGTCGAGGCCTCGATCATGCTGGGTCCCATCGACTGCAGCCGCACCACGATGGTGCGATAGGCCAGAGCCTGGACGAAGACCGTATGGCCGGCGATCACCGTCAGCAGCGAGCGCGCAATGCCGGTCTCGCGGAAGAAGATCAGCAGCGACAGGCCGGTGATGATCGGCGGCATCAGGAACGGCAGAAACACCGCAAACTGCATGGCCTCGCGGGCCCCCGACCTGCCGCCGCAATAGTGCAGGGCCAGAAGCGTGCCGCAGACGAGCGACAGCAGCGTGGCTGAAAAACCGACGATCAGGGTATTGCCGAAGGCCTCGAGAATGCCTTCATTCGCCGCCAGCGCCACGTAGGAGGAGAACGACGGGTCGGACCATTGCACATCGCCATGCGCGACGGTGAAAAACGACGACAGGATGGGAATCAGCAAGGGGCCGTAGAGCAGCATGAAGACCGCCGCCGTCATCGCCGACAGCGCCGCGACTATAGGGCCTGACAGCCGCATCATGTTCGGCCCCGCTCCACGCGGTTTCCAGCCGCGATAACGGCGATCACCACCAGCGCCAGAATGGCGGCGAGTGCCGCGCCGAACGGCCAGTTGAAGGCCGTGCCGAACTGGCTGTAGACGATGCGCCCGAAGGTGAAGCCGCTCTGCCCGCCCACCATCTGCGGCGTCAGGAAGTCGCCGATCGCCAGCACGAACACGAAGGTTGCCGCCGTGACAATGCCGGGCAGGCTCAGCGGCAGAACGATGCGGGCGAATGTCTGCAAATTCGACGCGCCGAGATCGCTCGAGGCCTCGATGAGGCTGCGCGGGATGCGCTCGAGCGCCAGGAAGATCGGCAAGATGGCGAAGGGGATGAGCAGCACTGTCAGCGTCAGCAGCACGGCATTGAGATTGAACACGAAGAGGGTGAGCGGCTGGTCGATCAGCCCGCTCCACAGCAGAAAGCGGTTGAGAAAACCGTTGCCGCCGAGAATGCTGCGGATCGCATAGATCTTGATGATGTAGCTCATCAGCAGCGGCACCAGCACCATGAGCAGCAGGAAGTAGCGGCGCCGGCCTTTCAGATTGGCGAGCAGGAAGGCCACCGGGTAGCCGGCCAGCGTCGCCAGCGCCGCAACCGCGAGGCAGAGAAGGCAGGTCTGCCAGAGAACCGGAATGAAGATCGCGTCGGTGAAGAAGCGCTTATAATTGAGCAGGCTGAAGTCGCGGACGATCTGGCCGCTCTCCATCCGGAAGAAACTATAGGCCAGAAAGCTCGCCAGCGGTGCCACGATGACGAGCAGCGGCAGGCCGTAGGCGAAACCCGCCAGCAGGCGCGGCCATAGTCCGCTCCGTGCGTTTCCGACAAATAGCATGGTGAGCCTGCCCTGTGAATGACGCGAGGCCCGGCCGAACCGGCGGCCGGGCTCCCGCGGCAATCGTTCAGCTTCAGGGCTGTGCCTTGATCTCGTTCCACAGATCGGAGCGCTTGGTCGGATCCTCGACGAAGTCGAGCCACACCAGCTTGTCGTTGGCCCCCGCACTGCCGGTTTCGACCACCGTATTGCCGAAGCCGGTGCGTTCCGAAAGCTGCTGGCCGATCTTCTTCTGCAGCAGGAAATTCACCCAGGCTTCGGCCAGATCGACGTCCTGGACGCCATTGGTCATCGCCCAGGTGTCGAGCCAGGCGAGCGCGCCTTCCTTGGGGTTGACATACTCGATATTGGCCCCTGCGTCCTTCATGGCCTTGACCTGCTGCTGCCCGTAATTGGCCCAGATCAGCGCCACGTCGTTGCTCTTGTAGAGCTGCAGCGCCTCGTCGGGCGTCGTGTAGAAGCTCAGAACATTGTGCTTGAGCGCAATGAGCTTCTCCTTGATCTTGCCCATCTGCTCGTCCGACAAATGGAACGGATCCTCGATGCCCATGGTGAGCGCGGTAAAGGAGAAATTGTGCTCGCCATTGTCATAGGCCAGGATCTTGCCCTTGTATTTCTCGTCCCAGAAAATTTCGAAACTGTCGGGCGCCGGATTGACCTTGTCCTTGTCGTAGATGATGCCGATTGAATCGAAGCAGAATGGAATCGAATGCACCTTGCCGTCGCGCATCACACCCTTGACGGTTGCAAGGTCGCGGAAGCGCGGCAGCACCTCCTTCTGGTTCGGCAGCTTCGACAGATCGTGCGGCGTGGTGAGGCCGCCGTCGATATAGCGCTGCAGTTGCGCCGTGTTGACCGCGAAGACGTCGAAATCCTTGCCTTCGCTGCCCTTGATCTTGGCCCAGATTTCGTCATCGGTTCCGATGAATACGATATTCGCCTTGGCGCCGGTTTGATCCGCGAATTCCTTGACCCAGTCGTCGTCGGCATAGCCCTGCCAGGCCATGACCCGCAATTCCTTGGCCGCGAAGGCACGGCTCGACCGCAGGATGGCGGGGGCCGCGAGGGCCATTCCAAGCGCGGTGCGCCTGTTGAGTTTCAGTGTCATCGACGTCTCCTCCAGTTTGCTTGTTGTCGTTGTTAAACCCAGCCGCCGTCCACGATATAGTTCTGCGAAGTGCACATGCGGCTGTCGTCGGCGGCAAGGAACAGCACCATGCGGGCGATATCCGGGGGATAGAGCTTCTCCTTCAGGCATTGGCGGTCGGCGATCTGGCGCTCGCCGGCCGCGTCCAGCCACAGTTTTACCTGCCTCCCGGTCATCACCCAGCCGGGGAGCACGCAGTTCACCCGGATCTTCTCCGGTCCCAGCTCGCGCGCCAGGGCCCGCGTCAGCCCGCCGATCGCCGCCTTGGCTGTTACATAGGCGGGGCAGTCGGCATCGCCCACCAGCCAGGTGATCGAGCCGAAATTGATAATCGAACCGCCGCCCGCCTCGCGCATGTGCGGGCGCACCGCCTGGGCGGCGAAGAACTGGTGCCGCAGATTGACCTGCATGCGATTGTCCCAGTATTCGACCGAAACGCTCTCCGTGGTATGGCGCTCGTCGTTGCCGGCGTTGTTGACCAGCACCCGGACCGGCCCGTGCCGCTCGCCGGCCTCGGCCACCGCCCGCCGCAGCGCCTCGATGTCGCGCAGATCGCAAGGGATATAATGCGGTGCGGTTCCCCCGCCACCCTTCAGGCGCGCCACCACGGCCCGTGAGGCGTCCTCCGCGATGTCGACGAAACACACTCGCGCGCCCTGGCAGCAGAAATGCTCGACCAGGCTTTCGCCGATGCCGCTGCCACCGCCCGTGATGAACACGCTGCGGCCTTCGAGACTCGGATAGATCGCCGGATTTTCAATAACGCCGTGCATGGAACGCGCCGCCAAACCCTTGGAAAAGCAATCTTCAAGCCGCCTCCGTACCGTGTCAATAGACGCGGAGCCGCCCAGAGCCGTGGCGTATTGACTTCGGGCGGCAGCGGCATAGGCTCGCCGCAACAGGAATCCCCGCCATGAACATCGAAGTAAAGAACAGCAATTACCGCAACGACTCGATTCTTCTCGGTTTCAGCGATCTCAAGCGGCTCAAGACCGAGCGTCCGCTGGTGTTCGACCGCGGCAAGGGCATCTTCATTTTCGACGAGAACGGCAAGGACTATATCGAGTCGGTCTCCTGCTTCTATTGCGTCTCCTTGGGCTTCAGCGAGGAGCGCCTGGTCGAGGCGGCAACCCGGCAATTGAAGGCATTGCCCATGTATTCCTCCGCCATCCACCGCACCGTGCCGGCGGTGATGGAATTGACCGAGCGGCTGGCGGCCCTCTCGCCGGTCAAGAATCCGCGCATCTATTTTTCGACGACCGGCTCCGAGGCCAACGACCACCTGATCAAGTTCATGTGGTACGGCAACGGCTTCGCCGGCGAGCCCAATCGCCGCAAGATGATCTCGCGCCGGGCCAGCTATCACGGCTCGACCATCGCCACATCGGCGCTTGGCGGCTCCCAGGAGCTGCACGAAAGCTTCGGCATCCCCATGGGCTTCTCGCTGCAGGTCAGCCATCCAAGCTGGCCCAATGTGCGCTGCCGGGCGAGGACGAGGAAGCTTTCACCGACCGGCTTGCCGCCGAACTGGAGCAGGTAATCGTCGAGGCGGGCCCTGAAACCGTGGGCGCCATGATCGCCGAGCCGGTCTCGGTCTCCTCCGGAATGTTCCCGCCGCCCGCCAGCTACTTTCCGAAAATCACCAAGGTGCTGCGCAAATACGGCGTCCAGCTGTTCATCGACGAGGTGGTGACGGGCTTCGGCCGCTCCGGCCGCATGTGGGCGACCGAATCCATGGGCCTCGAACCCGACTGCATGACCACGGCCAAGGGCATTTCCGGCGCCTATATGCCGATCGCCGGCATTATCATGGGCGAGGAGTTCAACCGCCGTCTCGATATCGGCAACGAGGCCAAGGGCTGGTTCGCCCATGGCGCCACCCACCATGCCCATGTGGTGTCCGCGGCGGTCGCCAACGAGGTGCTCAACATCTTCGAGGAACGCGACATCCTCGGCCATGTGCGGCGCATGATCCCGCGCTGGAACAAGATGCTCGACAGCCTGCTCGATCATCCGCTGGTGGTGGGCAATCGCAAATGGGGCCTGACTGGTGCTGTCGAAGTCGCCTATCCGGGCGAAGGCCGGGCCGGTGCGGCGGGCAGTCTCAAGGTCGGCGGCGTCACCAAGGATGTCTATGAGGCGGGCCTCGCCGAAGGCGTGATCGTGCGGCCGCTGGCCGGCTGCTTCGTCATGGCCCCGCCGCTGATCATCACCGAGGCCGAAATCGCCGAGCTCGGCCGGCGGCTGCGGGCCGCCCTTGACCGCGCGCTGGCGAACCGGCCCACGCCCTAGCCTGGGCGTGCCTGATCGGTCCCCAATTTTGGAAAAGCCCGCCAACTCGTTGAGTTGACGGGCTTTTGTTGGTTGCGGGAGCTGGATTTGAACCAACGACCTTCAGGTTATGAGCCTGACGAGCTACCGGGCTGCTCCATCCCGCGTTAAACTTATTCTTGGAGCCTATTCCTTTCGGCAAAGCGTGAACGCTTTGCCGGAATATGCTCTGCGCGTGGGCTATGTAGCAACCGGGCCGGGGCTTGTCACCCCCAATCCCGATTTATTTGATTG
>JANMQL010000051.1:0-8806 GCA_031370475.1 Hyphomicrobiales bacterium | reverse complement strand
GTCTATGCGGTGGGCGCCAAGGTCAGGCGCTGGAAGGTGGGCGACGAGGTCGTCATTCACTGCAACCAGGACGATGGCGACGACGAGGAATGCAATGGCGGCGATCCGATGTTCTCGGCCTCCCAGCGCATCTGGGGCTATGAGACGCCGGACGGCTCTTTCGCCCAATTCGCTCGCGTCCAGGCGCGCCAGCTTCTGCCCCGGCCGGCGCACCTCACTTGGGAGGAGGCGGCCTGCTACACGCTGACTCTGGCTACCGCCTATCGCATGCTGTTCGGCCATCGGCCGCACACGCTGAAGCCCGGCCAGAATGTTCTGGTCTGGGGCGCCTCCGGCGGCTTGGGCTCCATGGCGGTGCAGCTCATCGCCACGGCGGGCGGCAATGCCATCGGCGTCATCTCCGATGACGACAAGCGCGACTTCGTCATGCAGCTTGGCGCCCGCGGCGTCATCAACCGCAAGAATTTCCAGTGCTGGGGCCAGATGCCGAAGGTCGGCACGAGCGAATACAACGACTGGCTCAAGGGTGCCCGCGATTTCGGCAAGGCCATCTGGGCCTTCACCGGCAAGGGCAACAATGTCGACATGGTGTTCGAACATCCGGGCGAGACGACCTTTCCGGTCTCGACGCTGGTGGTCAAGCGCGGCGGCATGGTGGTGATCTGCGCCGGCACCACGGGCTATAATTTGACGCTCGATGCGCGCTATCTGTGGATGCACCAGAAGCGCGTGCAGGGCTCGCATTTCGCCAATCTCATGCAGGCCTCGAACGCCAATAGGCTGGTGATCGCCCGGCGCATCGATCCGTGCATGTCGGAGGTCTATGCCTGGCGCGACATCCCCAAGGCGCACATGAAGATGTGGAAGAACGAGCACCGCCCCGGCAACATGGCGGTGCTGGTGAGCGCACCGCGCACGGGATTGCGGAGCTTCGAGGACGCCATCGAGGCGGCGGTGAAGTGAATCCGCACTTCCTGTTTGTCATCCCCGTACTTGTTGATGAGGCCCCTCGTGCCGCTGGCTCCGCTTGTCCGTCACGCGGAGAAATGGGTCGCTGGGTTGAATCCGGCGGCGACAGTTCAGGGGAAGGAACGGAACTTACAAAAAAGCATCACTTCTCGCCGAGGTCCGTCGTCTCCGGCGCAGATCGCGTGATCCGCCGCACTGACAGCACGCGGTTGACCTCGCCGCCGAAGATCAGGACCAGCGCCGCGAGATAAAGAAAGAACATCGCCGCGAAGAGGCCCGACAACGAGGCATAGGTCGAGGCAAAGGTGTTGAAGTTGACGAGGTAATAGGAGAAGGCGCTGGAGAGCGCGAGCCATACGGCGACGGTGAGCAGAACGCCGGGCAGGAGCTCGATGACATTGAGCCGCCTGGCGGGCAGCACGCGGTGGCAGAGCAGCAGACCTCCTGCCAGTAGCAGAACGGCGATGGGATAGCGCAACTGATCGATCGTTGTGAGGCTGCCGCGGAAGTCCGGCGCCTGGGCATCGATGAAGGCGAGGAACACCGGTGCGAAAACGATCAGCAGCGACACCGCGAGCAGCACCGCCGCCGAGGCGATGACGAAGAGGATGCTCTGGCCATAGAGCCAGAAGAGATTGCGGTGCTCTTTCAGATCGTAGGCGCGGTTGAGGCCGACGCGCACGCTGTCGACCCCCGCCATGGCGCTCCAGATGGTCAACAGCGCCGAGAGGCTCAAGAGCCCGGTGCGCGGCACGGTGAGGATCGAGCGGATTTCCGGTGCCAGGGGCCGCACCAATTGCTCGGGCGCGACACTCAGGAGATAGGTGACGATGCGCTCGGCCAGATCGGCATTGCCGAAGAAGCCGGCCAGCGCCGTCAGGAAGATCAGGAACGGAAAGGCCGAGAACACGGTGCGGAAGGCGATATTGCCGGCCAGCGGAATCGCCTCGTCGGCAAACAGCCGTTGCACGGCTTCGAGCGTCAGCGAGGCGATGGTCGGGCGCGAAGGAATCATGCGGCAAGCTTAACCGGTTGCCCGCCGGATGCTCAAGAAATCCCTCGATTCATCAACCGAACCCGGGCATCAACGCCCGGCCATGAATTCCCCCAAACCGGCGCCCGACTGGATCAGAGCCGCTCCCGCCCTGTTCGTGCTCATGTGGGCGACGGGCTTCGTGGTGGCGCGGCTGTCGGCGCCGCATGTCGAGCCATTGACCTTCTTGGCGCTGCGTTTTCCCATCGCCGGGGCGCTCTTCGCCGTCATCGCCGGGTATCTGCGGGCGCCATGGCCGGGACCGAGGCTGGCGCTGCATGCGATGGTTGCCGGGGCGTTTCTGCACGGCGCCTATCTGGGGCCGGTCTATTGGGCGGTGGCCCATGGCATGCCGGCCGGCGTGGCGGCGCTGATCGTCGGGTTGCAGCCGCTGATTACCGCCATTCTCGCCCATTTCATGGTGGGTGAATCGATCGGCTGGCGCCATTGGATGGGGCTGGCCACGGGCATCGCCGGCGTGGCGCTGGTCGTTGCGCCCAGGCTCAACCTCGCGGCATTGGGCGGCATCACGCCCATCACCACCGCCGCCACGCTTATCGGCGCCTTCGGCATTTCCTTCGGCACGGTCTACCAGAAGCGGTTTGCCACCGGCCTCAATCTGGCCAGCGGCGGCGCCTGGCAATATTTCGGCGCCAGCCTCGTGGTCGGCCTCGGCGCGGCGCTGACCGAGAATTTCGGCTTCGACGGCAGCATCGATGCCTGGGTGGCGCTTGCCTGGTCGGTCATCGTCCTGTCGCTCGGCGCCATCACGCTTCTGATGCTGCTCATCCGCCACGGCGAGGTGAGCCGCGTTTCCGGCCTCATCTTCCTGGTGCCGGCGGTGGCCGCCGCCATGACCTATCTGCTGTTCGGCGAGACTTTGGCGCCCGTGCAAATCCTCGGCATGGCGGTCTGCGCCGGCGCGGTGCTGATCGTCACGCGGTCACCGGCTCGCCGCGTCTGAGTTTTTCCAGCGCCGCTTTCGCCTTGTCGCGATGGGTTTCGGTCATGTGATTGCGGATCATGCCGATGGCGGTAAGCAGCACGGCCATGTCGTCGGTAAATCCGATCCCGACGATGAAATCCGGCAATGCATCGATGGGCAGGATGAAATAGGCAAGGGCCGCAAGCAGGATGCCCTTCACCTTCAGGGGCGTTGCCGGATCGAAGGCGCAATAGAAGGCGGCGATGGCCTGTTCGGCGAAGGGGATGCGGGCGAGCACGCCGGCCAGCTTGGGCCAGAAACCTTGCCGCACAGTTGCTTCGTAACGGGTTGGAACCATCGAATCTATCTGGTGAAGGCCGCATGCTTCGTCAAGGTCAGCGGTTCATGAACCACAGACCGGCCATCATGATCACAACGGCCAGGAATTGCAGGACGACGCGCCAGCGCATCAGCGTTTGCGAGCGGTTGGGCGAGCCGCCGCGCAGCATGTTCCACAGGCCGAGCAGAAGTACCACCGCAACGGCGGCGACCGAAATCGGCACGAGGTAATCGAAAATATTCATTGATCGGATGCCTTGTGCAGGAGCCCATCGAGCAGCCGCTGCGGCAGCAGGCGGCGGGCCCAGGCCATCATATAGGTGGGGGTGGTCACATAATAGCGGGCCCGCGGCCGGGGGCTCTCCAGCGCATGCAGCAGTTTCCCGAAGACCGCCTCGGGAGGCAACTTGAAGCGGTTGGAGCCGCCTTTGCCGAGCCTCGCCCGCTGGCGGGCATAGGCCTGCTTATAGTGCGACGTCGTCTCGTCGATGTTGCGGTTGAAGGCTTCGAGCGCATGCTCGGTGAAGCGGGTGGCGATCGGCCCCGGCTCGATCAACACAACATGAATGTTGCTGCCTTTGAGTTCCAGCCGCAACGTATCGGACAGCGCCTCGATGGCGAATTTCGAGGCATTGTAGGCGCCCCGCCATTTCATCGCTACAAGGCCCAGGACCGAGGAACAATTGACGATGCGGCCGCCGCCATTGGCGCGCAGCAGCGGCAGGCAGGCGCGGGTCAGTTGATGCCAGCCGAAAAAATTGGCGGCGAATTGGGCTTCGAGTACATCGCGCCGCACATCCTCGACCGCCCCCGGCTGGCCGTAGGCGCCATTGTTGAACAGGGCGTCAAGCCTGCCGCCGGCGCGCTCGCCGGCTTCCGCCGCGCAGGCCTCGACCGAACTCGCATCGGCGTAATCGAGATGGAGGGCTTCAAGACCTTCGCCTCGCAGCCGCTGCAAGTCCGCGGGCTTGCGGGCCGTGGCGAAAACCCGCCAGCCGCGCGCCTTGAGACCGGTGGCACAAGCGTAACCGATGCCCGAGGAACAGCCGGTCACCAGTATGGTCCTTCCGTTCATCGCAGAATCGCCCCGTTGCAACTTGGTCCGGCTTGTAGCGATAATGGCGGCGGGAGGCGAGGGGTGAAGCCGTGAAGGCGATGAAACTCTACGACAGGGTGCATCGCATCCATAATGAGCTGGCGGCCGTCGGCATCGCCGGCGATGCGCCGCTGTCGGCCGCGCAACTGGCGCCCTTCGACCACTACCATTATTTCGGCACGGCGGCGGTCGACGAGGCGATCGCCGCGCTCGGCCTGGCGCCCGGCATGCGGGTGCTCGATGTCGGTTCCGGCATCGGCGGCCCGGCCCGTCACATTGCCGCCGCCACCGGCGCCCATGTGACGGCGCTGGAAATTCAGCCCGATCTCGACAGTCTCGCAGCCGGCCTGACGGCGCGCTGCGGGCTCGGCCATCTTGTGGCGCATCGCTGTGGCGACATTCTCGACGGGCTCGACGGTCCCTATGACGCCATCGTCTCGTTTCTCTGCTTCCTGCATATCGCCGACCGCCGGCGGCTGTTTGCCGTCTGCCGCGCCGCCCTCAAGCCCGGCGGCAGCCTCTATATCGAGGACTACGGCAAGCGGCGCGAGCCGGCGGCGGCCGAGGCCGAGGCGCTCGCTGTCAAGGTGCAGTGTCCGATGCTGCCCACTCCGGCCCAGTACCGGGCCCAGCTCGCCGCGGCTGGATTTGCCGAGATCGGCGCCAGCGACGTGACCGGACAATGGCGCGAGTTCACGGCCCAACGCCTCGCCGCCTTCCGCGCGGCGCGGGACCGCAACATCGCCGTGCATGGCCTCGACATCGTCGAAGGGCTTGACGATTTTTACGCCACCGTGGCCGGCCTGTTCGCCAGCGGGCTGATCGCCGGTCTCAAGATCCTGGCGCGCTAATTTCCGCCTTCCAGCAGGCGCCGGGCAATCACCTGGGCCTGGATTTCGGCGGCGCCCTCGAAAATGTTGAGAATGCGGGCATCGCACAGCACCCGCGAAATCTGATATTCGAGGGCAAAGCCGTTGCCGCCGTGAATCTGCAGGGCATTGTCGGCGGCCGCCCAGGCGACGCGCGCCGCGAGCAGTTTCGCCATGCCGGCCTCGAGGTCGCAGCGCCGTCCGGCATCCTTCTCGCGGGCAGCGAAGAAGGTGAGCTGGCGCGCCGCCATGATTTCCGCCGCCATCAGCGCCAGCTTGTCGGCGATGCGCGGGAAATTGACGATCGGCTTGCCGAATTGGGCGCGGTCCCGGGCATATTTCAGGCCCAGATCGAGGGCATTCTGGGCCACGCCCACGGCGCGGGCCGCCGTCTGGATGCGGGCCGATTCGAAAGTCTGCATCAACTGCTTGAAGCCCTGGCCCTCGATGCCGCCCAGGAGGTTTTCCGCCTTGACCGCGAAATCCTCGAAACGGATTTCATATTCCTTCATGCCGCGATAGCCGAGCACCTCGATCTCGGAGCCCGACATGCCTTGGGCCGGAAACGGATCGGCATCGTGCCCACGCGGCTTCTCGGCGAGAAACATGGAGAGGCCGCGGTACCCCGGCTCGCTCGCGTCGGTGCGGGCGAGCAACGTCATGAGATCGGCGCGCACCGGATGGGTGATCCAGGTCTTGTTGCCGGTAATCTTGTACCGATCGCCGTCGCGCACCGCGCGGGTGCGCAGCGAACCCAGATCGGAGCCGGTATTGGGCTCGGTGAAAACGGCGGTGGGGAGAATTTCGCCGGACGCGATTTTCGGCAGCCATTTCTGTTTCTGGGCCTCAGTGCCGCCGTTGAGGATCAGTTCGCAGGCAATCTCGGCGCGGGTGCCGAGCGAGCCGACGGCGATCCAGCCACGCGACAGTTCCTCGGAAACCACGCACATGGTTTGCTTCGGCAGGCCCATGCCGCCATATTCTTCCGGAAGTGTCAGCGCGAAGACGCCGAGATCGGCGAGCTTTGCGATAATTTCCATCGGCACATATTCATTGCGGCGGTGCCAGCCATGGGCATGGGGTGCCACTTCGGCGGCCACGAAGCGGCGCATGGTGTCCTGCATTTCGGCCAGCGTCGGATCGAGTCCGGTATCGCCGAAATTCTCACTCGCGGCGATCAGCTCGACCAGACGGGCGCGTGCCTCGGCCGTATTGCCCGTGTCGAAAAGTCTCGCGGCGATGACCGGTGCCAGATCGGCGTAGCTGAGGCCGAGATCAGCTGGCCGCAGGAATTCCGCCTGGTTCATCGGAATGCCGCCGGCAATCTGGTTGAGATATTCGCCAGCGGCGATCGCCACGATCAGGCTCTCGGTTTCGCTAAGCCTATCTTCCGCTGCCAGTCTTACCGCATAGGCGCCAAGCTCGCGCAGCGTCGTGGCATAGGTGGCAAGCCAGGCCAGCCCATGGGCGGCATGCTGGTCGCGGTCGAGGGCCTCGGCTGAAAGCTTGCCGCCGGGCATCAGGCGCTGGGACAGGTGCAGTTTTACCTTGGCGCACAGGGACTCGGCGGCGCGGGCCGCCTCGGCCATTTGTCCGGCCAAGTCCGCTGTTGCCGCTGTCCGCTCCATTGATCCTCCCGCCTGCCGAAACCGGCTTACCGCAGGAGTTTTTGCACCGCAATATGAACCTCCGGCCATTCCCGCCCAATTTGGGCCGGATTCTTCACGCAATTGGGCGCAATGGATTTTCCGGAATGTTGAGTCTATGGTTTTGCACATGATTCCCACCTGGCGGCGAGGGACGATAGCGTTCCTCATGGCGATATTTTGCGGTGCGGCCGGGGCCTATGCCGAGGACAAGGAGCCCTTGCTTCTTGGCGAATTCGGCGACTGGTCGGCCTATAGTTACAAGGCCATCGACACCAAGGTCTGCTATGTCTCGTCGCGGCCAAAAGCCAGCGAGCCCAAGGCAGCCAAGCGCGATCCGATCTTCTTCCTCGTCACCCATATGCCGGGGCGCAGTGTCCGGGACGAAGTTTCGACCATCATCGGTTACCCCTTCAAGCAGGAATCTTCGGTCCAGCTGGCGATCGACGAAGCCAAATTCGAAATGCGCACCAATGCCGACGGTGCCTGGGCGGAAGACGCCGCAACCGACAGGAAAATCGTTGCGACCATGAAAGGCGGCAAGGCGATGACGCTGCAAGGCACCTCCTGGCGCGGTACGGTTACCACCGACACCTACTCGCTGAAGGGCCTTTCCGCCGCCATGGCCAAGATCGACCAGGCCTGCAAGTAGCGTTTGGCCCATCGCCTGTGCTAAGGCAGCCCGCCATGACGACGCTTCTCGACATATCGCCGGCCCCGCCGCGCTATCTGCCTAACGATCCGCGTCCGTCGCTGATCGGGCTGACGCGCGGCCGGCTGGCCGATGCGCTGGCAAGCGCCGGGGTTCCGGAGAAACAGCGGCGCATGCGCATGCGCCAGATCTGGCACTGGATTTATCACCGGGGCGCCCAAAGCTTCGCCGATATGACCGATATCGCCAAGGACTTGCGGCAGCGGCTCGACGAGGAATTCGTCATTGGCCGTCCCGACGTGACAACCGAGCAGGTCTCGACCGACGGCACCCGCAAATGGCTGATCCGCTTTGCCCCCGACGAGCGCGGCCAGCGCCATGAAGTCGAGATGGTCTATATTCCGGAAGAGGACCGCGGAACCTTGTGCATTTCGAGCCAGGTGGGCTGCACGCTCACCTGCTCCTTCTGCCACACCGGCACCCAGAAGCTGGTGCGCAATTTGACCGCCAACGAGATCGTCTCCCAGGTTATGATCGCCCGCGACCGTCTTGAGGAATGGCCGCACCAGATCGAGGCCTCGCCCACGCCGCCCTCGGGCGGGCGCTACATCACCAATGTGGTGCTGATGGGCATGGGCGAACCGCTTTACAATTTCGACAACGTGAAGGATGCCATGAACATCGCTTCCGACGGCGAGGGCCTGTCGCTGTCGAAACGGCGCATTACGTTGTCCACTTCCGGCGTGGTGCCGGAAATTCCCCGGGCCGGCGCCGAGATCGGCACCATGCTGGCGATCTCGCTGCATGGAACCACCGATGAAATCCGCAACAAGCTCGTGCCGATCAACAAGAAATATCCGATCAAGGAATTGCTCGACGCCTGCCGCAATTACCCCGGCGTCTCCAATGCGCGCCGCATCACCTTTGAATATGTGATGCTGAAGGGCGTCAACGACACGCTCGCCGATGCCAAGCGCCTGGTGAAATTGCTGGCGGGCATTCCCGCCAAGGTCAATCTCATCCCGTTCAATCCCTGGCCCGGCACGCCATATGAGTGTTCCGACTGGGACACCATCGAGGTCTTCGCCGAAGTGCTGAACAAGGCGGGCTACGCCTCGCCGGTGCGCACGCCGCGCGGGAGAGACATCATGGCGGCCTGCGGACAGCTGAAGAGTGAGAGCCACAAGATCAGGGCGAGTGAATTGGCGCGGGCGGCCAATTCTTGAATAGATAAAAGTGAAATCAGAAAGAAGTAGTTCCATGTCCAAACGCGGTCA
>JANMQL010000435.1:0-7458 GCA_031370475.1 Hyphomicrobiales bacterium | reverse complement strand
CGATTACAAAGTGACCGAGGCGGATCTCCGCGCTGCACGTCATGGCTACTACGCCAATATCTCCTATGTCGACGATCTCCTCGGCCAATTGATCGCCGCACTGGAAGCAACGGCAAGGCTCGACAATACGGTGATCGTCTTTACCTCCGACCACGGCGATTTTCTCGGTGAGCGCGGCCTCTGGTACAAGATGTCCTGGCTTGAACCTTCCGCCCATGTGCCGCTCATCGTCTGGTCGCCGAAGCGCTTCGCGGCGCGCCGCGTGAAAGAGCCGGTCACTCTCGCCGACATCCTGCCGACCTTCGCGGGCCTCGCCAATGGCGGCAGCGCCAATCTCGCCCGCGAAGTCGATGGCCGCAGTCTGTATCCGCTGCTGACCGGCTCCTCCGAAGACCCCGAGGCCGCCGCCTGGGGCGAATATCTCGCCGAAGGCGCCGTAGCCCCCATGTACATGCTGCGCCGGGGGCCGTGGAAATTCATCCACACGCCGAGCGATCCCGATCAGCTCTTCAATCTCGCCGCCGACCCGGATGAACTGAACAATCTCGCGGCCTCACATCTCCTCGCCGCCGCCATGCGCCAGGAGGTCGAGGCCAAGTTCGATATTCCGCGCATCCACGCCGAAGTCTTGCGAAGCCAGCAATCGCGCCACCTGATGTTCGAGGCCCTGAAACGCGGCCACCATTTCCCCTGGGACTTCCAGCCGCTGCGCGATGCCTCCGAGCAATATACCCGCAACCACATGAGCGTCACCGGCCGCGACTTGCAGAGCCGCTTCCCCAAGGCGCCGGACATTGAAGGCAAGCGGCGTTGATGGCGCCGTATTGACATTGTGAACACAGGCGCCTAATGTGGCATCCGAGGTCGCCTGCCATGCCGAGAACGAAAAAAATCTCCGCCACCAGTCGCAGCGCCCGCCGCGATGCCCATCTGAACATCAGGCTGCATGCGGAAACGCGCCATTTGATTGACGCCGCCGCCGCAGCCGAAGGCAAGACCGTCTCGGAATTCGTTATCGACAGCGCCCGCCGCAACGCCATCGATGCGCTGCTCGACCGTCGGTTTTTCCGGCTCGACCGGCAAGCTTTTGCGGCCCTGTCGGCGCTTCTGGACCGTCCGCCGCAGCCCAACGCGAAATTGAAGCAATTGCTCGCGAGCCGGGTGCCTTGGGAAAGCTGACCGGCAATCCGCGCGGAGCCCAAGGACGGTTCAGCGCGCCAGAGCCGATCGCCGCCCATCACGATCTCTCCGGCTTTGACTGCGGCAAGGCCCCGTTGAACGACTGGCTGCGCCATTGGGCGATGAAGTCCGAGGCCAGGTCGGCTCGCACCTACGTGGTCTGCGTTGGAGCTTCCGTCGCCGCATACTATTGCCTGGCTACGGGAGGCGTCACCCACGACCGGCTCTCCGGAAATCTCCGCCGCAACATGCCCGATCCGGTGCCGATGATGGTCTTGGGGCGCCTAGCCGTCGATCTGCGATACAAGAGGCAAGGTCTCGGCGCCGGTCTCTTGCGCGATGCGCTGCAGCGGACCGCGGCAATCTCCATGTCGGCCGGTTGCCGCGCCCTGATGGTTCATGCGATTGATGACGATGCGAAGGCATTTTATCTCCGCTACGGATTCAAGGAATTTCCCGAAGGCAGCAGCATCCTGTTTCTGCCGGTGGAAACCATCCTCAAGGGGCTATAGGTCCGCTTGGCCATTCAAAACGCCGTCCCGTCCTTGTGGGTAAGCGTCCACTTGCCGTCCTTCTTGACGCCCTGCATGTCGGCCTCGGGGTAATGCGAGCGCTCATCGGGCGAGCGGGTGCCGATTTCGACATAGGTGGCGGGGCGCGATGACTTATTGACCAGATGATGGCCGTTGGGCGCGCCCGCCTTGAAGCCCGCGCACATGCCGGATGTCAGCTTATGCTCGCCGGCATCGTCGATGAGCACGATCTCGCCATCGACCACATAAATGAACTCATCCTCGCGCTCATGCCAGTGGCGCTGCGACGACCACGCCCCCGGCTTGAGCGTCGTCAGGTTGACGCCGAACTGCGTGAGGCCGAAGGCATCGCCCAGCACCCGCTTCTCGCGCTCCGCCAGAGCCGCCGCATAGGGCGGCGGATAGATGGTGCCGGTGCGCGCCTCGACTTTGGCGGCGACGATTGCGGCGGGCGGCTTGTCAGGCATTGGCAGTCTCCATTTGCTTTGCCTCGATTTGCGCGACCGCATCCGCCACCGCATCGAAGGTGAGCAGCGTCGAGGCATGCCTTGCCTTGAAATCGCGGACCGGCAGAAGCGCTTCGAGATCGGCCCATTTTCCGCCGGGTGGCAGCCCGTTCTCCTTGAGCATCCGGTGCATTTGTTGGCGAAGCGCCTTGAGCTCGCTGCCCGTCGAGCCCACCACATGCCGCGCCATGATCGAGGACGAGGCCTGGCCGAGCGCACAGGCCTTCACATCGTGGCCGAAGCCGGTGACCACCCCATGGTCCATCTTGAGATCGACCGTCACCTTTGAGCCGCACAGCCGCGACACCTGCACCGAGGTTGCGTCCGGCTCGGGCAAGCGATGCAAAAGCGGAATATCGGCTGCGAATTCGAGGATTTTCCGGTTATATATGTCGTTGATCATGTTGGCATTCTAGGCTGTTCGCGGACGGCGGCAAGCATGTCGTTTGGCGGTTTGCGGAAGCCCCGCGCCCATGATATGGGAACCGCCGGACATGAAATGCAAGCCTTGAACCGGGTCTGTTGGCCGCCATATTGGTCCGGTGGGTCGGGAGTGGAATAGCCAGTGAGCAAGATCGATATGGACGCCATCGTCAAGAAGATCGCCCGCGATGCCGCCGCCAAGCGGCCGAGCCAGGAAGAGGCCGAGGCCGCCGTCCGCACCCTGCTGGCCTGGGCCGGCGACGACCCGGCCCGCGAAGGCCTCCTCGAAACCCCGCGACGGGTGGCCAAGGCCTTCCGCGAGTATTTCGGCGGCTACGACGAGGATCCGATCGACACCCTGTCGCGCACTTTCGAGGACGTCGGCGGCTACGACGACATCGTCATGCTGCGCGACATCGAGTTCAGTTCCCATTGCGAGCACCACATCGCCCCCTTCGTCGGCCGCGCCCATGTGGCCTATCTACCGACCCGCGAAGTCGTCGGCATTTCCAAGCTGGCCCGCGTCGTCGACATATTCGCCCGCCGCCTGCAGACCCAGGAAACCATGACCGCCCAGATCGCCCGCGCCATCAACGAGGCGCTGGCGCCGCGCGGTGTCGCCGTCATGCTCGAGGCTGTCCACACCTGCATGTCGATGCGCGGCATCGGCAAGCGCAACGTGGCGACCATCACCACCCAGTTCATCGGCGAGTTCAAATCGAACCCCGTGCTGCAAGCCCGCTTCATGGACCTGGTGCGGGCCCCGGCCGGCGGCTTCTCCCTGTAATGGCATCGGGGCTCGAGGAAACCGAAGAGTTTCAGCCGAGGTTCGACGCGGACGGATTGATTCCGGCGATTGTCACCGACGCGCGCGACGGAACTCTTCTGATGTTCGCCCACATGAACCGCGAGGCATTGCAGCGCACCCGCGAAACCGGCCTTGCCCATTTCTGGAGCCGCTCGCGCCGGACGCTTTGGAAAAAGGGCGAAACCTCCGGCGAGAGTCTTGAGGTCCGCGAACTGCTCACCGACTGCGACCAGGACGTGCTGCAGATCAGGGCCGTGCCCAAGGGCCGGGGTGCCGCCTGCCACACCGGCCGCCGCACCTGCTTCTACCGCCGCCTCGTCAAGGACGGCCTCGAATTCACCGGCGATATGCCGCTGTTCGATCCCAAGGAAGTCTACAAATCCTGACGCGCCTCATCCGGCCGAGGCGATGTAACTCTTCATCTCTTCGGCTTCGCGTTCGACCGACTCGATCCGCTGCTTGACCACGTCGCCGATCGAGATCATGCCGGCAAGCTTGCCGCCCTCCACCACCGGCAAATGCCGGATGCGGTGCTCGGTCATCAGCCCCATCAGCTCCGCTTCCGTGTCGGTCGGGCCGCAGGTTTTCACCTTCTTCGTCATGATGTCCGCCGCCGTCTTTCCCATGGCGGCGCCGACATGCTCGGACAGTGCCCGCACCACGTCGCGTTCCGAGACGATGCCGGCAATGCCGCCCTTGCCATCGAGCACGACTACGGCGCCGATCCGGTTCTGGGTGAGCAGGTTAACCACGCCCTGCATCGTTTCCGTTGCCGATACGGTAACGACTGCGCGCCCCTTGCGGCTGAGAATTTGGGCGACGGTCATGGACATCCTCCTGTGACGGTCAACGTAGCGTCACTCTATCATGCTTGCCCGCGCCGCGCACCCCTTAACGGTCGAGAATGTAAAAACCGACGAGGCCGGCGGCGAAACCGCCGAGATGGGCCTCCCAGGCAATGCTTGCTTCTTCCAGGTAACCGACACCGGTCCAGCCGGTGGCCCCCGAATAGAGCGTGATGGCGATCCACACGAGGGCGAAAATCACCGCGCCCCGGTGGCGCAACAAGTCCGTCGGCCGCAATGCCTGCACGTGATCGAGATCTTCCGTGTAGGCGCGCGCCCAGCTCATGCCCTTGCCGAACATCACCGGAATGGCCGCCGCCATGATGCCCGAGACCGCGCCCGACGCACCCACCATGGTCGCCGCTTCGCCCCAATGGACCAACAGGCTCGCCAATGCCGCCGCCGCCGTCGCGGCAGCCGTCAACACCAGGAAGCGCGGCGTCCCGAGCCTCCGCGCGGTGACCGAGCCGAAGATCAGGAACCACAGGCTATTGAACAGAAGATGGGTGGCGTCCGCATGCAGCAGCGCATAGGTGAGAAAGCTCCAATATTGCGAGCCTTCGATCATCGGGAAGGCGGCCGGGCCGAAACGGGCCGGAATGAAAGCGAAAGTGACGAGCGCCCAGATGCGCCACTCCTCGCCCGCCAGCCACAACCCCGCATGGATGGCCACCAGCACCGCGATCGACGCCAGAACCACCGGCGGCGCCCGGAACACCGGTCCGCCGGATTGTGACGCACCGTCGTCCTGCCCTGCCGGATTGTCCACTGCGTCAGCTCCTGCCTCTGGCACGTCGGCTGCACCATGGGAACCGCCCGTTCACGAATGGCACAACGGCGCAAGGGTGCGCCTGAAGGTACAAGATGGTGGTTACCGGACAGATCGAGACAAGCCAAGCCGAATCCCAGATTCTGCATCCCTCCAGCCGCGCCCTGTTCCGCTTTTGGGAAACCATGCGGGCCGAGCGGGCCGCGCCGCACCGGGCGCTCCTCGATCTCAAGCAGGTGGGCGGGCTGGTTCCCGATCTTTTCATCCTCGAGCGCGGCCGGCCCCGCCACAGCTTTCGCTGGCGCTTGGCCGGAACGCGCATCTGCGAGCTTTACCGGCGCGAACTGACCGGCGGCGACGTCTTCGCCGGCTGGGACAATTTCGAACGCGAGACCATGCGCCGGCTGCTGGATGGCGTCTGCGGCCGGCTGCAGCCCGCCATCATGCGCCTCAGGCTGCACACCTCGCTCGGACACACCATCGGCGCCGAACTGATCGCCCTGCCCCTGCAGCCGCAGGACGGCACCGACATTCAGGTCTTCGGCGGCCTGTTCCCGTTCCGCGACATTTCCGGCCTCGACTACGATGCCATCAAGCTCCGCGAACTGGCCAGTGCCAGGGTCATCTGGACCGAACCCCTGCCCGGCGACAGCCTGGTATCCAGTGGCGCCGGCTACCGGCCATTCCAGGTGATCCGCGGCGGGCTGGGTTAATCCGGCGCCTTGGCGTTAACCAAGCGTTTACGCTATCTCCGTTAGGCTGAGGTTTCGACAATCTTGGGTACCAAAAGTGGCCGCGACAGCCCTCTCTCCACCAGCAGCCGACGCTTTGCCGCCGCTGAAGCAGACACTGTTCGGCCGCTTCATGCTGCCCGACCAGAGCGAACACCCTTGCCAGGTGAATGAAATTTCGCTGTCCGGCGCCATCTTCATCACCAATCAGGTACCGCCGCGCGGCCAGGCTATTGTTGCCTATCTGGAGGAAGTCGGCCGTATCGAGGTCACTTCCGCCGATCCGGTGCCCAACGGTTTCCACGTTCTCATCTCGCTCACCGGCGCCCGCCGCGACCGCCTCGAGTCGCGTCTCAAATGGCTGGCTCAGAAGCAGAGCGGCGGCGAAGGCTCGATCGAGGACCGCCGCCATCCCCGCATCGAAACCCGCGAGGCGACGTCGCAAATCACCATGCCCGATGGCCGCGTTTACGATTGCGAGGTGCTCGACATCTCGCTGACCGGCGCCGCCGTGAAAGTTGAGGTCATGCCGAGCCTCGGCACCTACATCATGCTCGGCAAGATGCGCGGCCGGGTGATCCGCTATCTTGAAAACGGCGTTGCCATCGAATTCTCCAAGCCGTTCGAGCGCAACGCGGCGGCCGGTTAAGCGCCGCGCGCTCGATTACCCAAAATCTTCGAACCAGGCCGATACCGGCCTACAACGAGACCGAGAGCCCGCCATCGACGGCCAGCACATGGCCGTTGACATAGGCGGCGGCATCGGACGCCAGAAAGACGACGGCGCCACCCAGTTCCTCCGGCTTGGCCCAGCGCCCGGCGGGCACGCGGGCCTCGACCCAGGCGGTAAAGGCCTTGTCTTCGAGCAGCGCCGTGTTGAGTTCAGTGGCGAAATAGCCGGGAGCCAGGGCGTTGATCGTGATGCCGTGGCGGCCCATTTCCGCCGCCATGGAGCGGGTAAGGCCATGCAGGCCGGCCTTGGCCGCCACATAGCCGTGGATGGTGGGGCGGCCGAGAATGGCGGCCACCGAGCCCGTGTTGATGATGCGGCCGAATTTTTTAGGCAGCATCAAGCGCGCTGCATCGCGGGCCAGGCGGAAACAGGCGGTGAGATTGGTGGCGATGAGGCGGTCGAAATCCTCGTCCTGCCAGTCGGTGAGCGGGCGGCGGTGCTGGATGCCGGCATTGTTGACCAGAATATCGAGGCGGCCGTGGCGAGTCACGATCTCGTCGAGGGCGGCGCGCGCGGCGGCCGGATCGGTGACATCGAAGGCCAGGGCTTCGGCGCCGATTTTCGCGGCCGCATCCCGCAGGGCGGCGGCATCGCGGGCGTTGACGATGACTTTAGCCTCGTGCTCGCGTAAGGCCTTCGCCATGGCAAAGCCCAATCCGCGCGAGGCGCCGGTGACCAGCGCCACGCGGCCGGCAAGGGAAAACATATCTGTCATGGGGCTCCTTATAAAAAGGGCGGGAGTCTCCTCCCGCCCCGGTGACTGTTGTCGGAAACCTTACTTGGCGATGCAGGTGTCGGCCGTTTCCGGCGTGCAGACGTCGAGGCCCGTATAGGTCGGATCGGTCGGAGCAGCACCTCCGTCCTTCATGACTTGAAGGGCCGTCATGGTCTTGTAGCCCATTTCAAAGGGCCGCTGGCCGACCTGGCCGAG
>JANMQL010000432.1:0-16789 GCA_031370475.1 Hyphomicrobiales bacterium | reverse complement strand
CGGCCTGATCGCGTTCAGGTCAGCCGGCAAAGCGCGGCCGGGGCAGCCCGGCGACGGGCGCTTCGAAAGCGAAGAGTCCGCCCTGCTGCGGAAAGCGGATGGCTTCGTCGGCCGTCAGCCCCTGGCGTGCGGTCGTCACATAAAGCGTCCTGAAATCCTCGCCGCCGAAGGCGCAGGAGGTCACCCGCGAGGCCGGGATCGGTACGATGCGGTCGACACCCCCATCCGGCGCAAGGCGCGCGACACACTGGCCTTCCCAGCGCGCGCTCCACAGGAATCCTTCGCTGTCGACGGCAGCGCCATCGGGATAGCCGAGGTCCTTGATGGCGCTGAACACCCGCCGGTTCGAGCATTCGCCCCGGGCGAGGTCGAAATCATAGGTATGAATCACTTGTGGCGCGGAATCCGCGACGTAAAGCGTCTTTGAGTCCGGGCTCCAGACAATGCCGTTGGTGATGGTGATGTCGGCAATCGCCTTGCGGAAGGACAAGTCCGGATCGATGCGCCAAACAGCGCCACTCGCCGCGGTGATCGGCATCTCTTCGCCCTTGGGTCCGAGATTGTTCATCATCGTGCCCATCCAGAAACGGCCCCTGGCATCGGGCGCGCCGTCATTGCTGCGGTTGAGCGGCCGGCCGGCCTCCGGCGAAATCTTCCGGTGCAACTTGCCTTCCTTCGGATCGAAGAAATTGATGCCGTGTTGCGAGGCGATCAGCAACGAGCCGTCGGTCCGTTTCGCCAGCGCCGTGATCATCTCCGGCATCGGCCAGGTGTCGTGGCGGCCGGTGGCGGGAACCAAGCGATGCAGCAGCGAAGGCATCGGCACATCGAGCCAGTAGACGGCGCGTTCCTCGGGGCACCAGAAGACGCCTTCGCCGATCTGGTCGCGGCAATCGACGACGCAATGTACCTCGAGCTGCGAAACCGGATAGTTCTTCATGACCGGCTCCGTCGGTGGAGAAGAGGCGGCGTGGCTCCGGCATATTGACTTATCATCCTACGAATGTATCGTTTGCCGGTGGCCGGGACAAGCAATCCTTGCTTGTTTGCAGCCATTCCGGGGCCTGGCGAATTGGAACGGCGCGTGACAGTTGTTCGCTTTGCAGCGTTCCCGGCGAGCGTGCCCTGCCGGCCGAATGGGCGATGCCGTTCTCATGATGGCTGAACGCGCCACAATCGCACCGAAAGACATCGCCCCGGCACAAGCAGCGGCGCGGCATACGCCGCTGCTCCGCCTGCGCGGCCTGTCCAAGGTCTATGGCTCGTTGACCGCCGTGACGCCCCTCGATCTCGACATCTACCCGCGCGACTTCCTCGCCATGCTCGGGCCGTCGGGCTGCGGGAAGACGACGCTGCTGCGCATGATCGGCGGTTTCGTCGCGCCCAGTTCGGGTACGATCGAGATCGCCGGCACCGATGTCACGGCGTTAGGGCCCGAGAAGCGCCCGACTAACATGGTATTTCAGGGCTACGGCCTCTTTCCCCATATGAATGTGGCCCAGAACATCGGCTATGGGTTACGCTTGCAGAAGATGCCCAAGCATGAAATCGCGGCGCGCGTCGGCGAAACCATGGCACTCGTACAACTGGCCGACCTCGCCGCCCGCGGTATCGACCAGCTTTCCGGCGGCCAGCAGCAGCGTGTGGCCCTGGCCCGCGCCCTGGTCATGCGTCCCAAGGTCTTGCTGCTCGACGAGCCGCTCGCCGCCCTCGATCTCAAGCTCCGCCATGCCATGCAGGAGGAGTTGCGGCGCATCCACCAGGAGATCGGCGGCACCTTCGTTTTTGTCACCCACGACCAGAGCGAGGCGCTGGCGCTGGCCAACCGCATCGCCGTCATGCGCGACGGGCGCCTCGAACAGGTGGGAACGGCGCAGGAAATCTACGCCTCGCCCAAGACGCGGTTCGTCTCGACCTTCATCGGCGAGGCCAATCTTCTGCCCGGGCGGCGGCGCGGCGGCATGATTGAACTCGCCGCCGGCCCGCGCTTCGCCGATGCCGGGCCGGACGAGGAAATATCGCTTGTCGTCCGCCCGGAAAATCTCACCGCCCTCGCTCCCCGGGAAACCGCCGAAGTGACGCTTGCCGGCGAGATCCGTGACATCGTCTATCTGGGCTCGCATGTGCGATACAAAATCGGCGTGGCCGGCGGCAGCGACATGGTGGTGCACACGGCGCCAGACGGCGCGCAAGGCCGCGGCATCGGCGGCAAGCTGCGCATCGGCTGGCAACGCCGGCATCAGCGGATCGTCAGCGCATGAACAGAAATCCAGCAAGCTTCACCCCGAATGGGGGAAAACCCGGCTTCCAGGGCCGCATCCTGGAACAACAGGAGAGGAAACCATGAGCAAAGCCCCAACCCGTTCAATGTTCCCGCCGCTGTCGCGGCGCTCGGCCCTTAAGACCGGCCTCGCCGCCGCGGCCGCCGCCGCCGGCCTCATTCCCGTCCGCACGCTGGCCGCAACCACGGTGAATTTTCTTGGCTGGCAGGGCTATGACGATCCGATCACCTTCGACGACTTCACCAAGACGAAGGATATCGCCCTCAATGCCACCTATATCGGCAACAACGACGAAATCATCACCAAACTGCGCTCCGGCGGCATCGGCCAGATCGACATCGTCACCCCTTACATGGGTTATATTCCGCTGCTCGCCAAGCTCGACCTGATTCAGCCGATCGATACGGCGCGCGTTCCCAATCTCGAGAAGGTCATTCCGCTGTTCCGCAACGACCCCAATGTCAATGTCAACGGCCAGCTCCATTCGGTGCCCTTCACCTGGGGTTCGGGACCGATGATGTACGATCCGGCCGTCTTCCCCACGCCGCCGGCATCGTGGAAGGACCTGCTCAAGCCCGAATACACCGGCAAGGTCGGCATGATGGACGATCCGCTCGGCAACATGATGCTGGCCGCCCTCATCGCCACCGACGCCAAGGTGCCGACGCAGTTGACTCCGGCCCAACTCGACCAAACCATCGATCTTCTGGTGGCCGTCAAGAAACAGTCGCGCGCCGTGGCCGTCAGCTGGGGCGACCTGGCGGATGCGCTGGCGCGCGGCGACGTGTCCGTCACCTTCAACGGCTGGGAGACCGTGCAGAAATTCGCCGCCGACAAGGGGAAGAAGATCGCCTATACTTATCCCTCCGAGGGCACCTACGCTTGGCTCGACAATTACTGCATCGTCAAGGATGCGCCAAATCTCGACGCGGCCTACGATATCTGTAACCGCGTAATCGACGTCGCGCCGCAGAAGCGCCTGGCCGAGAATGCCATCCAGGCCATCGTCAATATCGATGCGATTGCCGCCCTCGATCCCGCGATCAAGGCGCTCTACCCCTACGATTCGATCGAGGATTTCGGCAAGAAGGCGGGCTTCTTTGCGTTTCCGCCGACCGAGCCGGATGGAACGCACGCCACCTTCAGCGACTGGCTGAAGGCCTACGAACGCTTCAAGACCGCCTAGGCACGGAACCCGGGATGCCATCATGCCTCATAATTGCATAGGCATCCCGGATCTCCCGCCGCCATGAGCGCCAGAACCCTGCCCTATGTCCTGACCCTGCCGTCGGCGGCGATCTTTGTCGCCACCTTCGTCGCGCCGTTCGTCTATTTCTTCGTGATCAGTTTCTGGATCGTCGATTTCTTTGAGTTGACGCCGGCCATGACGGTCGTGAACTATCTTGAAATCTATCAGAAATACGTGCCGATTTCGATCTACACGGTGGCGCTGTCGGGAGCCACCGCGCTGCTCACTGTCGTCATCGGTTTCGTCTATGCTTTTATTGCCCGCTTCAAGCTGCCGGGCTGGGGTGACGCACTGCTGTTCATCGTGCTGATCACCATGTTCGGCGGTTATCTGATGAAAATCTATGCCTGGAAGACCATCCTCGGCAACGAGGGCGTGCTCAATTCCGCCCTCATTGCGTCGGGCATCATCGACACGCCAATCAGCGCCCTCCTCTACAGCCCCGGTGCCGTGATCGTAACATTGCTGCACTTTGCCCTGCCCTTCGCCGTTCTGCCCATCTACGCCGCGATGCGCGGCATCAAGGACATCGAGATCGAGGTGGCCCGCGATCTCGGGGCTTCGCCGTCCGCGTCGTTTTCGACGATCGTCGTGCCGCGCTGCCGGGCCGGCATCGTCACCGCCTTCAGTTTCGCGTTTCTGATCACGGCCGGCGACTATGTCACGCCGTTGCTGGTCGGCGGCAAGCAAACGCTGATCGGCAATCTCATCGCCCCGCAGTTCGGCTCGATGTTCAACTGGCCGCTCGGTTCGGCCATGTCCTTCGTCATGCTGGCGGTCTCCGTGCTGGTGATCTGGCTGTTCAGCCGCGCCATGTCATGGTGGTGCCGGATATGAGCACGGTTTCCGCCGCGACATGGCGTGCCATGGCCATCGCCCTGGTGGCGTTTTTGTTGGCGCCCATCGTACTCCTGATGATCTTCTCCTTCACCTCGCGCGGGCTGACGAATTTTCCGATCGAAAACCTGTCGCTGCGCTGGTGGGGCGAGATGATCCACAACAAGCAGTTCTGGCCGGCTTTTTTTAACAGCATGATCATCGGCGCCAGCGTCGGCTTCATCTCGGCCATCGTCGGCACCATGGCCGCCATCGGCCTGGTGTCGCTCGACGCCAGGCGCGCCACGCTGGTCATGAGCGTGCTCACCCTGCCCGTCATGCTGCCGCCACTGGTGCTGGCCGTGGCGTTGCTCTCCTTCTTCGTCAGCATCGGCTTGAAACTGGGGCTTGCCACCGTCATCGTCAGTCATGTGCTGTTCACCCAGCCCTTCGTTATTCTGATCGTGCACGCCCGCATGGCGAGCTTCGACTACCGCATCGTCGAAAGCGCCCGCGACCTCGGCGCCAGCCCGCTAACCGCCTTTCTCACCGTCACACTGCCGATCATCCGGCCGATCGTCATCGGCGCGGCCCTCATTGCCATGGCGCTGTCGATCGACGATTTCGTCATCACCGTGTTCACCATCGGCAGTGGTAACACGCTGCCGACCCTAGTCTGGGGCATGATCCGCACCGGTCTGACACCGGCCGTCAACGCCATCGGCACGCTGATCCTGCTGCTCACCATCGGATCGAGCCTTATCGCCTTGCGCCTCACCCAGTATCGCGGCTGAACAAGGGAGCTGAAACATGACACGGCTCAACGGCAAAGTGGCTCTCATCACCGGCGGCGCCTCCGGCATCGGCCGGGCCGGATGCGAGATGATGGCAAGGGAAGGCGCCGCTGTCATCGTCGCCGATCTCAACGGTGAAGGTGCCTCGGCCGTTGCAACGGCGATTGCCGATAACGGCCAGCGGGCCCTTGCCTGCGCCGTCGACGTGCGCGACAGCGCCTCGGTACGGGCGATGATCGCCGGGGCCGTCGCGCATTTCGGTCACATCGACATCCTGTTTCACAATGCCGTCTCGGTGCCCCTGGTCAACAACCACGACCGCCGCATCACCGAGCTGCCGGAGGAAATTTGGGCTAAGATCGTCGATCTGGTGCTCACCGGCACCTTCCTCACCGCGAAGTACACAGCGCAGCACATGCTGCAGCGCAAAACCGGATCGATCGTGCTCACCGCCACAGTCGATGCCCTGATCGGCACGGCGGGCATCGACGCCTATACCGCGGCCAAGGGCGGCGTCGTGGCGTTGACCCGGTCCATGGCGGCGGGCCTCTCGCCGGAGGGCATTCGTGTCAATGCCATCTGCCCGGGCTTCGTGGCGACGCCGCACCAGAGCGTTTTCATGGACAATCCGGTCGAGCGCGAGAAGATCGAGCGCATGCATCTGATGGGCATCATGGAGCCCGAGGATATCGCCGCTTTTGCCGTGTTTCTCGCCTCCGACGAGGCGCGGCGGATCACCGGCGGCATCCACACCGCCGATTCCGGCTACATGGCCTTCAAGAGCCATGTTGATCTCGGCGCTGTATTCAAGAGGTAACCGCCATGCCGCGCGATCCCCGCTACGACCCGCTGTTCGAGCCGATCGCCATCGGACCGAAGACGCTCAAGAACCGGTTCTTCCAGGTGCCGCAATGCACCGGCGCCGGGGTGGAACGGCCGGGCGCCAATGCCATGCACCGGGAGGTGAAGGCCGAAGGCGGCTGGGCGGCGCTGTGCACGGAAGCCTGCATGATTCATCCCGAAAGCGATCAGCCGGTCGCCATCGTCACCAGCCTGATGGACCAGGGCGATATCATCAACCACCGGCACATGACCGACTCGGTTCACAAATGGGGGGCGCTTGCCGGCGTCGAGCTCTGCCATGCCGGCGGTTTGTCCAACAATCTCGGCAGCCGTTATGTTTCGCCCGCCGCCCACCAATTCGCCACGCCGTGGACTCCGCAAACCTACACCTACGAAGCCGAGGATGCCGATCTCACACGCATCGTCGCCATGTTCGCCGAGGCCGCCCGCCGCGCCATCGCTGCGGGCTTCGACATTCTCTATATCCACGGCACCCATGGCGCGCTGCCGGTGCAGATGCTGTCGCGCCATCTCAACCGGCGCAGCGGCCGCTATGGCGCAAATTTCGCCGACCGAGCTCGTCTGTGGGTCGAAATCCTCGAAGCCGTGCGCGCCGCCGCCGCTGGGCAATGCGCCGTCGCCACCCGTTTTTCCATCGACCAGCTATCCGGGTGCGATGGCGTCGAGGCCGCCGACGATGGCTTGCGCTTCATCGAATATGTCACTGGGCTCGGCCTCGTCGATCTTTGGGACATCAATATCAGCAGCCTGCAGGAATGGGGCGAAGATGCGGGTCCCTCGCGTTTCTACAAGTCGAACCACCAGGCGTCGTGGACGCGCGAGGTGAAACGCATCGCCAAGGTTCCCGTGGTCGGCGTCGGCCGCTTCACCGATCCCGATGAAATGCTTCGCGTGCTGCGCTCCGGCCAGCTCGACATCATCGGCTGCGCCCGGCCTTCGATCGCCGAGCCCTGGCTGCCGCGCAAGATCGACGAGGGCCGGATCGAAGATATTGCCGAATGCATCGGCTGCAACCAGTGCATCGCCCGTTTCGAATATGGCGTGCCGATCGTCTGCACGCAGAATGCCACGGCGCTCGAAGAATACCGCCGCGGCTGGCACCCCGAACGTTTCGCGCCACGCGGCGGCGACGAACTGATCCTGGTGGTCGGGGCCGGGCCCGCCGGGCTGGAATGCGCCCGCGTGCTGGGCCGGCGCGGCTATCGCGCCCATCTCATCGAAGCGGATAGAACCTTGGGCGGCCATCTCCGGCAGGTCGCGGCACTCCCCGGCCTGGCCGAGTGGTTTCGCGTGGTGAGTCACCGCGAAGGGCAGCTGCGCCGCATGCCCACGGTTGAGATCATGCTGGGTGCCGGACAGGCCATGGCCGAGGACCTTCTGAATTACGGCGCTGACAAGATCGTGCTCGCCACCGGCGCCGCCTGGAACGGCGATGGCCGTGGCGCGGCCGGTCCCGACCCCATACCCGGGGTCGATGCCGCACTCCTGCAATTTGCCACGCCAGAGCAGATCTTCGCCGGCAAGGCCGCCGGCGAAAGCGTCGCAATTCTCGACAGCGACGGCTATTTCATGGCGGTAAGCCTCGCCGAATTATTGGCCAGCCAGGGCAAACGCGTCACCCTTGTCACGCTGTTCGACCGCGTTGCTCCCTATACCGATTTCACCCTCGAGGGCCCGAACCTGCGCCGCATGCTGCGCGAGAAGGGCATTGTCAGCCGCACCGGCACCTGGGTGGAAAGTGCTGCGGCGAACAAGTCCGTGACGCTCCGCCTCTATGATGTCTACCGCGACGGATCGAAACGGACCGAGGCGCCGCGGCCAGGCGAACTGCCGCGCCGCGCCGGCACGGATACCGAAGACTTCCACTGCGACACGGTGGTGCTGTGCACCGGCCGCCATTCCAACACCTCGCTCTATGGCGATCTTGCCGCCCGCCGGTCCGAATGGGCGGCAAAAGGTCTGGCCGGCGTCTATCGGGCCGGCGACTGCCTGGCGCCGCGCTATATCGCCGATGCCGTGTTCGACGGCCATCGCCTGGGCCGTGAGATCGACAGCGCCGATCCGCAGCGGCCGCGCGCCATTATCCGCGAGCGCCCTATATGGGGCGGCGAGAATTGGCCCGAATCCGGCGATCCGGTCCTGTGATGCAGGTCTGTCCCACCCGGGTGATTCAGGTTGAATGCCGGTTGCCTGCTATCGGCGCTGCACCGCGATAACATCCTCCGATTGCCGGTCCAGGCGATTATCTCATCCAGATGCCACCGGCCGACGCATGACCACTCGAGCGTTGACAATCGCGCGGCCATCCTGCCAACTGATGCGCGATTCAATCTCGGGAAAGGCTATTTTGCATGGCTGGCGGCACCAAAGGTCGTGGTCACTCGCACGGACCCGGCGGCGACCACGTTCACTCCCACACTCCACATGGCATCCGGCGGGAAGACACGCACGGCGCCAAGACCATGGAGACTCTATCGCGCATCTCGCAGAACGAACAGAGCCGGGAGGTCAAGCGGTCGCTGGAATTGGGACTCGAAGCCGCCGGCTCGGTCATAGACCGCAACATCTCGCTATTCAGCCGCGGCCATCAGCCGGCCTTCGCCGGCATCAATACTTTCATGAAGGCCCCCTATTGCGAGGACATCCGCAAGATCGGCGACTTCGAGGCGGCGTTTGTCGGCGCGCCTTTCGATTCGGCCACCACATACCGGCCAGGAACGCGCTTTGGGCCCCAGGCGGTACGGCGCATCTCCGCACTTTATGACGGCTACTGGTTCGACGGCGGTGTCGACGTCTATGAGGAACTCGACCTGTGCGACGCCGGCGACATCTTCGTCATTCCCGGCAACATTGAAAAGACCTTCGACCAGGTCACCAAGGCGGTGTCCCATATCTTCACCTCGGGCGTGTTCCCGATCATCTGCGGCGGCGATCACAGCCTGGGCTTCCCCAACGTGCGCGGCATCGCTCCCCATATCGACGGCAATGTCGGCATCATTCACATCGACCGCCACATCGATATCCAGGAAAAGGATATGGACGAGCGGATGCACACCACGCCGTGGTTCTGGACGACCCATGAGGGCACCCACACCACGCACCGCGACCACAGCCACATGCACGATGTCGGATTGCCCAACTGCCATCCCAAGAACCTGGTGCAGATCGGCATTGGCGGCTGGTACGGCAATAGGCCCGGTACCGCGGTCGCAAAACAACGCGGCACCAGCGTTCTCACCATGCAGGACGTCCAGGTGCACGGACCCAAGAAAGCCGCCGAGATCGCCCTCGAGATGGCCTGGGAAGGCTGCAAGGCGGTCTATCTGTCCTTCGACATCGACTCGATCGACCCCGGCTTTGCCCCCGGCACCGGCTCACCCGAACCCGGCGGCCTGTTGCCGCGCGAGGCCTTCGAGATGATCCATACCATCGCCGCCGAAGGCCTGTGCGGCATGGAAGTCGTCGAGGTGTCGCCACCCTATGACGTCAACGACAACACCGCCCAGCTCGCCTGCCGCGTCATCCTCGACGTGCTCGGCACCCTGCTCGCCAACAACCATTTGGGCCACCGCAACAAGGTCATCGAGAAGTAGAGGCGAGAGCGGCCTGCTATCCCCAGACCCGGGCCGGCCTCACTGTGTCGACCTGATAATCGGTGGCGTGGCGGGTGAAGAATTCGCGTCCGAAGCGGCGGGCGCTCGCTATCGGATCGTTGGGGTCCTTCCTCACGTCGCCGCGCGAATTGCCATAGCCGTGCACGACGCCGACGAATGTCGAGTGGGTGTAGCGCGAGAATTCCTGGAACTGGCTGAGAATGCCGCCCGACACCATCGGGAACGTTTCCTCGGAACTCAACACCAGCCCGATGCGCTTGCCCTTCATGCCCTCGATCACCTCCGCCGAGCCCGGAAAAGAGGCCGCGTAGTAGCAGAACATGCGGTCGAAAAACGCCTTGAGCTGCGCCGACACTCCGTACCAGTAGATGGGCGTCGCGGCGATAAAGCCATCGGCCGGCAGATAGGCGTCGAGAAACACCGAACGGAAACCGTCGTCGATGGCGCATTCGCCGTCAGGTTTCCGGCACTGACGGCAATCCTTGAGGAAGGCGGTGAGAAAATCGTCGGCATGGAGGAACTGCGCCTCATGGCCGGCCTCGGCCAGCCCGTCGCGGACCTCGGCGGCCAGGATGGCGGAATTGCCGTTGCGGCGCGGACTGGAAGATAGAACCAGGGCCTTCATGCGTTATCTCTCCAATAGCGTTGCAGCGGCCGCATCGAGTGCGCGGGCGAACTCGGCGAGCCGGCCGGGCGAGCCGGCGCAGTGGCCCCATGGCGAATTAAACACCCGCAATTCGGCGCGCCGCATCAGCGCCACCTCGGCGGCGTTGTCCTCCGGCGGGAAATAGAGATCGGTTTTGCACGGCATGACGATGGCCCTCGCACGGATGGCGCCCAGCGCCCGTCTGAAGTCGCCGCGATAAAGTTGATTGTCGCCGATGTCGCCGTGCTGCCAGGTCCAAATCTTGGCGACAAGATTATTGGCGTCCCATTGGAGGTGGTCCTCCTCCCAGTCGCGCACGAACTCCTCCATCGTGGCGAAGCCGAGCTGGCGATAGAGTTCGTCGCGAAAGAAAGCCTGCGAATAGGCCCAGGCCACATAGACTCGCCCGAAGGCGCGCAGGCCCTTGACCGGCGGCGACGAGTAATCGCCGCCATTCCAGGCGGCATCGGCCTGTAGCGCCGCCTTGGGGCCGTCGAGAAAGGCGTGATTGTGCGGCGAGCAGCGGGCCGCTCCACAGAACGGCAGGATCGCCTCGACCATGTCGGGATATTGCGCCGCCCATTGATAGGCCTGCATTGCGGCAACCGACCAGCCGGTGACGAGAGCGATGCGCTTCACGCCCAGACGCTCGGTAAGAAGGCGATGCTGGCAGGCGATATTGTCGAACAGAGTGACGGCGGGAAATCGCGGCCCGTCCTGGGGCGGCGGCGAATTGCTCGGCGAAGATGAGAAACCATTGCCGAACAGGTTGATCGAAACGACGAAATGCCGGGCCGGATCGATGGCCCTGCCCTTGCCGAAACAGCCCTCATTGCGGATATGGGTGCCGGTGTAGAAGGTCGGCAGCACCACCACGTTGCCGCCCGCCGGATCGAGTGTGCCATAGGTCTTGTAGGCGAGCCTGGCGTCCTTCAGCTTCGCGCCCGATTGCAGCGCGACGTCGCCAAGTTCGAAAATATCATAGTCCCGCATCGGTCAGGAATAGCGTTTGCGATAGGCGGCCGCGGCGGCTTCGAAGCAGGCCATGGGAGCGCGCACGATGCCCGCTCCGATCTGACCGCCGTCGCGGCCGGCGATGCCGATGTCCATGGCCGGTAGCACGCCCGTGTCGATGACCTTGAATATGTCGATGCCGGTCGGCGTGCCGCGATAGCCCAGCGCGGCGATCAGGTAGTCGGGATGCTCGCCGACCGTGATGGCGTAGAGTTCCTTGTTGCGGGCGATCATCGGCTCATAGGAGCCGCCCTGGTAATTCTGCAGGGCCGGCGCCGCCGCCTGGGCAAAGCCGCCCAGTCCGACGGTTTCGGTGATGATGCTTTCGCCGCCCATCCAGGCGATCTCGTCCTCGCTGTGGCCCTCGAACAGTTTCGCCTGGACGCTGGCATGGGGTCCGGTGAACCAGCTATCGCCGAGCCCGCCGACCCGGATGGCGAAGCCCCGGCAGTTGAAGGCCATGGCGGTCACGACGCTCGATCCTTCGATATTGCGGGCCGCGTCCGCCGTCGCCTTGGCCGCCGCCATCGACAGGCGCAGGAAGAAATACTGGTCGTCGGTCACCGCCTTGACGGCGCGGGTGATCGGCTCGCTGCCGCCGCCGGCCATCGCCAGGAGACTCGGCACCAGTTCCCGCAGAAACAGCAGGGCGGCGGCGGCGTTTCTCGAATGCAGCTCATCGCCCATGGTGAGGGCGCGCTTCATGATCGGCTTGAGCGCGATGCCGCCCGCCCGGCGGATCGCCTCGGCCACCACCGGCACGACCTCGTTCTGGACGAACAGCAGCCGTTCGCGCACGCCTTCGTCGTAAACGCCGTAATTGAGGCGGCGCGGATTGCTGCCCTCATACATGTTGCAGAAGCCGGTATTTCCCGCCGCCCGGTTCTCGACGACGAACACCGGCATCGATGCCGTATAGATCCCGGCCAGCGAGCCGACGCATCCGAAATCGTGGCAGCCGGCGACCTTGATCCGCCCGCCATCGAGCTTGGCGATGGCCTCGTCGCGGCTGCCGGCCAGGCCTTCGAACAAAGCGCCGCCGACGATCGCTTCGCGCTGCCCGCCCGTGTAGCCGGGCCACGTCAGCGGCGGGCCGGAGGTCAGAATCGTGTCGCGGGTGAGCCCCGGAACGACTTCGATCGCCGGCCGCACGTCCACAACCACCGGATCGGCCTTGACCAATCGGTCGAAAGCCTGCTTGTTGGCGGCTGCCCGGGCACCGGAAGCGTCTTGCATTCCACCCCCAATTCGTCTTTGATTGGTCGATCAATTAACCGAATTGCACGGTTACCCCAGGCTCCGCCGGAAGGCAAGCCCGGGCGGCCCCGGCCGCCATGCCGAAGAAACAATGAGGACATAATTGCCCAGGCTCGCACCAGGAAAGCAGCGCTCCGCAACCAAGACCGGCGTGCCCGGCAAGAAGAACGGGCGCGAGGAGGAATTTCTCATCGCCGCCCTGGATCTCTTCGCCGAGCGCAGTTTTGCCTCGGTCACTATCAAGGATATCGCCCATAGTCTTGGGGTCAACACGGCGCTGATCTATTATTATTTCGAGGACAAGACCGATCTGTTGCGGGCCACCATCGAGCTCGCCGTCGCTAGGGCCTTCGAGAGCGTTCGCGCCCTGGAGGACAAGAACACCGATCCGCCCGGCATGATCGCCGGCTGGCTGGAAAGCCATCTCAAGAAATACGCCGAGATTCATCGCTTCGTGAAGATCGCCCTCGACTTCAAGGGCGCCCATGAAGGCGACGCGGCGATCGAAGCCACGATCAAGCGCTTCTATGCGGAAGAGCGCAAAATGCTGTCGGGGATCATCCGCCAGGGCGTCGAGCAGCGGCTGTTCAAGCCGGTCGATCCAGAGCGCATGACGCAGTTCATCTCCACCCATCTCGACGGCTGCATGGTCCGCTCGGTCATTCTCAACGACTTCGATCTCCGGGGGGCCGTCGAAGACCTGCATCGCATCGTGTTCGAGCAACTGGGCTGCAAGCCGGAACGCAAACGGCGGCGCTGACAGCCGCATTTTAATCATTGACCGATCAATTAAAATCTTGCAGGTTGCCAAGCGGGGATGAGGCTGGCGGTTCCGAAGCGTCGGCGGCCTTGCATCGCAACAGTTTGGCGGGCTTGCGCCTGGAGGAAAAACCGGCCGTCTGACAATCGCACTCACCAAGCAATCGACAAGATTGCATAAGCAATCGCGCTCCAGGGAGAGGAAGCAAACATGAACAAGGTGGACTCCGCCGGCAAGGCCGGCCGGGAGACGATGCAGAGCCTGATCGGCAAGGGCGTCGAATACTGCCTGCCCTTCTATGTCGATGTGCACGGCGTGCCGAAGACCAAGACGGTGCCGGTCAGCCATTTCGACCGCATGATGCGGGGCTCCGAACTGTTCACCGGCGCCGCCCTCGACGGGCTCGGCCAGGGACCCCACGACGACGAGCTCGCTTTGGTGCCCGATCCCGATGCGGTAATCCAATTGCCCTGGCGCCCCAACGTCGCGTTCATTCCGGGCCAGTTGACCTACCACGAGAAGCCCTATCCGATGTGCTCGCGCACCATTCTCGCCAGGCAGGTGGAGCGCGCCGCCAAGATGGGCCTCAGATTCAACCTCGGCATCGAATGCGAAGTCTATATCGTGCGCAAGGATCCGGCCGCCCACAACGGCATCGCTCCCAACGATCCCCGCGACAATATCCCCAAGGCCGCCTACGACGCTTCCCTCACCCTCATCAATCTCGACTTCCTGCACGAGGCCGTCGACGCCATGAACAAGCTCGGCTGGGAGGTGCATTCCTTCGATCACGAGGACGCCAACGGCCAGTTCGAGTTCGATTTCGCCTACGCCGACGTCATGACCATGGCCGACCGCTTCATCACCTGGCGCTTGATGATGAAAGAAATCGCCCGCAAGCACGGCTGGGAAGCCACCATGATGCCCAAGCCCTATGCCGACCGCACCGGCTCCGGCGCCCACTTCAATATGTCGCTTGAAGACATCAAGACCGGCAAGAACATTTCCGGCGATGCCGGCGACAAGCGCGGTTGCGGCCTCTCCAAGACCGCCTATCAATTCCTCGGCGGCCTGCGCAAGCACGCCGCGGCGATCGTCGCGACCAGTTGCCCGACCGTGAACTCCTACAAGCGGCTGATCAAATCGGGCTCGATGACCGGCTATACCTGGGCGCCGATCTTCATCTCCTACGGCGGCAACAACCGCACCCACATGTTCCGCGTCCCCATGCTGCGCCCGCAGATCGAGGGCGCCGGCCATGGCAACATCAACCTGTCGAGCACGCGGTGGGAATGCCGCGCCGTCGATACGGCCACTAACCCCTATTTGTCGGCGGCCATGATGCTGTGCGCCGGTCTTGACGGCATCGAACAAAATCTCGATCCCGGCGAACCCGATCTCGTCAACATGTATGAGTTGCCGGACCAGGAGCTTGAGCGGCGCGGCGTGCGGCAGCTGCCGCGCACCCTGCTCGAATCGATCGGCGCCTTCGAGCAGGACGATCTCGGCCGCCGCGTCATGGGCGAGGAGCTGTTCAAGTCCTACGCCGCGCTCAAGAAGTCGGAATGGTGGAGTTATCACAATTCGATCTCCCAATGGGAAATCGACCACTACCTCACCAAGTTCTGACGGCGGAGCGCCGCGGTGTTCTTTGGCAGAAAGAAAAAGGACGCGGATGGCGAGGTGAAGATGTTCTTCGCCTCCGACCTGCACGGCTCGAATGTCTGCTTCAAGAAATTCATCAACAGCGCCAAATTCTACGGCGCCGATGTGCTGGTGCTGGGCGGCGATATGACCGGCAAGGCGGTCATTCCCATCGCCGAACAGGCCGACGGCACCTTCATCACCTTCCATCACGGCGAGTCCGTGACCCTCAAGGCGCGCGGCGACTTGGAGGAATTCATCAAGCGTTGCGGTAATCTGGGTTTTTACACCACGGTGATGCCGGAAACGGAATATGTGCGCCTCAAGGCCGATCCCGACGCGCAATCGGTGTTGTTCAAGAAGCTGGTCCTCGAGCGGGTGCGCGAATGGGCGGCACTTGCCGCCGACAAGCTCAAGGGCACGGAAATTCCGCTGGTCGCCATTCCCGGCAACGACGATTTCCACGAGATCGACGAGATCTTGACGCAAGCGCCGCATTTCGATTTTCACGAAATGCAGGTTTGCGAATTCAAGGGCGGCTATCAGATGCTTTATTGCGGCGGCTCGACGCCGACGCCGTGGAACACCGAGCGCGAATATTCCGAGGATCAGTTCGTCGCCCGCTTCGCCGAGCTCCTGCCCCAGGTCGCCGACATGAGCCGGTGCATCTTCAACGTGCACGTGCCGCCCTTCGGCACCACACTCGACGCCTGCCCCAAGCTTGATCGCAATCTGCAAGTCGTCTACGAAATGGGCATGCCGGTTCAGACGCATGCGGGGAGCCAGACGCTGCTGGATGTCATCAAGAAGCATCAGCCCCTGCTCGGTCTGCACGGGCATATCCACGAAGGCCGCGCCAGGATCAATATCGGCAAGACCGTGTGCATCAATCCCGGCAGCGTGTATCCGGAAGGCATATTGCAGGGCGCGCTGATCGTCTTGCGGGAAGGTAAAGTGACCACGGCGAACCTCACGCAGGGGTAAGCCGTGGTGTCGAGTAAGACCGTGCTTATGAATGGAGAGTGGGCAAACTAGAACTCGGGAGGAACAGCCATGTCGTTAACGGACGTAACCGGCGAAAAGCGAATATTCCTGCGAAAGGCCTCGGGCCTGATCAGAACGGCAAGCGGGACCGACACCTTCATCTACAATCTGGGTGTGGTCAGCATCGGGCTCGGCGTGGGTTCGATGCTTTACTACGGACCGGCCTTCTATCCGACCGGCAATCTCCTGTGGGGATGCGTCATTGCCGGCATCGCCATGGCCATGATCTCCTTCGGCTTCATCGCCTGGACCGTGACCCTGCCGCGCTCCGGCGGAATCTACGTGTTCGGCTCGCGCATCCTGCCGCCGGCCCTGGCGCTGACCATGAGTCTGGTCGAGATATTTTCATGGCTCTTCTATTGCGCCATTGCCGCCTATTGGATGATCATCCTGGCGCTCGCCCCGATGTTCTCCGCGCTCGGTCTTTTGACCGGCAATGAAAGCTTCTCGGCCATTTCGGCCTGGATGCTACAGCCTTGGGCGACGTTCCTGATCGGCGCGGCCATTCTGGTCCTCTCCGGCATCATTCTGTCGTTCGGCATGCGCTTTTATCTGGTGCTCAACAAATGGGTGTTCATCCTGGCGATGGCGAGTTCGGTTCTGCTGATCGTGGTTCTCGCCATGGGTTCCAGGGAGCAGTTCGTCGCCAACCTCAATGAACTCGTCGGCCCCGCTATGGGCATTGCCGATCCCTATAATGCGATCATCGCGAGCGGCAAGGAAAAGGGCTGGGGGGAGGCCGGATTCGATCTCTGGCAGACGCTGCTGGTTTCCAACTGGGCTTTCCTGCCGCTGATCGGTGCCG
>JANMQL010000403.1:0-7975 GCA_031370475.1 Hyphomicrobiales bacterium | reverse complement strand
CGCCGACCAGCAGCGATTGTCCTGGGCCCAGGCGACGGGGCGCTCATAATTCTTGGCGCGCAGGGACTCGGCCGTCTCGTTCAACACGGTGAATTCGCATTCGAAGGCCGCCCTGGCCGCGAAGCCCAGGCTCTCGGCGCGGGCGATCTGGCGTTTCAGAACCTGGCGCGGCGAGAGCTCCTGCGAGGGGCCGGTGAAATCGGCGATGTAAAGCGCGGCATCGGGCTCGAAGGGATAGGCACGCCGCGTCGGGGCCTCGATGGCGCAGGCCTCGTCGCCGAACCATCCGGTGAAATCATAGACACTCTCGCCGGTGTCCCAGCGATAGAGCACATTGGGAAAGGAATAGCCGCCCTTGAGCGCCGCCTCGCCCTGTTTGGCGGGAAGCCTCCGGGCGCGCAGCGTCGCGTCGTAATCGAAAATGCCGAAGTGATAGGTGGAGGGGGATGCAGTCATGATGCGATCTCCCCTGATTACCTACGCCGCCTTCTTCTTCGGCTGCACTTCGGCCAGATAATCGGCGCGCAAGGATTTCACCATATCGGTGACGGTGAAGCTGTGGGGTCCGATCTCGCCAACCGGCGTCACCTCGGCGGCGGTGCCGACGATGAAGCAGCTTTCGAAGCCCGCCAATTCGTCGGGCATGATCTTGCGTTCGGTGACCTTGATCTGGCGCTTGCGGGCGAGTTCCATCACCGTGCGGCGGGTAATGCCGTCGAGAAAGCAGTCGGGGGTAGGCGTGTGGATTTCGCCGTTCTTGACGAAGAAGATATTGGCGCCGGTGCATTCGGCCACCTGGCCGCGCCAGTCGAGCATCATGGCGTCGGCATAGCCCTTGCGCTCGGCCTCGTGCTTGGAGAGGGTGCAGATCATGTAGAGGCCGGTGGCCTTGGCCTTGCAGGGGATGGTCACGGGATCGGGCCTCCGCCATTTGGCGATGTCGAGGCGGATGCCCTTCTCGAGCGCCTTGGGATCGAAATAGGCGGGCCATTGCCAGATGGCGATGGCGACGTTGATCTTCGAGGACTGGGCGGCAACGCCCATCATTTCGGAGCCGCGCCAGGCGATGGGGCGCACATAGGCATCGGCATGGCCCTGGCGTTTCAATGTCTCGCGGCAGGCGGCGTCGATCTCGGCCACGCTATAGGGAATTTTCATGTCGAGCATTTCGGCCGAGGCGAAGAGGCGCTCGGTGTGCTCGGTCAGCTTGAAGATTTCGCCGCCATAGGCGCGCTCGCCCTCGAACACGGCGGAGGCATAATGGAGCGCGTGGGTCAGGACATGGACCTTGGCGTCCTTCCACGGCACGAAAGCACCGTTGAACCAGATGACGCCGTCGCGCTGGTCGAAGGGAACGATGGTCATGGCAAGCCTCCCGGAACCGTCCTATATGTCGCCGAAGAACATGCCGAAAGGGCGGTTCGCGCAACAAGATTTCGTAGCAGTAGAGATGACGGTAACAAAATCCGAAAAATATGTCAATATGACTGACATAAATTCTACCCGAGATTTGGGCGACGAGGAAACCGTGGCGTTGATCGAGCTTCTGTTCTTCGCCTACCGCGATTTCGTTTCCGATCCGGACGAACTGCTGAAGGAGCTCGGCTTCGGCCGGGCCCATCACCGGGTGGTGCATTTCGCCGGCCGCGATCCCGGCATGACGGTGGCCTCGCTGCTCGATATCCTGCGCATCACCAAGCAGAGCCTCGGCCGGGTTCTCAAGGATCTGATCGACAAGGGCTTCGTTTTCCAGAAGGAGGGCGACAGCGACCGGCGCCAGCGCCTGCTCTATCTGACCGAGAAGGGCGAGGCCTTGCGGCGGAAGCTGATGGCGCCGCAGATGGCCCGCATCCGCCGGGCGATGCTGCAATCGGGCAACGGGGCCGCCTTGCACGCCCGCGACATTCTCTATCATCTGGTGAGCCCGGAGAACCGCGACAGTGTGCGCGAATGGATCGGCAAGGCGGGCGGCGCGGAGCGGGGCGGGCGGCGTGGATGACCAACCCCACATATTGGTGGTCGACGACGACCGGCGCATCCGCGAATTGCTCAAATCCTATCTGGCGGATAACGGTTTCCGGGTGAGCGTCGCAGAATCGGCGGCGGCGGCGCGGCAGCGCATGCGGGGCCTGGCCTTCGATCTCCTCGTGCTCGACATCATGATGCCCGGCGAAAGCGGCATCGCGCTGACGCAAGCGCTGCGCGGCGGTGCCGCGGATGTGCCGATCCTGATGCTGTCGGCGCGCTCGGATACCGGCGACCGGATCGCCGGGCTGGCGGCGGGCAGCGACGATTACCTGGCCAAGCCGTTCGAACCGCGCGAGCTTCTACTGCGCATCCGCAACCTTCTGCGCCGCACCGCACCGGTGGCTGAGGCGGAGAGCGATGTGCATTTCGGCGGTTTCACATTCAACATGCCGCGCGGCGAATTACGCCGCGACGGCGAGACGATCCGGCTCACCTCGCGCGAGAAGGAAATGCTGCGGCTTTTGGCACGGCGCCATGGCGCGGCGGTGGCGCGCGGCGAGCTGGCGCAGAAGGCCGGCGGCGACGGCACGCGCAGCGTCGACGTGCGGATCAACCGGCTGCGCCGGAAAATCGAGAGCGACCCGGCCAATCCGGTTTATCTGCAGACCATACGGGGATCGGGCTATGCTCTCTATCTCGACTGAGGAAGCGGATCGATGACCGCCATCGGTACCCCGGAATTGCCGGAACGGCCCGGTTCTTATTACCGGTTCAATCGTTTTCTCGAGCGGCATCTGCCGGCCGGGCTGTACCGGCGTTCGCTGATCATCGTCATCGCTCCCATCGTGCTGCTGCAGACCATCATGGCCGGCATCGTGCTCGACCGGCACTGGGACAATGTCACCAAGGTGCTGGCCCGTTCGCTGGCCCGCGAGATCGGCCTGGTCACCGATCTCTACGACCGCTCGGCCAAGACCGAGGCGGCGCTCGCCGAAATCGAAGCGATCGCCAACAAGCGATTGCAACTCGGCCTGGAAATCGGCCGCGGCGCCGCGCTGCCGGCGCCCTTGCCGGCGCCGCTGTTTTCGCTGGTCGATGCCAAATTGGCGAAATATCTCGAGCGCGAAACCGGGCGTCCGTTCTGGATCGACTCGAGCGGTCAGGACGGCCAGGTCGATATCCGCGTCGAAGTCGAGAAGGGCCTGGTGTTCCGCATCCTGATCGACGAGGAGCGCGCCTATGCGGCGAGCACCAAAGTGTTGCTCATGTGGATGCTGGTGTCGTCGCTGGTGCTGCTGGCGATAGCGGTTGTGTTCCTGCGCAAGCAGATCACGCCGATTCTCGATCTGGCGGAGGCGGCGCAGCGTTTCGGCATGGGGCGCGACACGGGCGATTTTCAGCCGCGCGGGGCGGCCGAGGTGCGCCTGGCGGGCGAGGCCTTTCTCGACATGAAGGACAGGATCGAGCGGCACGTCGAGCAGCGCACCGCCATGCTGGCCGGCGTTTCCCACGACCTGCGCACCATTCTCACGCGCTTCCGGCTTGAACTTGAATTTCTCGGCGACGGGCCGAAGGTGAAGCCGCTCAAGGAGGATGTGGCGGAAATGCAGCGTATGCTCGAGGCCTATATGGCCTTCGTGCGCGGCGACGGCGGCGAATCCGCCGAAGATGTCGAACTGGCGGCGCTGATCCGTTTGGCGGCGGCCGCCGCCGATCGCGAGACCGGCCGCGTCGCCGTGTCGGTGCCGGAAGCACTCTCGGTCAAGGTCAAGCCCAATGCCTTCCGGAGGCTGCTCGACAATCTGATCGGCAATGCGGTGCGCTATGCGGCGCATGTGTCGGTGGCGGCGGTGGTGACCGGCGGCATGCTGAACCTCACCGTCGACGACGACGGACCGGGCATTCCGGCGGCCCAACGGGCCGATGCCTTCCGGCCCTTCGTGCGCCTCGACCATGCGCGCAATCTCGACGAACCCGGCACCGGGCTCGGTCTCGCCATCGCGCTTGACATCGCCCGCGCCCATGGCGGCGACATCCGCCTCGAGGCAAGCCCGATGGGCGGCCTCAGGGCGGCGGTGCAGATACCGGTTTAGATCGCCTGGTGCCGCCAGTTCAGATTTCCGCGAGATTGTAATGATGGACGTGGGTTTCTTTCAGCAAATGGCGTTCGTCCGGGTGAATCACCGCGTTCCGCCAATTCTCGCCGGCGAATCCCTTCAGCGCATCGGTATCCCGCCACACCATCGACATGCAGAACTCGGTTGGCGATTCCGGACGCGGCAAGCCAACAGAAACGGCAACAAGGCCAGCGTGCGAGCGGACGAACGGCAAGGCTGTAGCGAGGAAGAATTTCTGGAATTCCGCCTGCTTGCCTTCATGAATGATGGCGCGAAAGAAACGGAGGATCATGAAAACCTCCCATCGTCCGGGCGGCAGCATGCGCCCGAAACGACTCCATATCATGCAAGCGAGTTCTAGAACAGCCGGCCACCGTTGGCCACGGGGCGCTCGACGGCGGCGAGGACGACTTCGCCATCGGGATCGGGGAAGCCGAGGGTGAGCACTTCCGACATGAAGGGGCCGATCTGGCGCGGCGGAAAATTCACCACCGCCGCCACCTGGCGGCCCAACAATGTCCCGGCCGTGTAGTATTTGGTGATCTGGGCCGAAGACTTTTTCACGCCGATCTCCGGGCCGAAATCGATCCGGAGCTTGAAGGCGGGCTTGCGCGCCTCCGGGAAAGGCTGGACCTCGACGATGGTGCCGATGCGGATATCGACTTTCAGAAAATCGTCGAAACCTATCGGCATCGCTCAGCTCGCCAGTTCGCGCGAGCGTTTCGTCGCGGCGGCGATCGCCTTGTCGAAGAGCGGCTGCATGCCATCCCCGGCCATCAGCACTTGCAAGGCCGCGTAGGTCGTGCCCTTGGGCGACGTGACGTTCTGGCGGAGCATCGCGGCGGGCTGGCCGGACAGCCGCATCAATTCGCCAGCGCCTGAAACCGTGGCGCGGGCAAGCTGCATGGCGAGATCGGGGGCCAGTCCCACCTTCTCGCCGGCCGCCGCCAGAACCTCGGTGAGATAGAAGACATAGGCCGGACCCGATCCGGAAACCGCGGTGACGGCGTCGATCAGGGCCTCGTCCTCGACGGTGACGACTTCGCCCACGGCCGAGAGCAGGGCGCGAGCGAGTTGCAATTGCGCCGGAGAGACGTGGCGGTTGGCAACCATGGCGGTGATGCCGCGGCCGATGGCGGCGGGGGTATTGGGAATAGTGCGGATGATGGCGGCGGCGGCTCCGAAATGGCGGGCGAAGGAGGCGATGGTCTTGCCCGCGGCGATCGACAGTATCAGGGGCTTCGAGCGGCCGAGCGAAACGATGCCCGGCAGCACGTCCTCCATAAGCTGCGGCTTCACCGCGATCACCACAACGGCGGCATCGGCGATGGCCGCAACCGGCGGGTTCAGGCGGATGGCATGGCGCTCGAGCAGGGCCCTCACTTCCGGCGGCGGGGCGGGATCGAGGGCCACGATGCGCCTGGCATCGGCGCCGGACTTGAGCCAGCCTTCCAGCATGGCGCCGCCCATCTTGCCGGCGCCCACCAGCACCAGCGTGCCGGTCAGTTCGATGCTCATGCTTCGCCCACGGTTTCGAACAGGCTGCTGTCCAGCGCCGCGCCGGCCTCGAGGCCGGCCCAGGCGACGAACTGCACGGCGGGATAATAGCGCTGGCAGGTTTCGACCGCGAGGCCGATCAGGGCCTCGCACTGGGCGTCATTGGCCTCGGCACCGCCCGCCAGGACCAGCGAATTGCGGAACATCAGGCTGCCGTCCTGGCGCCACAGGTCGAAATGGCCGTGCAGCAGCTGTTCGTTGATGCGGGCCAGAAGCCGCATCATCTCGTCGCGGCGAGGACCTGGCACCTTGGCATCGAAACGGCAGGCGAGGTGCAGGGTTTCGAGCTCCTCGCGCCACTCGAGGGAGACTTGCAGATCGCTTCCGGCCCCCGCCACCAGCATCACCGCTTCATCGTCGCCGGTGCGGTCGAGGGCCCAGGCGCGGGACGCGGCGATTTTCTCCACCCGGTCGAGCGGGTTCGGGGTTTCGTGCATTACGTGCTGCAGGGCCGCCATCCAGTTCCTCCGACGGCTGACGAATCAACCGCCGGCCGCGCCGGAACCGTGCCCAAGCGCATGAGTCGCCGCAAGCGGCAGATGGCGATTCCTCCACATGCAAATTTAGCCGGGGCCGGCGGCCGATTCGGATTTTGGAATTCCGAGGCGCGCTTCGAGCTCGGCGATTCGCTGGGCGAGGCGGTCGTTCTCCTCGCGGGCCTTCCGAGCCATGGCGCGCACCGCCTCGAAATCCTCGCGCTTGACGATTTCGAGATTGTTGAGCACCCGTTCAATCTGGTTTTGCACCAGGGTGTCGAATTCGCGGCGCAGGCCCTGGGCGGCACCGGCCGCGCCGGTCATCATTTTGGCGAGATCGTCGAAAAACCGCGAAGACGTGGTGGTCATGGCATGGGTTCCTTTGCGCACCCTAGCTATGGCGGCGGCGGCAATTGTTCAAGTGCGGCGTGGCCGCGGCGCCGATGCCTTGACGGAGCGAGACGCAAGGGACAGTGTCCGCCGCCATGCCGAATTTCGCCGTCCTGACTTTTCCCAACATCGATCCGGTCGTCATCTCGCTCGGCCCCCTGGCGGTGCGCTGGTATGGGCTGGCTTATATCGCCGGGCTCCTCTTCGCCGCCTGGTACATGAAGCGGCTGGTGGCCAATGCCGTGCTGTGGGGCGGAGCGAAGCCCACCGCCACGGCCCAGGAGATCGACGACTTCTTCATGTGGACGGTGCTGGCGGTGGTGCTGGGCGGCCGGCTCGGCTATGTGCTGTTCTACAATCCGGCCTTCTATTTCAGCCATCCGCTCGACATTTTGCGGATGTGGGATGGCGGCATGTCGTTCCATGGCGGCTTTCTCGGCGTGGTGGCCGCGGCTTACGCCTACGGACGCAGGATCGGCGCCGGCCTCGACCGCATGCTCGATCTGGGGGCGGCCTCGGTGCCGGTGGGGCTGGGGCTCGGAAGGCTTGCCAATTTCATCAATGCCGAACTCTATGGGCGGGCAACCGATGTGCCCTGGGCCTTCATATTTCCAAGCGATCCCTCGGGCCTGCCGCGCCATCCGAGCCAGCTCTATGAGGCGGCGCTGGAGGGACTCGTGCTGTTCATCGCGGTGCGCATCGCCACCCATCGCTTTGGCGCGCTGGCCCATGCGGGGCGGGCTTCCGGCATTTTCGCACTCGGCTATGGCCTGTCGCGCATTGCGGTTGAATTCGCCCGCCAGCCCGATGCCCATATTGGATATTTCATGGGCTTCGTCACTATGGGCATGATCCTGTCGCTGCCGCTGGTGGCGGTCGGCATCTGGCTCATCGCACGATCGCGGCGGTGACCGCTCTGGAGAAACTGATCCGCGAGACGATCGCCGCGGATGGACCAATGCGCCTCGACCGCTACATGGCGCTCTGCCTCGGCCATCCGCGGCACGGCTATTATATGACGCGCGATCCCTTCGGCGCGGGTGGCGATTTCGTGACGGCGCCGGAAATCTCGCAAGTGTTCGGCGAGCTGGTGGGTGTTTGGTGCGCCACCGCCTGGCAAATGCTGGGCGCGCCGGTGCCATTCAATCTCGTCGAGCTGGGTCCGGGACGCGGCACGCTGATGGGCGATATTCTCAAGGCCGGCCGCGTCATGGCGGGGTTTGGCGAAGCGGCACGGGTACATCTCGTTGAAACGAGTCCGGTGCTGCGCGCCGCCCAGCGGCGGAAACTGGGGGATGCGGCGCAGTGGCACGACGGCCTGGCGACGCTTATACCTGGGCCGATGGTGCTGGTGGCCAATGAGTTCTTCGATGCGCTGCCCATCCGCAAACTGGAAAAACGCAATGGGCAGTGGTGGGAGCGGGTGATCGGCTATGACGGCAAAAATCTGATGATCGGATTGGCGCC
>JANMQL010000402.1:0-9412 GCA_031370475.1 Hyphomicrobiales bacterium | reverse complement strand
CGATTACGACGCAACGCTGCGCGCCCGGAGGCTTCCCGCCAGGCAGGGTGAAGCCGCGCTCAAGGGCGGCTATTCCTTTCCCAATGTGCTCTATCGCTGGGACACCGGCGAGAGCGTCTATGATTTCACCGGATGGTTCGGCGACGAAGCCTGCGCCATCGAGGCCTCGACGCGCCGCGACTATCCCTTCGAGCCCAATGCGGCACTTTACATCGCCGATTTCACCGGCGCCTCGCAGGAACTCTCGCCGCGCCAGGTGCTGAAACGCCAGATCGCCCGCGCCGATAGCCTGGGCTTCGCGGCCAAGGCCGCCTTCGAATGCGAATTCACCGTGTTGAACGAGACGGCCGAGTCCCTGCGCGCCAAGAATTATGAGCGCCCCGTCGCCTGGGCCCAGGACAATCGCTGCTGGTCGGCGGATTCGGCCGGAATCTATGCCGATTTCGTCACCGGCCTCGAAGAGGTGATGAAAACTCTCGGTGTGCCGCTCTACGGTCTCGGCACCGAACTCGGCCCTGGCTGCCTCGAAGCGACGCTCGCCGCCACCGATCCGCTCAAGGCCGCCGACGATTTCGGCCTGTTCCGCAATTTCACCAGAACCTACTGCCGCCGCAAGGGCCTCACCGCCTCGTTCCTGGCGCAACTGGGCCAGGGCTTCCAGGGACTTTCCGGCCATCTGCATCTGTCGCTTTGGGACAAGTCCGGCCGGCCCCTGTTTCACGATCCGTCGGGCATAAGCAAAACGCTCGGACATTTCATCGGCGGGCTGCTCACGCTCCTGCCGGAATGCGCCGCACTCTGCACCCACACGGTCAATGCTTGGCGCCGCATGGTGCCGGGCAACTGGGCGCCGCGCACGCCGAGCTGGGATTTCAACAATTACGGCGTGGCAGTGCGCGTCGTCATCGCCACGCCCGAAACCGCGCGCATCGAATTCCGCGTGCCCGCCGCCGATACCAATCCGCATCTGGCATTGGCGCTCGCCCTTGGCGCCGGCCTGTGGGGTATCGAGAACAAGATCGCCCTGCCCGAACGCGCCACCGGCGATGTCCGCGCCTTCGTGCCCAAGGGCCTGCGCGCCCTGCCCCGCACTTTGCTGGAAGCCGCCGAACGGCTTGAGGCCTCGGCCGTGGCCAAGGAACTTTTCGGTGGCCCCTTCGTCGACCACTTCGTGATGACCCGCAAGCACGAGGATGCGGTGTTGCGCCGCGCCGTCAGCGCCGCCGAGCGGGCGCGCTATCTCGAAGCCCTGTGAGCGAGAGCTGCGACTATCTGGTGATCGGCGGCGGCTCGGCCGGCTGCATCGTGGCCAAGCGCCTGGCCGAGCGCAGCGACGGGCGCATCGTCCTGCTCGAAGCCGGAAAATCCGATGAGAACGATCCGGCCGCCAACGATCTTTTCCGTCTCGACGAGCAGACCTCCAATTACGACTGGGGTTTCAAGGCCTCGACCATTGCCGGCACGCTGCCCGAACTGAACTACAGCCGCGCCCGCATTCTCGGCGGCTGCGCCAATCACAACGACTGCGCCTTCTTGCGCCCGCCGGAAAGCGACTTCGACGAGTGGGAAAGGCTCGGCGCCACCGGCTGGAACGCCGCCGCCATGGCGCCCTATTACGATCGCGTCATGCGGACGATTACCGTCGAGCCGTCGCCGCAGCATGCCGTGAGCCGCGCTTTTGTCGACGCGGCCCGCCAACTGGGCCTTGAAGAGGTGGATTTCCGGCACGGCATCCGCCAGGGCGTGGGCTGGTTCCCGCTCAATGCCAGGGGCCGGCTGCGGCAATCCTCTTCAATCGCCTATCTGCATCCGCTGGCAAGCCTGCCCAGGCATCTCGAAGTCTGGACAAAAACCCTCGCCACGCGGCTCATCGTCCGCGACGGCAAGGCAATCGGCGCCGAAACCTCGCGTGGGCCCGTCCACGCCAGCCGTGCCGTGATCCTCACCTGCGGCGCCATCCAGACGCCACAGCTCCTGATGGTCTCGGGGTTGGGCCCGGCCGCCCATCTGCGTGAGCACGGAATAGAAGTCATCGCCGATCTGGCCCATGTCGGCCGCCATCTGCGCGACCACGTCTCCGCACCCATCGTCTGGGAGGCCCGCGAGCCCGTCGCACCCTGGGAGATTTGTCCCTTCGAGGCGACCATGCTGATGCGCTTTGACAAGGACGCCCCGGCCCCCGACACGCTCTGGCACTTCGGCCTCCGGGTGCGCGAGAAATACGGCGAGCAACCGCGCTTGGCCTTCGGCGGCCCGGCGGTGAAGGCCTCGCCCAATGTGACGCGCGGCCGCAGCGAAGGCAGCGTCAGGCTCGCCGGCCCCGCCATGCGCGATGCGCCCGTCATCGATCTCAATTATTTCTCCGACCCCTACGACATGCGCATTCTGTTGCAAGCCATGCGCTTCACCCGGCGGCTCATGGAGACGAAATCCTTCCAGGCGATCTGCAAGCGTGAAGTGCGCCCCGGTCCCGATGTCCAATCCGATGACGAGTGGATCGCCTATATCGGGGACGTTTGCGAAACCGTCTATCACCCTTGCGGCACCGCCGCGATCGGCAAGGTGGTCGGCCCCGACCTCAAGGTGCGCGGCATCGGAAACCTTTTCGTCGCCGATGCCTCGATCTTCCCGTCGATGATCACCGTCAACATCAACTGTGCCGTGATGATGGCGGCCGAGAAGGCGGCGGAGATCGTGTCGCATCGCCCGTATAGCTAGCAAAAAATGCTTGCATTTATTCTGCGTCTGCGCTATCGTTTCGCTCCATGAATGCGAGGCAACGCCGGACATTGGAGGCGGTCTTCGCCGAGCCGGTGAGGGCGAACCTGGCATGGACCGATATCGAGTCCTTGCTGACCTCGGCGGGTTGCCGGTTGATCGAGGGTGCGGGCTCGCGTGTCCGTTTCGAAAACAAAGGGGTTGTCGCGACTTTCCACAGGCCGCATCCGGCCAAGGAGGCAAAACGCTATCAGGTGCGCGATGCCCGCGACTTCCTCATCAAGCTCGGAGTAAGGCCATGATGAATGTGCTCGAATACAAGGGATTCAAGGCAAGGATCGAATTCGATCCCGAGGACGAGTGCTTCGTGGGTCATATTGCCGGCATCAACGATATCGTCGGATTTCACGGAACGGCGGTGAAGGAGATCAAGGCGGCCTTCCGCGAAGCCGTCGACGATTACTTGGAAACTTGCCGGAAGTCCGGAAAGCCGCCGGAAAAACCTTTCTCCGGCAAGGTCATGTTCCGCATCGCGCCCGAGACTCACGCGCGCGCCGCGCTGGCGGCGGAAATCCTGGGCATGAGTCTCAACCAGTGGGCGGAGGAAGTTCTCCGGCGGGCGGCAAACACGGACCGGCACGAATCCCGCCAGAAACGAGCCTGAACCGGGGCCGCCCTCATCCCCCCGTCACCGGCGGAAAGAAAGCCACTTCCCGCGCCCCGGCGATCGAGGCGTCGAGCGGCGCGTGGGCTTTGTCGACGGCGGCGCGGATGGTGCGCAAATCGGCGAAGGCGGCGGCGGCGCCCGCATCGCGGGCTTTCAGGAAATCGATCAGTTCACTGACGGTTTTGACGGCGCCCGGCACCTCGACCTGCTCCTCGCCGCGCCCGGCAATCTGCCGCAGGCGCGCGAAATAGAGAATCTTCATGCTCAATCCACCACGTGCCGGATGCCGGCGCGGAAATAATCGTAGCCCGTATAGAGGGTGAGCGCCGCGGCGACCCACAACAGGCCGATGCCGGAGGTCGTCACATGCGGGATGATCGTATCGCCGGCCGGCCCAGCGATGAGGAAGCCGACGGCGAGAAGCTGCACCGTGGTTTTCCACTTGGCGATCCGGGTGACCGGCACCGAAACCTGCAATTCGCCGAGATATTCGCGAAGCCCCGAGACCAGCACCTCGCGCGACAGGATGATGATCGCCGCCCAGATATGGCCGCCGAACAAAATGCCGTCGGCCGACAGGACGAGCAGCACCACCGCCACCAGCACCTTGTCGGCGATCGGATCCAGCATTTTCCCGAGGGAAGATTGCTGCTGCCACTTGCGCGCCAGATAGCCGTCGAAGAAATCGGTGACGGCGGCGGCGATATAGATGGCGAGCGCCGCCCAGCGGGCATTGTTGCCGCCCAACATGAGCAGCCCCGCCACCGCCGGCACCGCCGCGATCCGGCCATAGGTGAGGATGTTGGGCAGGTTCCACACCTTGGAAACGGGCGGCTTGTCCAATCCGGTCTGGCTCATGGAGTCGCTCATCCCGCACCCTCGTGAAAATGATCGTAAATCGCTTGCGCCAGGGCGCTGCTGACGCCTTCGACAGCGGCCAGGCCGGCGGCGCTGGCCCGCGCTACCGCTTTCGCCGATCCGAAGGCCCGGAGCAAGGCTTTCTTGCGCAAGGGTCCTATGCCGGCGATTTCGTCGAGCGGATTGGCCCCCATCGCCTTGGCCCTTCTCGCCCGGTGCGAGTCGATGGCGAAGCGATGCGCCTCGTCGCGCAGCCGTTGAATGTAGTAGAGCACCGGATCGCGCGCTTCGAGCATGAAGGAGGGTTTCCCCGCCATATAGAAATGTTCCCGCCCCGCGTCGCGGTCCGGCCCCTTGGCGACGCCCGCAACGGCCATATCGGAGAGGCCGAGATCGGCCAGCACGCCGCGCGCCGCCGAAAGCTGACCCTGGCCGCCGTCGATCAGCACGAAATCCGGCCACTCGCCGCCGTTGCGCTCCCCCTGCTCTTTGAGCAGCCGGGAGAAACGCCTGGTCAGTACCTCACGCATCATGGCGAAATCATCCGAAGTGATGTCCTCGGCCCTGATATTGAACTTGCGGTATTGCGACTTTATCAGTCCTTCCGGCCCCGCCACGATCATTGCGCCGACAGGGTTAGCGCCCTGAATGTGCGAATTGTCGTAAACTTCGATGCGTTTCGGCGGTTCCGGCAGATTGAAAACTCGCGCCACGCCTTCGAGCAGCTTGGCCTGCGAGGCGCTCTCGGCCATCTTTCTTCCCATGGCTTCCCGCGCATTGGTCGTCGCGTGCTCGACCAGCATCTTCTTCTCGCCGCGCCGCGGGCAGGCGATCTCGACCCGGTGCCCGGCGTGGGTGGCGAACGCCTCCTCCATCAGCTCGCGCTCGCCGATCTCGTGCGACAGCAGGATGAGCCCCGGCACCGGCTTGTCGTCGTAGAACTGGGCGAGGAATGAGCCGAGGTTTTCGCCCGCCTCCAGCGATTTGTCGGCGCGCGGAAAATAGGCCCGGTTGCCCCAGTTCTGGCCGGAGCGGAAGAAGAACACCTGAATGCAGGTCTGGCCGCCCTCCTGGGCGAGCGCGAAGACGTCGGCCTCGTCCACCGTTTGCGGATTGATGCCCTGGCTTTGCGTCACGAAGCTCATCGCCTGGATGCGGTCGCGGGTGCGTGCCGCGGTTTCGAATTCGAGCCGCGCCGAAGCCTCCTCCATCTGCCGGGCGAGTTCCGCCTTCACATCCTGCGACTTGCCGGAAAGAAACAATTCGGCCTCGGCCACCAGCGCGTCATGGGCCTCGGGCGTCACATAACCCACGCAAGGGGCCGAGCAGCGCTTGATCTGATACAGCAGACAGGGCCGGGTGCGGTTCTCGAAGACGCTGTCGTTGCAGGACCTGATGAGAAACGCCTTCTGCAGCGTGTTGATCGCCCGGTTGACCGCCCCAGCCGAGGCGAAGGGGCCGTAATAGCTGCCCTTGCGCGAGCGCGCGCCCCGGTGCTTGGCGAGTTGCGGAATGCGGTGGTCCTTGGCGATCAGGATATAGGGAAAGGACTTGTCGTCGCGCAGCGTGACATTGTAGCGGGGCTTGAGCTTCTTGATCAGATTGGCTTCGAGCAGCAGGGCTTCGGCTTCCGTGGCGGTGGTGACGAATTCCATCGTCGCGGTGAGCGCGATCATCGCCGCGATGCGGTTGGTATGGCCGCCGATGCGGGTGTAATTGGCCACCCGGTTCTTCAGGTTGCGGGCCTTGCCGACATAGATGACATCGCCCTTCGCATCCACCATGCGATAGACGCCGGGCTTGCCCGGCAGCCGCTTGACCAGATCGCGGATGATTTCGGGGCCGCTGCTCATGGCTCCGAATATAGCAGTTCGATGGCCGCCATTCACATCATCCCCTCGCGGCCGTGCGGGGCATCGAAGTCGACGATCGGACCCAATGGCACGATGCGGCTCGGGTTGATCGGTCCGTGGCTCATGTAATAGTGCCGCTTGATGTGGCCGAAATCGACGGTCTGGCGCACTTTCGGCCATTGGTAGAGATCGCGCGTATAGCCCCACAGGTTCGGATAGTCCGTGAGCCGGCGCAGATTGCACTTGAAATGCCCGACATAGACCGGATCGAAGCGGACCAGCGTGGTGAACAGCCGCCAGTCGGCTTCCGTCGGCGCCGCACCCAGCAGGAAGCGGCGGTGCGCCAGGCGTTCTTCCAGCCAATCCAATGTTTCAAACACCGCCGTGACGGCACTCTCATAGGCCTCTTGGGTGGTGGCGAAGCCCGCCTTGTAGACGCCGTTGTTCACCGTGTCGTAGATGCGCCGGTTGAGCCCGTCGATCTCGGCGCGCAGCGCTGCGGGATAATAGTCGCCCGGAAGCGCGCCGATGCCGTCGAAGGCGCTGTTCAGCATGCGGATGATTTCGCTCGACTCGTTGTTGACGATGCTGCGGCGCTCCCTGTCCCACAGCACCGGCACGGTGACCCGCCCGCTATAGGTGGGCTCGGCCAGGATGTAGATGTCGCTCAGATGGAACTTTCCATTGACGCTGTCGGGGATGACGCCTTCGCCGGGCGTGAAGTCCCAGCCCTTCGTCCCCATCAGCCAATTGGTCACCGAGACGGAAATCGTCGGCTCGAGACCCTTGAGGGCCCGGTAGATCAGGGTGCGGCACGCCCATGGGCAGGCCAGCGAGACATAGAGATGATAGCGCCCGGCCTCCGCCTTGAATCCGGCGGCCCCGGTCGGCCCGGCGGAGCCGTCGGCGGTCACCCAGTTGCGGAACTTCGCATCGGCGCGCACGAAACTGCCGCCGGTGCGCCGCGTATCGTACCACTGGTCGTGCCAGACGCCGTCGATCAGCTGGCCCATGGCGCATCTTTCATCGCCGCAGCCGTTCGATCTCGACGCCGACGCTTCTCGCGTTCTTGATGATGTCGGGCTTCTCGATCCGGACCCTGGCCGCCATCACCCGCTGGTCCTTCAGACAGGCCGTGGCGATCAACTCACACAGGGTTTCGACCAGATTGACATGGCCCTGGGCGACGATCGCCTCGACTTTTTTCACCACGATCTCATAGCTCACCACGCTGGCGATATCGTCGAACCGGTCGCCCTCCTTCACCGACAGGTCGATGTTGACGATGATCCGTTGCGGCGTGAGCTTCTCGTGCTCATGGATGCCGAGGATCGCCATGACTTCGAGATCGCGCACGAACACATGCCGGAGCCGCGCCTTGCCGCTCGCCACGTGATGGCTGATCATCGGCTTCTTGCTCATTCATTGACCTCGACCACGTCCGGCGTCTGCCAGACCAGGTGCTGGCCGCCGTCGAGCACGATCATCTGCCCGGTCAGCGCCGGTTGCGACAATATGAATTTTGCCGCCGCCGAGATTTCCGCGGGCGACGTGCCGCGGCCCAGAAGCGTCAGCCGCGACTGCTTGGCGAAGTCCTCCTCGTCCATGCGGATATTGGGCAGCGCCGGTCCGGGGCCTATGGCGTTGACGCGGATGCGGGGCGCCAGCGCCTGGGCCAGCGTGCGGGTCGCCGTCCACAGGGCCGATTTCGACGCCGTATAGGAGAAGAACTTCGGATTGAGCTTCCACACCCGCTGGTCGATGATGTTGACGATGTTGCCGGAAGCCCGCTTCGGCAATTGCCGGGCGAAGGCCTGCGACAGGAACACGGGAGCCCGCAGATTGATGTCGAGATGCCTCGCCCAGCTCGCCGCCGTTATCGAGCCCACCACGTCGGGCTCGAACACCGAGGCGTTGTTGATCAGGCAGGTGAGCCCGCCCAGCGCTTGCGCGGCTTCGGCGATGAGCCGCTCGGGAACTTCGGGCAGCGCCAGATCGCCCTGCACCACGACCGCTTTGCGGCCCATTCTTGCGATGAGCCGCGCCACCTCTTCCGCGTCACGGCGCGAGGCATTGCAATGCACCGCTACGTCCCAGCCGTCGCTTGCCAGGTCGAGCGCCAATTGCCGCCCGATGCGCCGCGCCGCGCCGGTGACGAGAACCGACCGGGTGTTCATCGGCTCCTCTCATTCCCCTTCTCCCTGCACGCAGTGCGGGGAGAAGGTGGCCAACGGCCGGATGAGGGGTGTGGCGCCGCTTCCACTGACGAACATTTCGACTCACGGATGGACCACCCCTCAACCGGCGCGTTGCGCCACCTTCTCCCCGCCGCACGCGGCAGGGAGAAGGGGATGGTCCGGAAGTGGCGGCGAGGCGGCATGTGAATCACCCCTTCGGCAGCAGGATCACATAATGCTTGCGCACCGTTCTCACCGTCTCCCAGCTGCCCTTGAAGCCTGCCGGAATGATGAAGGCATCGCCCTTCTTGAACGTCCATTTCTTGCCGGCATCGTTGGTCAGCACCGCCTGGCCGGCGATCAGGTGGCAGAATTCCCATTCGGTATATTCCACCGCCACCTTGCCCGGGCTCGATTCCCAGATGCCGCAATAGAGCCTGCCGTTCTCGCCGGCGAAATGATTCCAGGTCCTGGTCTTGTATTTGCCCTTGAGGAGCTTGCTCGCCTCGGGCGCGCCCGCTTCCGGCTTGGGCGCTCCCTTGCCCGTGGTCTTCAACACCAGAAGATCGGCCATGTCAGTCTCCTTGCTTTGCCTCGTAGACCAGCGGCCAGGCCTCGGGATCCGAGGTCGCCGCGCCGCCGCATTCCGGCTGATAGCGGTATTCGATCATGCGGAACATGCCGTCCTGCCGGCGCCAAAGCCCGCTGCTGCCGCAATCGCCGAGGCCGCGTCCCTTGGCAAGGGACGAGAGTTCGCGCCGCGCCGGATCGTATCCGCTATTGATCATTTCCGCCGTCCCCGTCCAGCCGGAGGTGTCGCTGTAATCGGCGAACAGCAGCGGTGTCACTGCATCCCCCGAAACCGTGAAGTAACGCTCGATGGTGTTGTAGGCGGCAGTCCAGCAGGGAACCGAATAGAGCTCCGCCCCGCCCTCCAGCCAGTCGCGCGATATGCCGGTATTCAGCATGTAATCGTTATCTTCCGGCGAACAGTCCGTCGTCAGCTTGAGCAGTTCATAGAGCGGCTTGGGCAGCCTGGCGAAATCCGTGATGAGTTCGGTGGGCGGAGCTTGAAACTCTCCGGAAACCACCTCCGAATCGCCCACCCGCCCCTGGCGTTCGTCGATCCACAAGAGAAC
>JANMQL010000395.1:0-2221 GCA_031370475.1 Hyphomicrobiales bacterium | reverse complement strand
CATCTTGCGATAACGGCCGGCGATCTCGCCTTCGGGATTGACGATGGACGTCGTGTTATAGATGCCACCGTCGCGCCGCTCATACATCGAGCCGTCGATCAGCCATATCCTGTGGCGGCGCGCCATTTCCTGGAACGCCTCTTCCGCCGCCCCCGGCAGCGGCTGGGCGTATTGCAGCATCGGTCCGTGGACCGCGAGCTCCGAGAACATCGCCATCTGCACCCACGGATAAAGATGCATGGTGAGATCGAGCCGGTGCCGCATGGCCTCGATGTTCGAGCCATGGCCGAGCTGCATCTGGATGCCGGCAATCGCGAATGGAATCATGATGAATGAACTTCCTGTAAGGTCAGATCAATCTAGCGAAGAATCGGACATATGTACCCCGTGCGGCGGTAACAAGGCAAATAAGCGGTTACTGCCTCAGAAATCCTGCACATCCACCACGCCGGGAATGGCCTTGATGGCGCCCTTGATCTGCGGCGTGACCGTGAATTTAGTGCCGAGCGCCAGTTCAACTTCCCGGCCCTTGTCCAATATCAGCACCAGGCGGACGGGCGCGCGGCCGCCATTGGCGAGACGTTGAGCGATTGAATCGATGGGCTTGGCATCGCGCACGAAAATCGTGAGGCCGGAAATCGCCGTGGCCGCCGCCTTGTCCAGCACCTCGACCGATTGCAGCCGGAGCTTCACCTCCTCGCCTTCGACATCGGCCTCGACCCGCGCGATCACCGCGCTTCCGGGCTCGAGCAGATCGCGCGCGGCCGCCAGCGTATCGGAAAAGCAAATGGCCTCGAACTGACCGCTGGGATCGGAGAAGCCGACGAAGGCAAATTTGTTGCCGGACTTGGAGCGCCGTTCCTGCCGGTGGGTGACGGTGCCGGCGAGCTTCGCCGCCGTCGCTCCCTTGGTCAGCGCCTTCTCGTGGAACGACGCCCAGCTCTCGACGCCCAGCTTCGCCAGCGGTTTCACATAATCGTCGAGCGGATGGCCGGAGAGGTAGAATCCCACCGCCTCGAATTCCTGCGACAGCCGCTCCATCGGCAGCCACGCCTCGCGCGCCGGCAGCACCAGATCGTTGCCGCCTCCCGCCCCCGCGCCGAACAGATCTTCCTGACCGGCCTCGGCCTCCGAACTGGTGCGGCTCGCCATGGCAAGAATCGATTCAACCCCGCCCAGCACCTGGGCCCGGTTGGCATTGAGGCAATCGAAAGCTCCCGCCTTGACCATGCTCTCCAGCGCCCGCTTGTTGACCATGCGGCCATCGACCCGCCTGGCGAAATCGCCGAGCGATGCGAAAGGCCCGTCCGCCTCGCGCGCCGCCACCAGAAGTGCGATGGCGCCGGCCCCCACATTCTTCAGCGCCGCCAGCGCATAGACGACGGCGCCATCCTTCACCGCAAAATCGTTGCCGCTGCTATTGACCGATGGCGGCACGATTTTGACCCCGAGCCTCTGTGCCTCGCGGCGGAACTGCATGAGCTTATCGGTATTGCCCATGTCGAGCGACATCGACGCCGCCAGGAATTCCACCGGATGATTGGCCTTGAGAAACGCCGTCTGGTAGGCGACCACCGCGTAGGCCGCCGCATGCGACTTGTTGAAGCCGTAGCCGGCGAATTTCGCCACCAGCTCGAAGATGTAGTCGGCCCGGTGCGCCTCGATGCCCTTGGCCATGGCGCCCTTGACGAAGCGCTCCTTCTGCGCGTCCATCTCGGACTTGATCTTCTTGCCCATGGCGCGGCGCAAAAGGTCGGCCTCGCCCAGCGAATAGCCCGACAGGAGCTGGGCGATCTGCATCACCTGCTCCTGATAGACCATGATGCCGTAGGTTTCCTTCAGCACCGGTTCGATCAGCGGATGCAGATAGTCCGGCTGCTCGTCGCCGATCTTGCAGGCGATGAAGCGCGGGATATTGTCCATGGGGCCGGGCCGGTACAGCGCCACGATGGCGATGATGTCCTCGATGCAATCGGCCCGTATCTTGCGCAACACGTCGCGCATGCCGGAACTTTCCAATTGGAACACGCCCACCGTGTCGCCGTGGCCCAGCATCTCGTAGGTCTTGGCGTCGTCGTAGGCGATGCGCTCGATGTCGAATGAAGGCTCGCGCAGGTGGATAAGTTTCTGCGCCTTGTCGATCACGGTAAGCGTCTTGAGGCCGAGGAAGTCGAATTTGACGAGCCCCGCCTTCTCGACATATTTCATGTTGAACTGGGTG
>JANMQL010000377.1:0-3635 GCA_031370475.1 Hyphomicrobiales bacterium | reverse complement strand
GTTTCTCGTCACCATGGCCTCGCAGAATCTTCCCGGCTTCGCGGTGCTGCGCGCTTCGGGCTACCAGCCGCCGGTGGCGGCGAGCCTGTTCGTCACCGGCTTGGGCTCGGTGGTATTGGCGCCGTTCGGCAGCCACCAGATCAATCTTGCCGCCATCACCGCCTCGATCGTCACCGGCCCCGATTGCCATGCCGATCCGGAAAAGCGCTGGCTCATGGCCTGGCCCTATCTGGTGTTTTATATGCTGGTCGGCCTCGCGGCCTCCAGCTTCGTCGAAATCCTAGGCAGCTTGCCAAATCCGCTGATCACCGTCATCGCCGGGCTTGCTCTCTTTTCACCGCTGATGGGCAGTGCCAGTGCCATGATGAAGGAACCGCGCGACATCGAAACGGCGCTGGTGACATTTCTGGTGACGGCCTCGGGTGTCACCTTCGCCGGAGTCGGCTCGGCCTTCTGGGGATTGGTGGCGGGGCTGGTGCTGTTCGGGGCGCGGCATGTTTTACAGGGAGTCCGCGGCAATGAACGCCCATGATTTTTCATTCACCGCCATCGACGGCTTGCCCCTGCCGCTCAACCGGTTCAAGGGCCGCGTGCTGCTCATCGTCAACACGGCGTCGGAATGCGGATACACGCCGCAATATGACGAACTCGAAAAGCTTTGGCAGCAAAACCGGGCGCGGGGTCTCACGGTGCTTGGTATTCCGTGCAACGATTTTGGCGGACAGGAACCCGGCACGGCTGTCGAGATCGGCGCTTTCTGCCGGAAGAATTACGGCGTCACCTTTCCGCTCACCGAAAAATACGCGGTAAAGGGCCGGAGCGCCCATCCGTTCTACACGTGGGCCGGCGAGCAGGCGGGGCTCCTCGGCCGGCCCAAATGGAATTTCCACAAATACCTGATCGGCCGCGACGGACGCTTCGTCGACTGGTTCTCGACCCGGGCCAAGCCGATGGGACCGAAGATCGGAGCGGCGGTGAAGCGGGCACTGGAATAGGGGTTCGCTACTCGCCCCTTACGCCCACTTTACCTTCAAGATCTCGTAGCTCTTGCCGCCGCCCGGCGTCGTCACCTCGACGCTATCGCCCTTCTTCTTGCCGATGATGGCGCGGGCGATGGGGGAGGAGACTGAAATCTTGCCCTTCTTCACGTCGGCCTCGAATTCGCCGACGATCTGGTAGGCGGCCTGCTCGTCGGAATCCTCGTCGACCAGCGTCACCTTGGCGCCGAAGGTCACGGTCTCGCCGGAGAGCTTGGAAATGTCGATCACCTCGGCGCGGCTGATCTTGTCCTCGAGCTCGGCGACGCGCGCCTCGGTCCAGCCCTGCTGCTCCTTGGCGGCATGGTATTCGGCGTTCTCGGAGAGGTCGCCGTGCGAGCGCGCCTCCTCGATCAGGCGGATGATGCGCGGCCGCTCCACCGTCTTGAGGTGCTTGATCTCTTCCAGCATGGCGGCATGGCCGTCCGCCGTCATCGGCACTTTGTCAAACATCGTCCAGACTCTGTCAGTTCAAGGCAGCCCGCGCGGCCATCTTCTGCCGCCCGTTCGCGCTTGTCCGGTTTCGGAAAAACGTGGCCCGGCCTACGGGTTAACGCTGGAGGCCGGGCAGTCATTAAAGATGGCCCAAAACGGCGCGAAATTCAAGCCCGGCGTCTAATGGTAGTCCTGGAGCGGCTTGACCTCGATGGTGCCGGCCTTCTGGGCGGCGATGGCCTTGGCGACGGCGAGGATGCCGGGGAGGGTGGTGTAATAGGGCACTTTCTGGAGCATGGCGGTCTGGCGGATCGACTTCGAATCCGATTGCGAGGCGCGCGTCTCGGTGGTGTTGAGGACGAGCTGAATCTCGCCGTTCTTGAGGGCGTCGACCACATGGGGGCGGCCTTCCAGCACCTTGTTGATCTTGGTCGAGGGAACCCCCTTGTCCTCGAAATAGCGCTGGGTGCCGCCGGTCGCCACGATGGCGAAGCCGAGACCGACCAATTGGCGCATGGCGGCGAGAATGCGCGGCTTGTCGGCGTCCTTGACCGAGATGAACACGGTTCCGGCCATCGGCATGCGCATGCCGGCCCCAAGCTGGCTCTTGGCGAAGGCCATATCGTAGGTTGCGTCGATGCCCATGACCTCGCCGGTCGAGCGCATCTCTGGACCCAGCAGCACATCCACGCCGGGGAAGCGGTTGAATGGGAAAACCGCTTCTTTTACAGCCACATGGGAGAGTTTCTTACGGATAAGCTTGAAGCTGGCCAGGGTCTCCCCCGCCATCACCCTTGCGGCGATCTTGGCAACCGGGATGCCCACCACCTTGGCGACGAAGGGCACGGTGCGCGAGGCGCGCGGATTGACCTCGAGCACATAGATGAGATCGTCCTTGATGGCGAACTGGACGTTCATCAGGCCCACCACATTGAGGGCGAGCGCCATCTGCTTCGTCTGGCGTTCGAGCTCATGGACGATCGCCGGTTTCAATGAATAGGGCGGCAGCGAACAGGCCGAGTCGCCGGAATGGATGCCCGCCTCCTCGATATGCTCCATGACCCCGGCGATGAAGACGTCCCGGCCGTCGCAGATCGCGTCGACGTCGACCTCGATGGCGTTGGACAGATAGCTGTCGATCAGCACCGGGCTGTCGCCGGAGACGACGACCGCCTCGGTGATGTAGCGCTCAAGCTGGGCATCGTCCTTGACGATTTCCATGGCCCGGCCGCCCAGCACATAGGAGGGGCGGATGACAATGGGGAAGCCGATCCGTTTGGCGATCTTCTTGGCCTCGGCGCCGGAGCGGGCGATGCCGTTCTCGGGCTGGCGCAGCTTTAGTTTGCGCAGCAGCCTGGCGAAGCGGTCGCGGTCCTCGGCCAGATCGATGGCCTCGGGCGTGGTGCCGAGGATCGGAACGCCCGCCTTCTCAAGTGCGGCGGCAAGATTGAGCGGCGTCTGGCCGCCGAACTGGACGATGACGCCCTTCAACGTGCCCTTCGACTGCTCGGTATGGATGATCTCCAGCACATCCTCGGCGGTCAGCGGCTCGAAATACAGCCGGTCGGAGGTGTCGTAGTCGGTCGAGACGGTTTCCGGATTGCAGTTGACCATGATCGATTCATAGCCGGCATCATGCAGCGCGTAGCAGGCATGGCAGCAGCAATAGTCGAACTCGATACCCTGGCCGATGCGGTTGGGCCCGCCGCCGAGGATGATCACCTTCTGCCGGTCCGAGGGATAGGCCTCGTCGCCTTCCTCGTAGGTCGAATACATATAGGCGGTGGGGGAAGCGAATTCGCCGGCGCAGGTGTCGATGCGCTTGAACACCGGGCGGACGCCGAGCTTATGGCGGTGCGCGCGGACCCTGTCCTCGTTGCTGCGCACCAGTTCGGCGAGGCGCTTGTCGGAGAAGCCCATGGATTTGAGGCGGCGCAGATTGGCGGCATCCTTCGGCAGGCCGCGCTCGCGGATCGTCTCCTCCACGCGCACCAGCTCCTCGATCTGGCGCAGGAACCAGGGCTCGTATTTGCACGACTGGTAAATCTGCTCGACATTGGCGCCGAGGCGAAACGCTTGCGCGATCTTGAGAATGCGGTCGGGGGTGGGCGTGCCAAGCGCCGCCCGGATGGCATTGCGGTCGTCGCCTTCGCCGGCGCCGGG
>JANMQL010000373.1:0-3926 GCA_031370475.1 Hyphomicrobiales bacterium | reverse complement strand
GTTTCTCGTTCAGCTTGACCGTTACTCATGGCACCCGCCCTGTTCCTGTTTTCCTTGGCCCCGCCCGAAGCTATTTCGCCGAGCCTTAGGAAACTCTAAACCGGACGCCGTGAACTGGAACGAAACGGCCGGTTCATCGCCGGTTCATCGCGCAAATTCCGGATAGCGTTAATTGCGGCTGTGCCCCGTCACCCCCGGCGGCGGGGCCGTCCGACACAAAATTGTGATGGACGCGATGCCATGGGCCCGGCGTAGCATCGGTGCGGGGGGTCTCCCGGTTGTTTTGCCGCATGATAGGAGGAGTTGATCGATGGCGTCCGGAAAACTGCTCAAATTCGTAATTACGGGAACACTGGTTCTGGGGCTCGGGACGAGCCTTGCCCATGCCGGCCCCGACGACTCAATTTTGGCCCGGCAGACCTTCATGAAGACGCGCGCCAAGGCCCTGGGCCCCCTGGTTGCCATCATGAAGGGCGAAGCCCCCTATGATGCCGCCGCCGTCAAGGCGAGCCTCGTTACCATCAATGCAGCCTGGGACGTGGCAAAGAAAGCCGATCCCTTCGCCCCCGATAGCGCCAAGGGCGACAAGGTCGAAACCTGGGCCAAGCCGGAAATCTGGAGCGATCCGGAGGGATTCAAGGCAGCCAGCGACGCGGATGCCAAGGCCATGGCCGCTCTCGCTGCCAGCACCGACGAAGCCTCCTTCAGGGCGGCTTTTAAGGCTCTGGGCAATTCCTGCGGCGGATGCCATGAGAAGTTCCGTCGTCCGAAGGAACAGTAATCGCTGAGCGTCCTTTCCAAACGCAATCTCACGGTCCTGGCGCTGCTCGCGGCGCTGGGACTGGTGGTATTTTGGCTCCTCAGCGCGCCGCGCCCGCTTGATGCCTCGGTGTTGCCGCAACATACCGCCGACATTTCCAACGGTGAGCGCCTCTACAACGCCGGCGGCTGTCATTCCTGCCACAAGCCCAGGCCCGGCTTGAAAGACGTGGACGCCGCCTTGCCCGCCGGCGGCACTCCTCTCAAGACGCCGATCGGCACGCTCTATCCGCCCAATTTGACGCCCGATCCCGAAACCGGTATCGGCCGCTGGAGCGTCATCCAGTTCGTCAATGCCGTGCAGCGCGGCATCTCGCCCGATGGCCGTCATTACATTCCGGCCTTTCCCTATACCTCCTATGCCGCCATGCGCATCGAGGACGTGCTCGACATCAAGGCCTATCTGGCAACGCTGGCGCCGGTGACCTCGCCGAAGCGCCAGCCCGGCTTGCCGCTTGCCTTCATCTTGAGGCGCGGCATCGGCCTGTGGAAACTTGTGGGCCTCGATACTTCCGCTTGGCAGAGCGACCCCACGCAAAGCCCAAGCTGGAACCGGGGCAGCTATCTGGTGAACGGCCCCGGCCATTGCGCCGAATGCCACACGCCGCGCAATCTCTTCATGGTCCGCGACAATGCGCGCGCCTTTGCCGGCGGGCCCCATCCCGACGGTTCCGGCAAGGTGCCGTCCTTGCGCGATTTGATCGGCCGCGGCCGCTACAAGGATGCGAAGGATCTCGCCACCGCCCTGCAATTCGGCGAGATCTTCGGCTACAAGAAGATCTCCGCCAGCGGCATGGGTGACGTGCAGACCAATATCTCGAAGCTGCCCGAGGCCGATATCGCCGCCATCGCCGAATATCTCGCCAGCCTCAAATGAGGCCCACATCCGCCAGCCAGTTGCGGATCGTATCGGCGGTTTCATCGGCCGCCTCCAGCGATGGGAAATGCCCGCAATCGGGGATTTCGGCATAGCGCCCATGGGCCACGGCAATCGACAGTCCGAGTCCTTCCTTGGCGGCGACGAATTGATCCTGGGCGCCCCACAGCATCAGCGCCGGACATGAAATCTCGCCGAGCCTGGGCGTGAGATCGTCGCGATAGGCCAGCGCGTCGGACTGCCGCGCCGCGACTTCCGCCCCCTGCTTGTGGGCCATGGCAATGAAGGCATCGCGTGTTGCCGCCCCATCGGGTCCCGCCGGATGCGCGATCATCGCCGCCATCTCGCCGATCGCCGTCTCGAACTCGCCGCCCCGCAGCCGCTGCGAACGCCTGAGGCCCGCCGCCCTATCGGGCGAGGCGCCCGCACTCGATCCGATGACGACGAGCCCCTTGACCCGCTCCGGTGCGGCGAGTGCCGTCTCCATCGCCACCCGCCCGCCGAAGGACGTGCCGAGCACGATGAAAGTCTCCGGCGCCCGCGTCAGCACCTGCTCGGCACACGCCGCGAACCGGTCCTTGTCCGCCATGATCGTCCGTAGGCTGACGAGATCGCCGAGCCCGGCCGCGATTTTTTCGTAGAGCCGCGCATCGCAGGCCAATGCCGGAATCATGACGAGGCTGTGCATGGACTGTTCATCCCTCCAGCGGCGGCGGAATCAGCACGAAATTGCCGGCATGCTTCTTTTCCAGGAACTGGCGCCGGGCCTCGGCGATGGCCGCGACCCGGGCGCCGCCCGAGGCGCCGGCCCCTGGTTTCGGCACCGCGCGGTATTCAAGCTTGTCGTAGCCGCCATTGCCGGTGGTCACGACCGCCTTCATTTTCGCCGGGAGAACGTGCATGGTCCTGCGACTGTAGTTGTGATAGCCCGGTTGTCAAATCACCGGCCTTTCCGCCAGTCGTCTTTCGCCCCACCGGCGGCGGATGGGTTCGGAACCAATAGGACGCCAAGGCGTTAAGCCAGATGGTTCGCAATGCAGGGCTGATTGTAAACGCGCTGTTGGCGGCGTTGATGCTGTTGGCCGCGCCGGCGAATGGCGAGCTTGGCGCCATGGCATCCGAGCCGTCGCCGTTGGCGCGGGAACTCGACAAGGTTGGCGAAAATCTCTGCAAGTCACTCGATCTGAAATGCAGCAAGTCGAAGGCAGCCGTCGGCAAGAAGCCCCGCGCCGCCGGCGAAACGAAAACCCCCGTGCCCTCGCCCAACGCCAAGCCAAGGCCGATTGAGGCTATCGCGGCGTCGGATTCAAAGCCAATATCCGCCATACCAATCCCGCGGCGGAAACCTGCAAGATTGGCGGGCCAAACCCGGATTGTGGGACCCGCGCTGCAACCGCCGCCGCCAAGCGCGATGCCTGTGCCGGCCGTTGCGCTCCCTTCCGCGCCAGCCCGGAGGCCGGAAGTGAGCGCCCCAGAGAATACAATTTCAGGCGGGGACTGTTTTGCCGCGTTGCGAATGAGCAATGTGGAGTTTGAGACCGTCGCCACGCCGGTGAGCACCGGGCTTTGCCTGGTCGACGCGCCGGTTCGGCTTCATGCCGTGCCGACAACGCGCGGGCGCGTCGTTTTGCCGGACAATCCGACCCTCAATTGCCGCTTCGCCCGCCAGTTCACGCTGTGGCTGTCCGAGGCCGGAGCGCCGGTCGTTTACGCGCAGATGAATAGCAGTCTCGCCAAGCTTTCCACCGGACCGGGATTTGACTGTCGAGGCCGCAACGGCGACAGCTCGGCAAAACTGAGCGCTCATGCCTTCGGTAACGCCGTCGACATCGCCACGATAACCACAGCCGACGGGCGGATCGTCCGTGTTTCCGATGCCTTGGTGACAACCTCTCCCGCTTTCACGCTGCTGCGCGGCTTGCGAATGACGGCATGCGGCTATTTCAGCACCGTGCTCGGCCCGGGTGCCAACGCCGCACATGCGTCTCACTTCCATTTCGACATGGAATTGCACGGCAAGAGCGACAATTATCGCATCTGCCAATAATGCGGGCGAGCGCGTCCGGTTGAAAGCAAAAAGGGCGCGAGATATCTCCCGCGCCCCGAATTCGTCAGCCGACGGATTATTACGCGTCGGCATCCTGCGGCAGCGGCTCCTCCGCCGCCTGCTTCTTCGACAGGTCCTCGCCGGTCGCCTGATCGACCTGCTTCATCGACAGGCGCACCTTGC
>JANMQL010000372.1:0-1719 GCA_031370475.1 Hyphomicrobiales bacterium | reverse complement strand
CCTGCATCGCCGGCGCGGTGTCGGCCACGTCGGCCAGCAGCGTGGGAGCGACGAAGAATCCGTTTTCCGGCGCCGGGCCGGCGATTAGGCGAGCGCCTCGGACTACTGTCCTGTCGATCAGGTCACGCACGGCGGCTTGGCGTCGAGCGTTGGCCACCGGCCCCATATGTGTCGTTGGGTCCAGCCCCGCACCCAATTGGAGCGCACGCGCCGCTGCCGCAAACGCATCGGTGAAATCGCCGTAGCGAGCCCGCGCAACGAAGAAGCGCGTAGGCGCCAGGCAGGCCTGCCCCGCGTTGCGAAATTTATGAGCGACGATCATCGGCACGACGCGAGCCAGGTCAGCGTCTTCGCAGATGATCACCGGCGCGTGCCCTCCCAGTTCCAGGGTGATCCGCTTCAAGTGCTGGCCGGCAAGTTGCGCCAAGTGGCGCCCCACCGGCACCGATCCGGTAAACGTGACCTTGCGGATCACGGGCGAAGCGATCAGCGCCTGCGAGACCTCGGCCGGATCGCCGTAGACGAGTTGCAGCGCACCGTTGGGCAGTTCTTCGGCCAGGCACTCGACCATTGCCGCCACGCTGGCTGGCGTTTCCTCGGCGGCCTTCAGCACGATGGAGCATCCCGCGGCCAACGCGCCGCCCAGCTTGCGGGCCGACAGAACCAGCGGGAAGTTCCAAGGTGAAAACGCCGCCACCGGTCCGACCGGTGCCTTGAGCACGTCCATCCGGCTGCCGGGCGTCCGCGCGGGAATAATGCGTCCGTAGGTACGGCGGGCTTCTTCGGCGTACCACTTGATCAGGTCTGCAGCCATGCCGCATTCCATGCGTGCTTCGGCGAGCGGCTTGCCTTGCTCGAGCGTGAGCAGCGTGGCAATGTGCTCCGTGCGTTCGCGTATGCGGACCACGGCCCGCTCCAGCCGCGCGCAGCGCTCGTGCCCCGGCACCCGCCTCCACGCCTGGAAGCCGCGCTCGGCTGATGCCAGAACGTCCTCGAGATCTTTGGCGCAGGCCAATCCAAGCGTATCGAGCGGCTGGCCATCGGCAGGGTTGACGACGGTGAGCACCTGGCCGCTCCTGCCGCGGCGCCACTCGCCGTCGATCAGCAGGCGGGGCGCCCGGTAAGGTGTCGGGCTCATATGTTGCGTCCCCCGTCCACGTCCAGGCTCACTCCGGTGAGATAGCTCGCTTCGTCAGAAGCCAGGAAGGCCACCGCGGAAGCAACGTCGGCGGGAAGCGTGAATCGCCCCAGCGGGATACGAGCCAGGAACCGTTCGCGGTTCGCTGGTGTGTCCTCCACGCCCATAAAGTCGCCCAGCATGGCGGTTTCGCCTATCATGGGGTTCACCGCGTTCACGCGCACGCCGTGCTTCGCATGTTCCAGCGCAAGGCCCTTGGTGAGGTTGATCATCGCGGCCTTGCTACCGCTATACCAGACGAGGCCCGGTCCAGGGCGCACGCCGGTGGTGGAAGCGACGTTGACGAAGCAGCCGCCGCCTTGTTCGATGAACCCGGGCATCACTGTTTGCGTCGACCAGAACAAGCTCTTGAGGTTGACGCGATAGACCCGGTCGAATTCTTCTTCTGTCACCTGCAGCGCGGGCTTGTTGCGGTGGGCGGCGCCGGCATTGTTCACCATGATGTGCAGGCCACCCAGTTCACGCTTCGTGGTGTCCACCAGGGCTCGGAAATCGGCCTCGCTGGTGACGTCGCAGCGCAT
>JANMQL010000340.1:0-12532 GCA_031370475.1 Hyphomicrobiales bacterium | reverse complement strand
CAACGCCGCGATCGCATGTTCGGCCGTCACATGAAAGCCGTTGATGTTGTTGAGCGCGCCGTCATAGGTCTCAGCCGCCACCGGCAGGCCCCAGTCCTGGCCGGTGCCCACGCCGCGCGAGACGAGCCACCTTATCGTCGCGTCGCGGGTGACGCCGCAGGAATGGGTGTTGGTGATGGTGATCGGCGTCTGCAATTCGCCCGACTCCTCGATCCACACCGTGCCGGTCATCTCGCCATTGCCGTTCAGCGAATGATAACCGGCGGCACACGGCACCTGCGCCTTGGCCCGGCCGCGCGGCAGAATGGCGGTCACCCCGGTGCGCACCGGCCCCTTGCCCACCGCAAGTTTCCCCTCGCCGGTAATCAGCGTCACCGACCCCACTTCGACGCCAGCCACATCGGTGATGGCATTATAAGGCCCCGGCCGCCCCGGAAACGGCAGGCCAAGCCCGCGCCCGCGCAATTTTCCCGATGGCGTCGCTTTCCACTCCGGCGTCATTTTCGCTGCTCCCGCTTCACCAAGCCCGCTTCCTATGCCACACATCGATAACCGGGAAACAGGATTCGCATGGCCGCCGAAAACTTTGCTTATTACCGGGAATTCCTGATCGTGCTCGCCGCGGCGGGGCTGGTCGTGCCGCTGTTCCTGCGCCTCGGCATCAACGCCATTTTCTCCTTCCTGATCGTCGGCATCCTGCTTAGCCCCGATGTTTTGGGCCGCCTCGTCAAGGTTATTCCGGCATTGGCCGTCATCAGCCTTGCCGATTCCGCCAATGTTGCATCGTTGGCCGATCTCGGCGTCGTCTTCCTGCTTTTCTTGATCGGGCTGGAATTGTCCTTCGAGCGGCTGATGACCATGCGCCGGCTGGTTTTCGGTCTCGGCTCATTGCAGGTCTGCATCACCCTCGCCGCCGTCTCCGCCGTTCTTTATCTGCTGGGCTTCGGCCTCGAACTGTCCTTGATTCTCGGCGCCGCCTTTTCGCTCTCCTCCACCGCCATCGTCGTGCAGCTTCTCTCGGACACCAAGCGGCTCGGCAGCCAGACCGGCCGCACCAGCTTCGCCATCCTGCTGTTCCAGGATCTGGCGGTCATTCCGCTGCTGCTGCTGGTCGCCATATTGGCGCGCGATACGGGCGGTCCGGTCCTGCAAGGCGTGGCCCAGGCGCTGGCCCAGGCGGGCCTCGCCATCGCCGCCATCGTCGTCATCGGCCGCTATGCCCTGCGGCCCCTGTTGCGCATGGTGGCTGGCGCCAATAGTCCCGATCTGTTCATGGCGGCAACGCTTCTGATCGCCGTCGGCACCGGAGTTGCCGCGAATATGGCCGGGCTTTCCATGGCGCTCGGCGGCTTCATCGCCGGCCTGATGCTGGCCGAAACCGAATACCGCCGCGCCATCGAGGCCATGATCGAGCCGTTCAAGGGTCTCCTGCTCGGCGCCTTCTTCCTGCTCGTCGGTCTGGGCATCGATCTCGACGGTTTGGCCCGCGATCCCCTGCCCATCGCCGCCGCCGCCCTGTCTCTCATGGCCCTCAAGGGCGCCATCGTCTTTGCCCTGGCGCGGGCCTTCGGCGTCGGCCGCGCTCCGGCCCTCGAAACCGCCCTGCTGCTCGGCCCCTGCGGCGAATTCGCCTTCGTCATCCTCGGCTCCGCCGCCACGCTGGGAATGCTTCCGGCCGAAGCCGGCCGCGACGCCCTGCTCATCGTCACCCTGACCATGATGGCGATCCCGCTCATGGCTTGGCTTGGCCGCCGCATGGCCGGCCGGATCAGGCCGCCGCTTGCCGCGCCCGGCGAAGCCGCCGCCGCCCTGCCCGATGACAGCCGCCCGAGCGTCATCGTCGCCGGTTTCGGCCGCGTCGGCCATCTGATCGGCGCCATGCTCGACGAGCACAAGATCGCCTATCTCGCCGTCGACAATGACGCCGAACTGGTGGCCCGCGAGCGCAAGAACGGCTTTCCAGTCTATTATGGCGATGCCGCCAATCCGGAATTCCTGCGCAAATGCGGCCTGGCCGGGGCCACGGCACTTGCCGTCACCATGGACAATCCGGCCCGCGTCGACGATGTCACCCGCACCGCCCGCGCCGAGCGCGCCGATCTCAAGATCATCGCCCGGGCCCGCGACGAGCGCCACGCCATGAAACTCTATATGGCGGGCGTCACCGAAGCGGTGCCGGAGACGATCGAGTCGAGCCTGCAATTGGGCGAGTCGCTCCTCGTCGAAGCCGGCGTGCCCATGGGGCTGGCCATCGCCTCGGTGCATGAGCGGCGCGACGGATTCAGGAAATTGCTCGGCCGCCCCAACCGCCGCGAAGATATGGCTATGGCCCGCAAGCGCCTCAGGCGGCGGCGGTCGATTACCTAGCCGGTGTCACGCCACACCGAGCTTTTTCTGCAGGCTCGAGCTTGACGTTGTGTACTGGAACAGCAGCCGCTCGCCGGGGTTCTTGATGTGGAAGGCTTCCTGCGCCATCAGCGCCGCCTCGTGGAAACCCGAGAGGATGAGCTTGAGTTTGCCCGGATAGGTGTTGATGTCGCCGATGGCGAAAATTCCGTGGACGGAGCTTTCAAACTTCGCCGTGTCGACGGGAATGAGGTTCTCGTGCAGGTTCAGCCCCCAGTCGGCCACCGGCCCGAGCTTCATGGTGAGTCCGAAGAACGGCAACAGCGCATTGGCGGCGATCTCGAACGCCGCGCCGTCATTGCCCTTGACCTGGGCCGCCGAAAGCACCCCGCCCTCGCCCTTGAGGCCCGTGACCTGGCCGAGCTTGAACTGCATCTTGCCGGCCGCCACCAGTTCGCGCATTTTCTTGACGCTGTCGGGAGCGGCGCGGAAATCATCGCGCCGGTGCAACAGCGTCAGGCTCTTCGCCAAGGGCTGCAAATTGAGCGTCCAGTCCAGCGCCGAATCGCCGCCGCCGACGATCAATATGTCCTTGCCGCGCAATGCCTCCATCTTCTTGATCGAGTACAACACCGATTTACCCTCATAAGCGTCGATGCCGGGAATCGGCGGCTTCTTCGGCTGGAACGAGCCGCCGCCCGCCGCGATCACCACCACCTTGCAGCGGAAAACGAGGCCGCCGTCGGTCGTGAGCTCGAAATCGGCATCACCGAGTTTCTTCAGTTCGGTGACCATCTGGTTGAAATGGAACTCGGGCTTGAACGGCTTGACCTGTTCCAGGAGCTTGTGGGTCAGTTCCGCGCCGGTGACGATGGGCAGTGCCGGAATGTCGTAGATCGGTTTTTCCGGATAGAGCTCGGCGCATTGCCCGCCCGGCCGGTCGAGAATATCGATCACCTGGCATTTGAAATCGAGCAGGCCCAGTTCGAATATGGCGAACAGGCCGCACGGCCCCGCGCCAATGATCACCGCATCGGTGGAAATCACGTCGGACATCGCAAAACTCCGGAACTTCAGAATTGTTTTTCGGGAACCCGCACGCGCAAGCCGTCGAGCGTGTCGGAAACCTTGATCTGGCAAGACAGGCGGCTGTTGTCGCGGACATCGAAGGCGAAATCCAGCATGTCCTCTTCCATCGCGTTGCGCGCGCCCGTCTTGGCCGTCCATTCCGGCTCGACATAGACATGGCAGGTGGCGCAGGCGCAAGCGCCGCCACAATCGGCGTCGATACCGGGCACCAGGTTTTTGATCGCCGTCTCCATGACCGACAGGCCAGGCTGGCCCTCGACGGTCTGCTCCGCGCCATTGTGCTGAATGAAGGTGATTTTCGCCATTTCGACTGTCCGGTCCGGATCGTTCGTTATTACGAACGGCTATCTAGGGGATTGCGTGGCGAAACACAACTGGCCCTCGCCCGATCGGTCAGGGGCTCTGGGCGGCCTCGCGCACCGCCGCGACTTCCGCATCGAGTGCCGCCACCAGCGGCTGCCGCGCCTCGCCGTCGGCAATGTCCAGCTTCTCCAGCTCCGTGGCGATTTGAGCAATCCGCATCGCCCCCACCACCCGGGCCGATCCCTTCAGCGTATGGGTGGCAAGCTTCCAATCGGCCGGACTCGTGGCGCTACGCAGCATGGCGAGGATTGAAGGCATTTGCACCAGGAACAGCCCGACGACCTCCGCCGCCAATTCCTCGTTGCCCATGGTGTAATGCGATAGATGTTCCCGGTCGAGGGCAACCGCACCTTCGGTTACGGCCTCGAGGGACGCCAGAACCCGTTTCGGCCTTCGGCCCATCCGCAGCTCTCCTTGACCGTTCCGGTCATCGCAAGCCTTACCCGCTTCGGCCTAGGACGGCGTAAAGCCGCAAGGTAAAGACGCAGTTTCATGAATCGATTCAATTCATTCGACAATCTTAACCAAATATTAAATTATACGCCGTGGCCGATCGCATTGGGTTCAAGCCGGACTCCCGATAGGCTATGGTGAATATGAGCGGCCGGTTTGTGGGCGAGGCCAATCCTGTCCTTGGGTAATCGAGTTTGTCGAATCGCCCAGGTCTCCGGGATCGAACACAAGACGGAACGCAACGGCGGCAGGGACGGCTGCTGACAAGATGAGTTGGTGCGGGTAGCAGGCATGGCAAGCAATACGATGGATCCACGGCGACGCGACAGGCGCCCCGGCGAGCCGGAAGCACCGGTTCGGCGCGAGCCCCATGAACCGGCGCCAATGCGCTCGCGCCCCGCCAATGAAAACGATCCCGGTACCTCGGTGATGCTGGCGAAGCTTCGCCGCAATCCGTCTTTTGCGCCCTATTTCGTGGCCTTCGCCCTGTCGCTCGGCTGGATTGCCGGCTGGTTCTTTGTATTTTCCAACAGCGTTATCGCCGCTCCCGATCCATTCGGCCCGCAGCGCCTCGCCGAGACCATGCGGGCGCTCGCCCTCCTGATGCTGCCCATCGGCATCGTCTGGGTCACCGCCTATTTCCTCTGGCGGGCCTCACAGTTGCGCCAGGTCTCGGAAGTCCTGATGCAATCGGCCATGCGCCTGATCCGGCCCCAGGACATCGCCACCGAAGGCTTGACCTCCATCGCCCAGGCGGTGCGTTCCGAAGTCGATCTGCTGGTCGGCGGCGTCGAACACGCCATGCAGCGCGCTGCCGTGCTGGAGGAAATCGTCCACAAGGAAATTTCCGCCATCGAGCGCGCCTTCGGCGGCAATGAGGAACGCATCCGCGGCCTCGTCACCGGCCTGGAGAACCAGCGCGCCGCCCTGCATCAGGCCAGCATGGTACTGGCCAGCGAGGCCAATCCGGTGCTGGCGCGGCTTGAATCCAACACCCAGAATCTCGGCGGCATCATCGTCAATGCCCAATCGACGCTGGTGCAGCTCGAACAGGGGCTGCGGGAGTCCTCCTCCGGCCTTGCCCGCACCATCGACGAAGTTGCCTCGCGCGCCGCCGGCGCCAGCGGTCAGCTCGGCGCCCAGACCGAGCAAATGGAGCGCGTCTCAGGGCTTCTGTCCGGCCAGTTGCAGGATTTCTCCGGCCAGTTGCAACAGCAGATCAAAACCCTGTCCGACGTTTCGGGCGCGCTCAATTCGGAATCCACCGATTTTGGCCGCCGCGTCCAGGAGATGGAAGCGAATGTCATCCAGGTGTTGCGCCAGAGCGTCGAGCAGATCGGCGGCATCGGCGGCAACATCACCTACCACTTGAATGCCACGTCGAACGAGGTTGCCTCGCTCATCGAGCGTTCCGGCATCGACGTCAGCCAGCAAATCGAACAGAGCCGCACCTTCGTCACGCAAGGGCTGGAACAGGTTGCCACCGACTACCTCGGCCGCATCGCCGGGGCCCAGGACGAATTCACCGGCCTTCTCGACCGCGCCACAGGCAACATGGCGGGCACCATCGAACGGACCGCCCTGGGCGCCGCCCAGGAATTGCAGTCGGCCGGTTCCGCCATCAACGAATTGCTGGTCAGCACCAGCGGCACCATCGCCGCCCATCTCAAGGAAACATCCGACATCGTCGGCCGCCAGATGCAGGACTCAGGCCTGGCGCTGGCGCAGAACATTGAGGGCTCCGGCGGCCTTATAACCGACCGGCTGATCACCGTCTCGGGCGAATTCGTGCAGAACGTCTCCAAGGCTCGCGACGATCTCTTCGCGCTTCTCGATAGCTCCGCCAACGAGATGACCTCGCGCCTCGACCGCACCGCGGCGGGCATGACCCAGCAGCTCGAAGCATCCGCCACCCGCATCCACGATCACATCGGCGCGACCGCCACCGACGTCACCTCGCGGCTGGTCGAAGCCACCGACAAGCTCACCGTCCAGCTCGATCAGACCTCCGGCCGCCTCGCCAATACCGGCATGAAATTCGCCGAGATCGTCGGTTCCACCGGTACCCAGATCATCAGCGATCTCGGCAAGGCCCACGAAGCCCTCTCCCAGGGACTGGGCGAGACGACGCTGCAGATCACCGGCCGCTTCGAACAGGACACCGGCCTGCTTGTCGGCCGCATCGACCAGGCCGCCCGCGAGCTCGATTCCGCCGCCAACACCACCGCCATCAAGCTCGACGACGCCCAGCGCAAATTCTCCAGGCATGTCGAGACCGCCAACACCTATCTCGCCGATCAGCTTGCCGGAGCCGCCGGCGCCCTCGACGAACGCCTCGAAGGCATCTCCATGCAACTCACCGGCAAGCTTGAGATGACCGGAACCCGGATCTCCGAGCGCCTCGACGATGTCTCGGCGCTGGTCGAAAAGTCGCTCGACCGGTTCAACAGCGAAATGGAGAACGTCCTGGTCAACCGCCGCGAGGCCCTTGACGCGCTGGTCGCCGACGCCAACCGCAAGGCCCAGGAAATCGACACGGTGATGACCGGCTACATGAACCTGATCGAGGACTCGCTTGCCGCCTCCGAAACGCGCTCCAAGGAGATCAGCCGCATCGTCGCCGAGCAGACCGCCGCCGCCACGGCCGATCTCGAGCAGCAGATCAAGAAGCTCGAAATCAGTTCCGGTGGCCAGATCGACCAGGCGGCGCGCATCCTGCGCGAGCAGCACGAGCGCGCCATGGCCTCGATGAACGAGATGCTTTCCTCCACCGCCAGCGATTTCCAGCAGACGGCCCAGGACATGCGCATCACCGCTCAGCAGGTGGTCAAGGATATCGACAGCGCCCGCGGTGAACTGAAACGCGCCATCCTCGATCTGCCGGAAGAAACCCGCACCAATGCCGACGCCATGCGTCGCGTCGTCGCCGACCAGATCGCCGCCCTTAATACATTGGCCGAAGTCGTCAAGCGCCAGTCTGGAGTCCTCGATGCTTCCGGCCCGGGCGTCATGCTGCCGCGCGCCATGCGCGAGGCAAGTCAGGGAAAGTCCGAAGGTGGCGCAAATCCCGCCGCCTCGAACCGGCCGCGCGAACGCAACGAGGCGGCACAATCCTCGATCATGCGCAGCATGGCGGTGCTGTTGCCGCGTCCGTCCAAGGAACCGGCCGCCGCCGAATCTTCCGGCATCCCCCATGAAATGGAAAATCTGGTGCAGAAGCTCAATGGCGCGGCCCGCGATCTGGTCGAGGCCATCGACGGCTCGCTGCCGCGCGATCTCGAAAAGAGCTTCAACGCCGGCGAGCGCAACATCTATACCCACCGGCTGTTCGAGACCCGCGGCAAGCGTTTTGTCAAGATGATCGAGGAGCGCTATGCGGGCGAGCGTCTGGTGCGTGGCCGCGTCGACGCCTATGTGCGCCTGTTCGAGCGCCTGCTCGACACGGTCTCGGAAGTACCCCAGGGCGCCAGCATGGTCGAAGCCTGCCTCGCCTCCGAATCCGGCAAGCTATATGTGACGCTGGCCGAGGCGGCGGGCCGCATTCCGCCGCAATAGCGGGACGGCGCTTGCCACAACTCATGATTGCCCATGAGAGCTGGCTCGTCGCCGGACATTTCACCATCGCCCGCGGCAGTCGTACCGCCGCCGATGTGGTCGTCGTCGCACTTTCGGAAGCCGGTGCCGTGGGCCGCGGCGAATGCGTCCCCTATCCGCGCTACGATGAAACCGTGGCGACCGTCATGGCCGAGCTGGAAGCCGCGCGCGCCGTGATCGAACGCGGCATCGCGCGCGCCGACGTTCCCCGTCTGCTTACTCTGCACGCCGCCCGCAACGCACTGGATTGCGCCCTCTGGGACCTCGAGGCGAAGCAGACCGGGAAGCCCGTATGGCACCTTGCCGACCTTGCGCCGCCGCAACCGCTGCTCACCGCTTTCACGCTGAGTCTCGATTCGCCGGAGGCCATGGCGGCCGCCGCCGCGGGCGCCGCCCAGCGCCCGCTGCTCAAGGTAAAACTCGGCCGCGATGGCGATGCCGATCGCCTGCGCGCCATCCGTCGGGCAGCCCCCCACAGCCGCCTTGTCGTCGACGCCAATGAGGGTTGGACTCCCGCGTCGCTGCCCGGCCTTCTCGCAACTTGCGCCGAAGTCCGCGTCGAACTGATCGAGCAGCCCTTGCCCGCGGGCCAAGATGACATGCTGCGCGGCCTCGCCCGTCCGGTGCCTGTTTGCGCCGATGAATCGGTCCATGGCCGCGACAGTCTCCCGGGCCTTCGCGGCAAATACGACGCCATCAACATCAAGCTCGACAAGACCGGCGGCCTGACCGAAGCCTTGGTCCTGGCGCGCGCCGCCCGTGCCGACGGCTTGAAAATCATGGCCGGCTGTATGCTGGCGACCTCGCTGGCCATGGCGCCGGCCATGCTGCTCGCTCAGTATGCGGATTATGTGGATCTCGACGGACCCCTGCTCCTGGCCCGGGACCGCCATCCCGGCATCGTCTATGATGGCAGTCTCATGGCGCCGCCTCCGCCGGCTCTATGGGGCTAAGCCGCCGGAGCCGCAGCGCCAGCACGAGCGCCACCGCCGAAATTCCGGCCATGAAGAAGTAGGCCGCCCCGCCATAGGCGCCATAGAGCGGGCCCGACAGCCACATGACGCTCGACATGACGATGCCGCCGGACGCCGCCGCATAGATACCCTGTGCCGTGTTGCGCAAGCCGGCCGGAACCCTGTCCTGAATGAAATGCATGGTGCCAAGATGGGTCAGCGCGAAGGATGCGGCATGCAGCGCCTGCACCGGAAACAGCAGCCAGCCTGGCGGATCGAAGCCCATGATCGTCCAGCGCAGCAGGCCGCCGGCAATGCCAGTCGCAATCAGCGTCGCGGCTCCGAAGCGGGCCACCGGGCGGTTGGAGAAGGCGAAGATCGTGACTTCCGTCATCACTGCCGTCGCCCACAGGATTCCGATCGCCAGCTTGCTGTAGCCGAGCTGGTCCCAATGCACCGAACCGAAGCTGTATAACAAGCCGTGACTTGCCTGACCCAAGCTGACGGCGGCGATGAACAAGGCGAAGCTCCCGGTGGCGGCCAGAGTGACCGCGTCGCCCGCCCGCAGCCGGCTTTCTTTGTGGCGATGCCGGGCCGGATCGACCGGCAGCAGCAGGGCGGCGGCGACCGCCAGCAGGCCCTGGGCACCGGCGATGAGATGGATGACCGAGTCGATCGGCACCGTCTCGAGCAATGCGCCGGAGATCAGGCTGCCCAACAGAAAGCTGAGCGACGCCCACAGCCGGATTCGCCCGTAGATGAGACCATGGGCGGCACTGCCCTCCACCGCCATCCCCTCCGCCAGCGGCGCCACCGGCGCAAAGAAGGCCGAGGCCATGAGCGCCGCCGCCAGGATGGTCCACAGGCCCTCCACATTGGCCATGACGACATAGCCGGCAAAACTGACCAGCGCCGAGACCGCGATCACCCGGCGGCGGTTGCCGTATCGGTCGGCGATGAAGGCGCCGAGCGGCGCCGCAACCACCCGGATCGCCGTCATGGCGGCAATCACGATACCAATCTCTCCGGCCTCCAGGCCTTTGTATTTCAACCATAATGGTAGGAACGGCAGCTGCACCCCCATGCCGAGGAACAGGAATATGTTGAAGAGCGACAGTTGCAGGCTGAAACGGCGGGCGGGCATCGGGGTCTCGCGGGCTGGACCGGCGGTCTAAACCAAACCTTCACCAGTTTCTACAATATTGCCCGGTTGGTACGTCTGCGTCTGGAGCATGTTCCGCCAAAGTGCGCGCACTTTGGCGACAAGAACATGCCCCGATAATTAGCGCAGGCCCGTGTGTGGAGTATGCGTATGACGAGTGCCGTCAAGGGCCGAAGCGCCGATTTCGGCCCCGAGGATTACGATGCGATCGAGCGGGCCGTCATGGAAACCCCGCGCGGCCGCTGGTTTCTTGCCGAGCGCGATAAGCGCCTGCGCACCGTTGAAACCCAGCGCATTCTCGATGCCCTGAAGAAGCTGGAGGGCGTCCTCGCCGCCGTCCCGCCGCCCACCGCACCCGTGAACGGCACCGAAGTTCTGAAGGCGATCGCCGTGCAGCGGGCGATCCAGGAGCGCCATGCGCCCGTCGATGCAACCAAACAGCCAGCCAGCATTGCAATAGCCGAACTGACCTCGGCATCGGCCGAAACCGTTGCTCAGACATTGTCGATGAAGAATATGAAATACTTCAAGCAAGACGAGGCCATCTTCACGCCGGCCGAGCCGGCCGCGCCGAAATTGGCGGTCGTCGAAACAGAGACGCCTGCACAAAAGCCCAAGGCCATGCTGTCTCCCAAACCCGAAGACGCCGTCGCCAAGGGTGCCCGCCTGATCGTCAACCGCATCGCACCCGCCGATGCCCAGCCCGCCGCCGTCGCAACCGTGCCGGAAACCCCCTCGGTACCCGCCGACCACGCGAGCGCTGTCGAAAGTCCGCCCGCCACAGCTGCCGCCGAATCTGTCGACAAGCGCCGCATCGTCATCATCCGCCGCACCGCCGCCGAGCCCATGGAAGTTCCCCTCCAGGCTGACCTGTCCGCCAGCCTATCAACCTGAACGGGCCCGCTACACCCAATTCGACCCTGCCCCGATGATTTCCGCAAAAAGCGCCGCATCGGCGTTGCCACCCGATGCGACCACTCCGGTACAGCGGCCGCGGGTTTCGATTTTGCCCGCCAGCACGGCCGCCAGTGCCACCGAGCCTCCCGGCTCGATCACCAGTTTCAACTCCGCGAAGGCAAAACGCATGGCCTCGCGCACCTCGGTCTCGTTCACGACCAGCCCCGGCCCCAGCCGCGGCTTGTTGATGGCGAAAGTCATCTCGCCCGGCATCGGCGACAAGAGAGCATCGCAGATCGAACCGCTCATCCGGGCGTTGCGCTCGCGCCTGCCCGACTTGAGCGATCGCATATGATCTTCGAAACCCTCGGGCTCGACCGTATGTACCCGCGTGGCCGGCGACTTGCCTTCCATGGCCAGCGCGATGCCCGCCGTCAGCCCGCCGCCGCTGCACGGCACCAAGACATCGTCCAGCACGGCCTCCATTTCCGCGGCCTGTTGGGCGAATTCGAGCCCCGCCGTGCCCTGACCGGCGATCACATCCCGGTGCTCGAAAGGCGGCACGATGATGGCGCCCCGCTCCGCCGCGAGCCGCGCGGCAATTTCCTCGCGGCTTTCACGGGCCCGGTCATAGGTGACGATTTCAGCGCCATAGCTCCGTGTATTTGCCATCTTGATGGCCGGCGTATCGGCGGGCATGACGATCAGGGCAACCAGGCCCTTGAGCCGCGCCGCCGCCGCCACACCTTGCGCATGGTTGCCCGACGAATAGGCGACAACGCCACCCTTGGCGTCTTGCCCATCGAGGCGCGAAATACAGTTCCAGGCGCCGCGGAATTTGAACGAGCCGGTGCGCTGCAGGCACTCGGCCTTGATCAGGATGCGCCCGCCCGTAAGTTCGTTGAGCCGCTGCGATTCGATGACCGGCGTACGCACCGCGAAACCCGCCAGCCGCCCCACCGCCGCCTCGATATCGCTGAATGCCGGCAACCTCACCAGTCGATAGCGGCCGAAGCCGAGACGATGTCGATCGACTGCTTGAAGGTCGCAGTAAGCGACGGCGGGCCGGTCAGCGCGACATCGCCATCTTCGACGAAAACATGGCTGTAGGCGAGATTGGCTTTCAGCCAATTATTGACCTGCCAGGTCGCGCCCACCGAGACCCAATAGCGGTTGTTATCGGGAATGCGCGGCGTGCGCGTCGAATCGGGAACTCCCGAATCCTCGTAGGCCAACCCGCCACGCAGCGTGAGTGTGTCGCTGTAGGCGTATTCGGCCCCCAGCGAGACAAACCAGGAATCGCTCCAATTCTCCCGCGTCCCGGAGATATTCGATCCGCCCGGATCGCTGTAAACGGTGAGATTCTCGAAGCGGCTCAAATTGGTCCATTCGACCCCGGCCATTGCCGTCCAGCGCTCGTCGATCTGCTGGCGGATGCCGAGCGTGACGATCTCCGGCGTGTCGAGCGGCGCCTTAATTCCGCCTGAATAGACTCCGGCTACGAAACCGTCGCCTTTCAGCTCATGTTCGATCATCGACCGGAAACCGATGCCGATCTGCGTCGTATCGCCGGGCGTGAACAGTAGACCCGCCGTGAAGCCCACGCCGAAATCGTCGCCTTCGATATTGGCGATTTTCACACCCGCCGGACTGACCGATTCGAGATCGGCATTGG
>JANMQL010000317.1:0-2973 GCA_031370475.1 Hyphomicrobiales bacterium | reverse complement strand
GCAAGGATGCGCCGCTCGACGAGGCCGTGGCGCTGATCGTGCGCGAGAAACTGACCGGCGCAGCACCGCCCGAGGCGGCCAGGCCCATGGTCGACATGTGGCGCGCCTGGGTCGAGGAGAAGGCGCAAGCCCAGCTTTCACACCTGACCGAGGCGCTCCACGATCAGGCGGGATTTGCCCGCATGTCGCGTGACATCATCGCCGCCCTCGACATGGCCGACGAGCTCGGCGACGATCCCGACCAATCCGACGAGAGCGACAACCAAGAGGCGGAGCCCGATTCCGGCGAGCGCAACGAAACGCCCGAAGGCGAGGACCAGGAAAGCCGGCAATCCGCCACGGAGGAATTGCAGGATTCCGAGGGCGAGACCGACACCGCCGAGATGGACGCCCAGCAGATGGACGTCGACGAGCAGCCCGACGACATGGAGGGTGAGGAGCAGGACGACGGCGAGGAGCCCTGGCGGCCGCAGCTTCCCTTCTCGTCGCTGTCGAATGAAAATTTCTACAAGGTCTTCACCAACCAGTTCGACGAGGAGATTTCCGCCGAGGATCTGTGCGATGCCGACGAATTGACCCGGCTGCGCAATTATCTCGACAAGCAGCTTTCAAATCTCCAGGGCGTCGTGGCCAGGCTCGCCAACCGCCTGCAGCGCCGCCTGATGGCCCAGCAGAATCGCGCCTGGGATTTCGATCTCGAGGAAGGCGTGCTCGACGCCGCGCGGCTCACCCGCGTCATCACCGATCCCATGCATCCCCTGTCCTTCAAGGTCGAGCAGGAGACCAAGTTCCGCGACACGGTGGTCTCGCTGCTGCTCGACAATTCCGGTTCGATGCGCGGCCGTCCCATCACGGTGGCTGCCACCTGCGCCGATATTCTGGCCCGCACCTTGGAGCGTTGCGGCGTCAAGGTGGAAATCTTGGGGTTCACCACCAGGGCCTGGAAGGGCGGCCAGTCGCGCGAGAAATGGCTGGGCGCGGCCAAGCCCGCCAATCCCGGCCGCCTCAACGATCTCCGCCATATTATCTACAAGTCCGCCGACATGCCGTGGCGGCGGGCCAGGCGCAATTTGGGCCTGATGATGCGCGAGGGTCTGCTCAAGGAGAATATCGACGGCGAGGCGCTGATCTGGGCCCATAACCGGCTCTTGGGCCGCGACGAGCAGCGCCGCATCCTGATGGTGATTTCCGACGGCGCGCCGGTCGATGATTCGACGCTCTCGGTCAATTCCGGCAATTATCTCGAGCGCCACTTGCGCCAGGTGATCGCCGACATCGAGGGCCGCTCGCCCATCGAGCTCATCGCCATCGGCATCGGCCACGACGTCACCCGCTATTACAAGCGCGCCGTCACCATCGTCGACGCCGAGGAATTGGGCGGCGCCATGACCGAGAAGCTGGCCGAGCTGTTCGAGGAACACGCCCACGCCGACCGGCGTGCCGCCCCGCGCGTTCCGAAGCGGCGCACCAAGGCGTGAGGCTTCTCGCCGTTCTCGTTGTCAGCCTTCTGCCGGCGGTGGCGGCCGCCGATCCCGTCGAAATTTCCGCAACCCGCCTCTCGTCCTTTTCCGCGACAGGCGAGACGGCCTTCGGTCCCTTCGAATGGCGCGGCGGCCTTGAGCTCTCCAGCAGCGAAGAAAAATTCGGCGGCCTCTCCGGGCTGGCTCTCTCCGCCGATTGCACGGGCCTCCTTGCCGTCAGCGATGCCGGCCGCTGGTTCCGTGGCCGCCTCGCCTATGATGGCACCGAGCTCGCGGGCTTGAGCGACGCCGAACTCGCGCCCATGCTGGACGCCAAGGGCAGGCCGCCCGCCGGCAAGGCGCGCGCCGATGCCGAGGCGCTCGCCGATCTGGGCGGCGGGAAATATCTCGTGGGTTTCGAGAGCCGGCCGCGCATCGGCACTTACGACATCGGCGGATCGGGCCTCGAAGCGCGCTTTCAGCTCATGCGCTCGCCCGGTGAAATCAGGACCGGCCCCGGCAATCAAGAACTCGAAGCGGTGGGGCGCATCGGCGGCGGCTTCATCGCCATCTCCGAATTCAATGCCGATCCCTCGGGCAATATCCGCGCCTGGCTGTGGAATGCCGAACGCACCGCCGCTTTCTCGGTCAAGCGCCATGAGGACTACAAGATCACCGATCTGGCGGTGCTGCCCGATGGCGGCGTTCTGACACTCGAGCGCAGCTTCGGCTCCTCGCTATTGCCTGGCATGGCGATCCGCCGCTTCCCCTCATCCGCCATCGAAGACGGCGGCACCGTCGTGCCCCAACTCCTTTTCGCCGGTCGCGCGCCCTTCTACGCCATCGACAATATGGAAGGCATCGCCTTGTGCACCCGCGGCGGCGAAACGCGATTGACCGTCGTGTCCGACAACAACTTCAACACCGCCCTGCAGCGCACCCTGCTCCTGCAATTCGCCTACCCGCCTTAGAGCGGTGGCGTGCCGTACCTTTGACGGGGATTTACGCCTTGCGGCGGCGCGACTTCGCAAATGTATCGAAGGCGACGGCAAGAACGATGATAACGCCAATGATGATCTGCTGGATGTATGACGAGACGTTCATCAGGACCAGTCCGTTGAGGAGCACCCCGATGAGGATCGCGCCGATCACGGTGCCGAAGATCGATCCCGAACCGCCGAACAAGCTCGTGCCCCCGATCACCACCGAGGCAATGACGGTCAATTCATAACCCGTGCCGGCGACGGCCTCGGCGGAGTTGAGACGCGCCGCCAAAACAAAAGCTCCGAGGCCTGCGAAGAATCCCATGATCACATAAACACTGCAGATGATCCGCCTGACATTGAGCCCCGCGAGCCGCGCCGCCTCCGAGTTCCCGCCGACCGCGTAGACGCGGCGGCCATAGCGCGTGTAGCGCAGAGCGATATGGGCGATCAGCGCCGCAACCAGAAAAATGATCACCGGCACCGGCACCGTCAGGATGCGCCCCTGCCCCCACCAGGTGAAGTCGGGC
>JANMQL010000299.1:0-8115 GCA_031370475.1 Hyphomicrobiales bacterium | reverse complement strand
CCAAAATCCCAGGCTCGACACCTATACGCTCGCCATGGAGGATTGCGGGCCCATGGTGCTCGATGCCCTGATCAAGATCAAGAATGAGCAGGACCCAACGCTCACCTTCCGGCGATCCTGCCGGGAAGGCATCTGCGGCTCCTGCGCCATGAATATCGACGGCACCAACACGCTGGCCTGCACCAAGGCCTGCGCCGATGTCAAAGGCGCGGTGCGCATCTATCCGCTGCCGCATTTGCCGGTGGTCAAGGATCTGGTGCCCGACCTCTCCCACTTCTATGCCCAGCATCGCTCGATCGAGCCCTGGCTCAAGACGGCGACGCCGGCGCCCGAGACCGAGTGGAAACAGTCCCACACCGACCGCGCCAAGCTCGACGGCCTCTATGAGTGCATCCTGTGCGCCTGCTGCTCGACGTCATGTCCTTCCTACTGGTGGAACGGCGAACGCTATCTGGGCCCCGCCGTGCTGCTGCAGGCCTACCGCTGGCTGATCGATTCGCGCGACGCGGCCAGGGACGAGCGCCTCGATGCTCTCGAGGATCCGTTCCGCCTCTACCGCTGCCACACCATCATGAACTGCACCAAAGCTTGCCCCAAGGGGTTGAACCCGGCCAAGGCCATCGCCGAAATCAAGAAAATGATGGTGGAACGCCGCCTTTGACCCCCGGCCCCGCACTTGCACTTCCTTAAGCAAGGGTTAATCTCTTGTGCCAAGGAGGGACAGGATGGCGAGACTCGGCATTGCCGCGGCGCTGGCGTTTTGCCTTCTGGCCCCCACCGCCATGGCGGGGACCTCGCAAGATTCCTTCACCGTTGGCATCCGCATCGGCAAGGCAAAGCCCCACAAACCGCCGAAACACCGCTACACCTGGGGTGCCGCCGCCGTCAGCCTGGCGCGGGCGGGCTATGAAAACCCGCGCCGGATCGAAGCTTCCGGCGAGGTCTACTGGTTCTCCGCCGAACGGGCCGGGGCACGTTTCCGGGTGGCGGTGTGGGTCGCCACGGGCGAGATCGTCGTGGTCATTCCGGCATAAGATTGTTGCGCTGGAGTTGCCCTGCAAACCCGCCTATATGCAGCGCAAATTGCCAGTCAGGACAGGCCCATGACGCATTCCTCCCTCGACAGTTTCAACTGCCGCAAGAGCCTCAAGGTGGGCTCGAAGACTTACAGCTATTTCAGCCTCAAGGCGGCGGAGAAAAATGGGCTCGCGGGCATTTCGCGGCTGCCCCATTCGCTGAAAGTGCTGCTCGAAAATCTCCTGCGCCACGAGGATGGCCGCTCGGTGACCAAGGCCGATATCCAGGGCTTCGCCGCCTGGCTTACCAATCGCGGCAAGGCCGAAAAGGAAATCGCCTTCCGCCCGGCCCGCGTGCTGATGCAGGATTTCACCGGAGTTCCGGCGGTGGTCGATCTCGCCGCCATGCGCGATGCCATGAAGGCGCTGGGCCGCGACCCGCGCCAGATCAATCCGCTCACCCCCGTCGATCTGGTCATCGACCATTCGGTGATGGTCGATTATTTCGCCAACTCGGCGGCCTTCAAGAAAAACGTGGCGCTGGAATATGACAGGAACGGCGAGCGCTACACTTTCCTCAAATGGGGCCAGGGCGCCTTCGACAATTTCCGCGTGGTGCCGCCGGGCACCGGCATCTGCCATCAGGTCAATCTCGAATATCTCGCCAAGACCGTGTGGAGCAAGACGGAAAAGGCGAAGGGCAAGACCGTCACCATGGCCTATCCCGACACGCTCGTCGGCACCGACAGCCACACCACCATGGTCAATGGCCTCTCGGTTCTCGGCTGGGGCGTGGGCGGCATCGAGGCGGAAGCGGCGATGCTGGGCCAGCCCATCTCGATGCTCATTCCGGAAGTGATCGGCTTCCGGCTCACCGGCCGGCTTCCCGAAGGCACCACCGCCACGGACCTGGTCCTCACCGTCACCCAGATGCTGCGCAAGAAGGGCGTGGTCGGAAAATTCGTCGAGTTCCATGGGCCGGGACTGGCCTCGCTGGCGCTGGCCGACATGGCGACGATCGCCAACATGGCGCCGGAATATGGCGCCACCTGCGGCTTCTTCCCCATCTCCGCCGAAACCATCGCCTATCTGAAGGGCACGGCGCGCCCTGCTGCCCAGATTGCTCTCGTTGAAAAATACGCCAAGGCCCAGGACATGTTCTGGACGGCGAAATCGCCGGAGCCGCACTTCACCGACACGATCGAGCTCGATCTCGGCGGCGTGGTCCCCTCCATGGCCGGCCCCAAGCGGCCGCAGGACCGGGTGACGCTCAAGGACGCGGCCTCCGGCTTCGCCAGGGTCATGGCGGACGAGTTCAAGAAGGCGGAGCAGATGGCCAGCCGCTTCAAGGTCGAGAATGCCAATTTCGATCTCGGCCATGGCGATGTGGTGATTGCCGCCATTACCTCATGCACCAACACCTCCAATCCTACGGTGATGATTGGCGCCGGACTTCTGGCCCGCAACGCCGCGAAGAAGGGTCTTTCGCCCAAGCCATGGGTGAAGACCTCGCTCGCCCCGGGCAGCCAGGTGGTGACCGAATATCTCAAATCCTCACGGCTCCAGAAGGACCTCGACCGGATCGGCTTCAATCTGGTGGGCTATGGCTGCACCACCTGCATCGGCAATTCCGGGCCGCTGCCGGAGAATATTTCCGGCGCGATCAGGAAGAACGATCTTGTCGCCGCCGCCGTGCTGTCGGGCAACCGCAATTTCGAAGGCCGCGTCAATCCGGATGTGCGCGCCAATTATCTGGCCTCGCCGCCCTTGGTCGTCGCCTATGCGCTGGCCGGATCGCTCAATGTCAATCTCGCCAGCGATCCATTGGGACACGACAGAAAGGGTGCGCCCGTCTATCTCAAGGACATCTGGCCCACGTCCCGGGAGATCGCCGATTTCGTCCGCCGCAATGTCACCCGCAAGGCCTTCGCCAAGAAATACAAGGACGTGTTCAAGGGCGATTCCGCCTGGCGCAAGATCAAGGTGGGCAAGGGCCTCACCTATGGCTGGGATGGCAAGAGCACCTATGTGGCAAACCCGCCCTATTTCGACGGGCTCAGCATGACGCCGGCGCCCGTCGCCGACATTCACGGCGCCCGGGTGCTCGGCCTGTTCCTCGATTCGATCACGACGGACCACATCTCGCCCGCCGGCGACATCAAGGCAGCCTCGCCGGCCGGCAAATATCTCATGGAGCGCGGCGTCGACAAGCTCGACTTCAACTCCTATGGCGCCAGGCGCGGCCATCACGAAGTGATGATGCGCGGCACCTTCGCCAATATCCGCATCAAGAACCAGATGGTGCCGGGCGTCGAAGGCGGCGTCACCGTGCATCATCCGTCGGCCACGCAAATGCCGATCTACGATGCGGCGATGCGATACGCCCGCGAGAAAGTGCCGCTGGTGATTTTCGCCGGCCGCGAATACGGCACCGGCTCGTCGCGCGATTGGGCGGCGAAGGGCACGCGGCTGCTCGGCGTGCGCGCCGTCATCGCCCAGAGTTTCGAGCGCATCCATCGCTCCAACCTGATCGGCATGGGCGTTATTCCCCTGCAGTTCAAGGATGGCGAAAGCTGGCAGAGCCTCGGCCTCAAGGGCGATGAGAAGGTGACGATCAAGGGCCTGGCGGAGGGTCTCAAGCCGCGCGCCATGATGACGGTTGAGATACTCCGCGCCGACGGCTCCACCGCCTCGGCCCAGGTCCAGTGTCGCATCGATACGCTCGATGAACTCGATTACTACCGTGGCGGCGGCATCATGCCCTATGTGCTGCGCAATCTGGCCAAGGTTGCGTAAGGGTTCGTTAACTCCCAGCAACGTGATCCGACCTCAACCGTTCGTGAGTGGTCAAGGCGTCGCGCAACCGTCATATTGCCAGGCATGGGACGGTACCCTGCTATGTCACGGCGGAAGGTTCTGGCGCTCGCCGCCGGAGCGACGGCGGCCTTTGCGGCGAGGGCGGCGCAGGCGGGAGCCGCACGGCCCGTCGTTATAGAGCTCTTCACCAGCCAGGGCTGCTCGTCATGTCCGCCCGCCGATGCCCTGATGGGCGAGCTGCGCCGGATGCCCGGCGTCATCGTGCTTTCCTATAATGTCGATTACTGGGATTATCTCGGCTGGCGCGATACTCTCGCCAGCCCGGAAAAATCCCAGCGCCAATATGATTACGCCAAGGCGCGCGGCGACATGGACGTCTACACGCCGCAAGTCGTCGTCGACGGCGGCAGCCACTACATCGGCAGCAATAGATCCGTCATCCTGGCGGCCATCGACCGGGCTCGGGCGGCAACGCCGCAAAATCCGGTCGGCCTTTCGCTCGCCGCCAAGGACCATGAGTTCGTCGTCGAGATCGGCGCGGCCGCCGCGGTGCCGGAAGCGACCCTGTGGATCATGCCGATCATGCCGAAGGTCGCGGTGAAGATCGAAAAGGGCGAGAATGCCGGCAAGGAAATCGTCTATTACAACGTGGTGAACAAGCTCATTCCCGCCGGCATGTGGCACGGCGAGGCCACGACGCTCAGGCTGCCCAAGGAAAGCATCGCACTGCCCTGCTGCAAGGGCGCAGTTGCCCTGCTTCAGCAAGGAAAGGCCGGCCCCATTCTCGCCGCCGCCACCTGGGGCGAAACCGGCGCGTGAGGAAGCCGGGTCCGGCGAAGCTCGCCGCTCCGCCGGAGTTTTGCGGCCCGTCAAATGACGAGTTTGCCGCTCTTGATCCAGACTTTCGAAGTGCTTGCCGCGCAGGACAGGCTTTGCTTGCCCAGGGTGAGTTCGCCACCCTGCTTGCAGGAAAGGGTCATGTGATGGCCGGACTTCAGCGCAAGGTGGTGCGCCTTGCCGCTTTTCGGAATGAAGACGAAATGTTCCGTGGCCTTGTCAGTATTAACGACGGTCATGGCGCCAGCGGCGGTCGCCAGGAGACCCACGGCGGCGGCCGCGGCAATCAGTGTACGAATGATCATGGTGCGATTCCTTCAATTGGAACGGGTTGCGGCAGCGGCCGGCCTGTGCCGGCCGCCTACCGGTTACATGACGAACTTGCCGTCCTTGATGACGATCTTGGCAAGCTTGGCGTCGACCGTCTCGGTCTTCCCGTTGAGCGAGAGCTGGCAGCCCGCCTTGCAGTCGACGTCGGCCTTGGCGCCGGCCTAGAGGGCGAGGTCCATCTCCTTGCCGCCCTTGGGAATGACCTTGATGATGTAGGCGGAACTGTCCTTGTTCTGCACCGTCAGGGCGTTGGCGGCGGGAACAAGAATGGCGAAGGCAAGCGCGCTCGCCACGAAAATGCTGGTTTTCATGGTGGTTCTCCAGATGTTTGTGATGTTGGGTGAATGCAGGGGGCGGCGAACGGTGGAACGAGGGTCGTCCGATGCGAGGTTGGCGGGATTCGCTCAGGCGTTATGAACGGGTCCCGGTGCGAAGGGTTTTGGGCGCCCTCCGCAGTAATTCCGGATCACTTTCCGGATTTCGGCGGCTGCGGCTGCGGCTTCGGCCGAACCTGCGGCTTCTGCGTGCTCTGGGGCTGATTGGTCATTGTCATATCCTTAGAAATCGTCCGGTCGTATTCGCCGGACAATCAGCATAATAAAACCGCCCGCCCGGGCGGCCTAGTTAAGCCTCTGTAATCTCCGTAGCGATATGCCGCGTACAGCCAACAAGATTTTGCCGCAATGCGCGAGATATTTGGGATTCGCTGAATTTCCGCCACGAAGATTACAGGGCAGGTGGTTTTCGCCATGGCCGTCGCCTTGCGCAGGCTTGGCCCAATCAAGTCCCGGGGATTGCAGTAGTCACGAGTCTTTCGTCGAAACGGAATGGTAGCGTTTCAACGATCCGCACCCTCCGCATCGCCGGGTGGGCGGGATTGAGCATGAGATTGCGCTCCAGCGGCACCACGAAGGACGGCGCCCGCAGCACGAGGCTGTGGCCCCGCTCCAGCCAGCGGTCGCCCATGGCCCGGCATCGGCTGGCCGCATCCTTCTCCGGTAATGTGGCGATCTCCGTTGTTTCCACGCCATCAGGAATGCGGATGCGCACAGCGAGGCGTGGCGGCAGGCGCATGCGCATCGCCGGATTGAGATGCACGAGATTTTCGAGAACGCAGAGCGATAGGTTTTCCGAGCAATAAACGACGCCGCGCCCCGGCGAATTCCAGCGCGCCCCGAAGCGCCGGTTGCCGCTGCCTTCGAGGTCCATGGCAAAGCGCGGATCGGCGAGCCGCCAGACAAAGGCCATGACGCCTCAGCTGTGATCGCCGTAGACGAACCGGTGCAGCAGGGCTTCAACCTCGCGCGCGCCCGCGTCGGTCTGCGCCATGGCCCGCGGAATACGGCTCTTCAACGCCGGATTGGGCAGATCGAGAAACGCCCGCGCCTCAACCTTGTCCTGGAAGGCCCATTGCACCAGTGCGTTGACGCGCAGGATGCGGCCGATGGCATCGGCCTCCTCAACCTTGAGCTTGCCGCGCGCCGCGAGGCGGCGCTTGAAGGTCCGCTCCGGAATGGCGCGGAACACGTCCTCGCGCGCCAGCGTGCCCTTCTTGATCAGGTCCATCACGACGCGCGCCGGAATGCCCTTCTCGATGCTGGCATAATCGAGTGGCGCGGCGAGAGGTCGAGCGTGGATATTCATGGTGGAGAAACTCTACCATACTATGCCAAATGCCGCAAGTTCAGGCGGCGTTTGGTGAAACCGCCGCTATGTTGCACCTGCTGGCCCTTACAGAATCTTCGCTGATTTGAAAAGTTGAAGCATTCTGCCGACTTCCGTTGCTGCCGGGGTTCTTGTAAGACGAGATAAAATTTCAGCAATCATTTCCTTCAATCTAACTATCCGAATCGGATTACCCTTCAGACGCCGTTTGAAATCCATTTCGTGTTCCCATTCTCGTTGATCCCCAATCACGTGTGTCGCTGCGACCACATACGTGAATTCATTTGAGCCAGTTGCAAGATTTATCGCCCCAAGAAAGCCCTCGGCCCATTTGTCGCTAGTCAGTTCATGGAATCCCTTCCACGCATCTCGCCCCGAAATCTGTTTTTTCTCCCGTATCGATGCAAGCAGACTCTTGGGTCGAAACCCACCCTGCCAACTTTTGCAACTGACGACCCAGATTTTGTCGGGCCCTTCGATTAGCGGATGAACTCCAATTACGTCTATGTCGCTCGCTACACAGTCCTTTTTTGAATTGTATTCGGCATGGCTCTTGGACGGCATGAACTTGACATTGTGCCGAACAAAATAACCTTTGTGTAGCAGATACTCCTCAACGATTTGTTCGAGAATGTCCTCTTTGGTTGCCATCTCACCCCCCCTTCGCCCGCTCCCTCAGCTTGAACTTCTGGATCTTCCCGGTGCTCGTCTTCGGCAGTTCGGCGAACACCACATGCCTCGGCACCTTGAATTTCGCCAGGCCCGCCTTGCACCAGTCGATGATCTCCTCGGCCGTGGCGCTCTTGCCGGGTTTGAGCTCGATGAAGGCGCACGGGCTCTCGCCCCATTTCTCGTCGGGCTTCGCCACCACGGCGGCGGCCTGCACCGCCGGGTGCTTGTAGAGCACATCCTCGACCTCGATCGACGAGATGTTCTCGCCGCCCGAGATGATGATGTCCTTGGAGCGGTCCTTGAGCTGGATATAGCCGTCGGCGTGCAGCACGCCGAGATCGCCGGAATGAAACCAGCCGCCCTTGAAAGCCTCGGCCGAAGCCTTTGGATTTTTGAGGTAGCCCTTCATCACGATATTGCCGCGGAACATGACCTCGCCCATCGTGGCGCCGTCGGCGGGCACGCGAGTCATGGTGCCGGGTTCCATCACCGCCAAATCCTCGAGCGCGTGATAGCGCACCCCCTGGCGCGCCTTCTTCGCCGCCCGCGCCGGGCTTTCCAGCTCATCCCATTCCACCTTCCAGTCATTGACCACGGCCGGCCCATAGGTTTCGGTGAGGCCGTAAAGATGTGTGACGTTGAAGCCCGCCTCGGCCATGGCGGCCAGCACCGCTTCCGGCGGCGGCGCCGCGGCGGTGAAGAATTCGACTTTCTGGGTGAGCGCGCGCTTCTCTTCGGCGGGTGCGTTGAGGATCGTCGACATGACGACGGGCGCGCC
>JANMQL010000293.1:0-10436 GCA_031370475.1 Hyphomicrobiales bacterium | reverse complement strand
AGCCGGTGGTGTTGATGTTGGCGATGTTGTTGGCGATGACTTCGACATTAATCTGCTGTGCCGCCATGCCGGTCGCCGCGATCGATAGTGCCCTCATGACTCACTCCTTCAGATTTGCATGCGGCTGATTTCAAGAAATGCGCCGACCGTCTTGTCGCGGATGGCGATTGCCGCCTGCAGGGTGCGCTCCGCCTCCATCACAGCCGCAACCGCCTGCTGCGCCGGCACCTTGCCCTCGATGCCGGCGATCGCCGCCGCTTCGCCGCGCTTCATCGTGTCGATCGCGTCGGTGGCCACTTGTGTGAGCACCGAGGAGAAATCGCCGGCGGCGGCAGGCACCGCGGCGGCGCCGGGCGTTGCACCGGTGCCGATGACGGATTGCGATATGCCGCCGATGCTTTCGATCAACTTGTCCCCCTGAGAAGGTCGATGGTCATGGAAATCATTTCGCGCGCCTGCTTGATCACCTGCAGATTGGCCTCATAGGAACGATTGGCCTCGCGCATGTCGGCCATCTCGACGATGGTGTTGACATTGGGCAATTTGACGTAGCCGCTCTGGTTGGCGCCCGGATCGCCGGGCCGGTACTCGGTCGGAAACGGCGCCGTGTCGCGGCGAATTTTTTGGATGGTCACCACATCGATGCCGGTCAGCCGATCGAGTTCGTCGGCAAAGACGATCGTCTTGCGCCGGTAAGGATCGCCGCCCTGCCGGGTCGCGGTCGATTGTGCATTGGCCAGGTTTTCCGAAACGATGCGCAACCGCATCGATTGCGCCGCAAGGCCGGAGGCGGCGATGGTCATGGTGGCGGAGAGTTGGTCGATCATGACTTAGACCTTGATGCTGGCCAGCATCATTCGGTGAAATGCCTTGACCAGTCCCGCATTCAGCGCATAGGCGCGGCTACCGTCGCCGAGTTTGATGAGTTCGTTCTCGAGCGACACATTGTTGCCGGAGTGGGCCGTGTCCCAGCTGCTGCCGCGTTGCTGCCGGACACTGGGCACGATGGCATCGGAAATTCCGATGTGCCGCGCATCGGTTCGCGCCAGAACAAGTTCCGTCCGGTCGAGGGTGGCTTCGAAGTCCATGGCTGCCGCGGCCTTGTAGCCGGGTGTATCGGCATTGGCGATGTTGCGGGCGACGATGGCCTGATGCGCCGCCAGCCACTCCGCCTGACGCGCCGCAATATCGAACAGATAAACCATCGCCATGATCGGAACCCCAAACCGGTGAGAAACTTATCGCGCGGCAATCTTGTCCGGGGCTGGCCGGTACCGGTTGTTGGTGATGAGTCGCGCAGACGCAATGGCGTCCTCGAGTTGGGCGATGCTGCAAGCGCCTCCGCCCCGCGAAATATGCCGCAAGTCGACGCCGACCGTCAGCGCGTCGAGCATCATGCGGAAAAACACCGCGACGCCGCCGGCGTGGAATTCCATGTCGAGGCCGACCACCGGTTTGCCGAACCAGTCGAGCCGGACGTCGCCCGAGTAGCTGAAGCGCAAGGTACCGGGTTTGAAATGCAGCTCGATCGAGGAATCGATCAGATCGCCGACATTGGCGAATTTGCTGGCGTGAATGTAGCTGACCAGATCGACGGCATCGACGGCGCGCAGTTCGATCGCGACGCCGCGAATCGCATCGGCGATGAGTTTCTCCTGGACGGCGACGTGGCCGGACGCGCTCTCGAGCATGCGCTAATGTGCCGGAATATGGATTGCGCGAACCTTGCGCATCTGCAGGAAGTGGATGATCTCGGCAACCACCCGATAGAATTCCTGGGGAATCATGGATCCGACATCGGCCTTCTCGTAGAGGGCCCGGGCCAGCGGTTTATTCTCGACCGTCGGAATATCGCACTCCGCGGCAATGGCGCGGATTTTTTGGGCGAGAAGATCCGCGCCTTTGGCGAGGATCACCGGCGCGCCGCCGTCGCGGCGCGTGTAGCGCAGTGCTACGGCGTAGTGGGTGGGATTGGTGATCACCACGGTGGCGCGCGGCACCGCCGCCATCATGCGCCGCGAGGCGCGGGCCCGGGCGATCTGGCGGATGCGCGCCTTGATGAAGGGATCGCCTTCCGCCTGCTTGTGTTCGTCCTTGATTTCTTGACGCGTCATGCGCAATTCGTGCCGCCAGTTGAAGCGGCTCCAAACCAGATCCACCACCGCCAGGGCGGTTGCGACGACGGCGGCCGAAACGATAAGCCGCATGGTCAATGACAGGGTTGTCGCCGGAATGAGCGCCGGATCGAGGTTGAGCATGGATTGGACGTCGGGCAATTCCGACCGCAGGATATAGCCGGTAATGACGGCGACGGCGCAGAGTTTAACCAGGGACTTTAGAAATTCGACCAGGCCCTTGAGGCCGAAGATGCGCCGCCAGCCCTGGCTGGGGGAAATGCGCGACAATTGCGGCTTGATGCGCTCGACGGCAATCTGAAACGGATTTTGCAGAATCGGCGCGACGATGCCGCCGGCCGCCAGCGTGGCAAGCAGCGGCAGGATGAAGCGCGCCGTTTCGGCCGCCAGTTGGCTGGCCGCCCGGCCGGCGTCGGGACCGCCGTCGAGGTGCCATGTGCCGGCTTCGCCAATGACCTGCGCCAAGGCCAGTGTAAAACGCGACACGCCGCCACCAAGAAAGGCATAGGCTGCAACATAAATGCAAGCCAGCGAGGCGAGCACTGGAACTTCGCGCGAGAAGGGCACGTTGCCCTTGTCGAGGCTGTCGGCGATCTTCTTTTCGCTCGGTTCCTCGGTCTTGCTTTCGCGGTCTTCGGTGTCGGCCATGTCGTGCCGTCAGGCTGCGGGCTTTGGCGGCTCTTCGTCGTTTTGGAAAACGACATCGCCCGCCGCCACCAGGCCGAGAATGTAGTCGGCGATGGCCCGTCGCGCCGCCAGCACATCCTTGGTGATTTCACCCTTGTCGTCCTTGAGTTCGGCCTCGACCATGCGCCGGGCACGGGCGCCCAGCGCCGAGAGCACCAATTCGCGGAACAAGAGCTGGGTGCCGCGCAGCGCCACGATCACCTGCTCGACCGCCACCTTGTCGAAGATGATCAGGCGCGCCTTGTGGTCGAGCTTCGCCATGTCCTCGAACTGGAACAGCATTTTCTTGAGCGCCTTGGCATCGTCCGGCCGCTCCTGAGCCAGGGTCTCGAGAATCTCGCCGGCCTGGGCGCGGTCCATCTTGTTCATGAAGGAAGCGACCAGTTGCCGGCCCGCCTTCTCCAGCCGGTTATCGGCCTTGGCCAGGAGATCGCTGCGCAGACAGGACTGGACGATTTGCGAGGCGCGGGGCGTGGCGGACTGCATTTTCAACATGCGGCGGGTGACCGAGACGCGGATTTCGCGCGGCAGCATGGCGAGGATGTGGGCGGCAAATCCGGACTCGAGGTTGGAGATGATATAGGCCGAGGTCTGTGGATGTTCGTCGAGCAGGTAGGGCGTCAGGGTGTTTTCCATGCCGGCGGTGAATTCGCCCCACACCGGCTTGTGCTGCTCGGCACCCGACGAACTCAGCATCGATTCCAGCTGCTCGCCGGGAATCGCGCCCTCCAGCAGGTTGCGCATGTAGCGTTCGTCGCCCGCGAATGGCAGCGTCTCGGCGAATTGCTCGGCGAATTCCTGAACAAGGGCTTCAATGTCGGCCGGCACCGCGTCGCTCACAGAGGAAGCGGCCGCCATGACCTTCTTGATTTCGGCCGGTTCGAGCTGCTGGATGAGTTTTAAGCTTTGCGGGCCGCCGAGCGCCAGCAGCAGAAGCGTTACTTTTTCCGACGCCGTCCACCGGCGGGAGCCGCCAGCGGGCCGGTCATGGACGTCATGCTCCATCGGGCCTAGGTCGCCGCCGGCATCTTCCGGCCCGATTGTGGCGCGGTGATCTCGGTGAGCGAGATGCCGAGCTGCGCCTCCTCGCCCTCGATGACCACGATATGGCCCTTGGCGATTTCCTTGCCGTTGACCATCACCGTCACCGGATCCTCGAGTCTTTGCCGGAGCGTGACGACCGAGCCGGGGGCCATCGCCATGACCTTGGCGAGCGGCATTTTGGCGGTGCCGAGAATCACCTGGACGGTGACCGGTATGCTGAAGATGGGATCCTCGCCGCCAGCCTCCTCGGCCGTGGCGGGTGCCAGCGTGGCAACCGACCCGGCGGTGGCGCTGACGGGGCTTTCGATTTCGGCCAGACGGTCCTGCAGTGAACCTTCGGGCGTCACATCCGATTCGGTCTGTTCGTCCATGGAATGGTGAAATCCGGTTTGCTGCGGAAACCCGACTTTGTGCCGTCAAGCTTGCGGGAAGATTGAGCCGCCGTCAGGCCGGCTTCTCGCGGCTCTCGACGCTGAGCGCGTAGCGCCCCGCCGACTGCCCCATGCGGGCGGTGAAAAGACACTCGCCGCCGCTGAACACTGTCACCGGCGTGTCGACCCGGTTTGGCAGTTTGATGACCTGGCCCGGCTTGAGGGACTCGAGCGTTCCGACGCTCAGTTCGATATGGGCGAGGATCGCAGTGAGCTCGATGTCGATGCCGTCGAGCTGGTTGCCGATGGCGCTTCCCTGCCGGATGGACTCCCGCCGCGCCGGTTGCGGAGCCGACGGCTTGACCGCTTGCAAGGCCTGCAGCGATTGGGCGGTGAAGCCGAGCAGGATTTCACCGCTGTAGCCGTGGAGATGCAGCAGGAAGCGCGCGGTGATGGCGGCGGCGGCCGGCCCCGCCTCGCTTGCCGCCGGGCCTTCGATGGAAAAGGCTGGGGCGGCCTCGCCACCATAGATTGCCGACAGCGCCCCGGCGCTTGTCTCCGCAGCGGCCCGGCACAGCGCCGTTTCGATCTTCGATAGCGGCCGGTCCTCCTGGTGCGGCGGTTCGTTGCCGCAGCCGCCGAAGGCCACGTCGCACAGCGCGAAAACCAATTGCCGGTCGGCGGCGAAGTGGATGTGGAAGGGGGGTGCGTGGGCATGGAGGAGAGTGGTGAAGGCGGCATGGAATGGCGGCGGCGGCTTGCCCTGGGCCGAGCTGTCGTCGAGTCCCTCGAGCCCGATGCGGATGGCCGCCGCCGCCAAGCCGCCCATATCCTGCGCCAGGCGCTCGGCGAAATTCGCGCAGGCCCTCGGCAGATGCGGATATTTGTGCAGCGCCGGCCCCGACGCCATGCGGATCGCGTCGAACGTCAGTTTGGTGGGAGCGTTCGCGGCCATGCCTGGCTCACGCCGCGTTGGCGGTGGAGCCGCTGTTCATCGTCTCCTCTTCTACCTGGGAGATCGACGGTCGCTCATAGGATGATATGGTCTTGCGCCCGTGCTCGAGAGCGACTTGCGGCATGGCACCATTCATGAAGGCAAGAAGCGTCTGCTTGATGATCACATAAAGCCGCAGTTTTTTCTCGCGCACGGTCTTGATTTTGGCGGCCAACGGCCCGAACACGCCGTAGGAGAAGAAAATTCCGGCGAAGGTGCCGACCAACGCCCCGCCGATCAAATGGCCGAGCACTTCCGGTGGCTGGTCGATCGAGCCCATCGCCTTGACGACGCCGAGCACGGCGGCGATGATGCCCAGCGCCGGGAGGGCTTCCGCCACGCTGACCACTGCGAAATAGGTCTTCAGCTTGTCGCGGCTCATGGTTTGGATTTCCTCGTCCATCAGGGCCTCGATCTCGTGGGTGCGGGCATTGCCGATGATGATCAGGCGGCAATAGTCGCAGACAAAATGCAGCAGATCGTAGTTGCCGAGAATCTTCGGGAACGCCATGAAGATCGCCGATTCGGCCGGATTGTCGACATGCACTTCCATTTCGTTTTTCGACTTGGCGCGCAGCTCCCGCATCAAGGCATAGAGGAGGGCGAGAACGTCGAGATAGTCGCGCGCTTTCGGCGAGGTCTCCTTGATGGCTTCCATGATGGCCTTGCCGGTATCTTTCACTACTTTCATCGGATTGGCGACGAAGAAGGTGCCGATGGCCGAGCCGAGGATGATGACGAATTCCCACGGCTGCCACAGGACGCTCACGTTGCCGCCCATGGCGGCAAAGCCGCCGAGCACGCAAGCGATTGTAACAACGAGACCGATGACGAATGTCACGTCATGCCTTTCAATGCGAGGAGAGCGGTTGGAGAAATTGGTAGTGAGCGGGGCTTGCCCGAAACTGAAACCGGTCGGGGTCAGTTTCGGGCAAGCAACAATCCGGATTCTCGGCCGGCAATTTGTGGAGACGTTCCCGGTGCTGTCGACCAATGCGAGTTTCAAGCTGTTGAACCGCGACCTCGGCCGCTCCCTGTCGCAAGTGGCCGACGCAGCGGACGTAAAGCGCGAAAGCGCATACTATCTCGCCAACATCGTCAAGGTGAAGTCGATCGACGACTTCCTCAAGAACGACAGGCTCTATAATTTTGCTATGCAGGCCTTCGGCATGAAGGACATGATTTATGCCAAGGCTTTTGTGCGCAAGGTGCTGACCGACGGCATCGACAATTCGAAGAGCTTCGCCAATCAGCTCGCCGATCCGCGGTTCCGCGAATTGGCCGAGACTTTCAATTTTGCCCGTTATGGCGGCACGACCACGGTCTTCGACCGGACCCAGCAGGGCACCGTCGACAGGTTTCTGCGCGCCCGGTTGGAGGAGCGGGCCGGCCAGGACAATGAAGGTGTCAGGCTGGCGTTGTATTTCCAGAGGAAAGCTCCGGAGATCGACAGCGCCCTCGGCATTCTCGCCGACCCGGCCCTGCTCAGGGTCGCCCAGATCGCGCTGGGGATTCCCGCCTCCGGCGCCAACATCGACAAACAGGCGGAATCGATCGCCCGCAAGCTCGATGTGGAAAGTCTCAAGGATCCCGCCAAGCTGGCGAAATTCTTGGACCGCTTCACCAGTCTCTGGGAAGCGTCCAGTGGCGGCAACACCGAATCGGCGCCGCGGATTTTGCTTACCCAGCCTCTGGAGTTTTCGATCGGCCCCGAGACGCTGATGAAACTGCAGTCCTGGCGCATGGGAGGCCAGCGCTGATGCAGCCCGCTCTCTATGTCGCCCTGTCGGGTCAAATCGCCCTCGAACGGCGGTTGACAACCATCGCCCAGAATGTCGCCAATGCCGGCACCGTCGGGTTCCGCGCCGAAGAAGTGCATTTCGAGTCCCTCGTCTCGGCCATGTCCAATCCGCCGGCGGCATTTTCCTCCGCCGGGAACTCCTATCTCTCCGAGCGGACCGGCGGATTGTCCAAGACCGGCAATCCCCTGGATGTGGCGGTCCGCGGCGATGGCTGGATGGCGATCCAGACTCCGGCCGGCACCGCCTATACCCGCGACGGCCGCATGCGTCTGCTCGAGTCGGGCGAACTCCAGACACTGAACGGTTATCCCGTGCTCGATGTCGGCGGGGCGCCGATCCTTCTCGACGCGGCGGCCGGGCCGGCGCAAATCGCCAATGACGGGATGATTACCCAGGCGGGCAAGCAGCTCGGCGCGATCGGACTGTTCAATATCGATCTTGGCGGCTCCTATCGCCGTTTCGAGAATTCCGCGGTCATGCCGTCGCGGCCCGCCGCCCCGGTGCTGGATTTCGCGGTCAACGGCCTGGTGCAGGGTTTCGTCGAGGAATCGAACGTCGATGCGGTGTCGGAAATGGCCCGGTTGATCATGGTGACGCGGACCTTTGAAAGCCTCGCCGCCGCCACGTCCGACAGCGAGCAAGCGATGAAGAATGCAATCCAGACTCTCGGATCCGGTTAGCGGGCTGCGGCGGCCATGGGTCTGACCGGCCTCGCGGAGCGTGTCCAGGGTCTTTGGACCGAAACGCCCATGGTTGAAGTGAGCGGCCGGGTGGTGGCGGCGGCACCGAGCGGGTTCAGCATTGCCGGCCTTTCGCGGTTTTTGAAACTCGGCTCTCTCGTCACCATGCACACGCCGGAGAGGCGGGTTCTCGGCGAGGTGGTGCGGCTGAACACCGATGCCGTGATCGTCAAGCCGTTCGAGGACGCAAGTCTGGTCGGCCTCGGCACACGGGTTTCGCCTGGGAGCAAACTGACCCTTCACCCGCGCCGGGAGTGGCAGGGCCGGATCGTCAATGCGCTCGGCAAGCCCATTGACGCGGCCGGTCCTTTGCCTTGGGGTGAACCGCTGGCCATCGACAATGAGCCGCCCGCCCCGATGTCGCGCAGCCGTGTCACGGAAGCGGTCCGGACCGGGATCCGGGCCATCGATGCCTTCGCCCCGCTCTGCGCCGGACAGCGGATCGGCGTGTTTGCCGGCTCCGGCATCGGCAAGACGACGCTTCTGTCGATGCTTGCGCGGGCTGGCGGATTCGACAGCGTGGTCGTGGCGCTGGTCGGCGAACGCGGCCGCGAAGTGCGCGAGTTCGTCGAGGAGTCGCTCAAGGCGGCGCTGCATCGAACCGTCACCGTGGTCTCGACCGGCGATGAAAGTCCGATGATGCGCAAGCTGGCGCCGCGCGCCGCGATGCGCATCGCCGAATATTTTCGCGACGCCGGCGACAAGGTGCTGCTGATCATGGATTCCGTGACGCGCTACGCTCATGCCTGCCGGGATATCGCGCTTTCGGCCGGCGAGCCGCCGGTGACCCGGGGCTATCCGCCCAGTGTGTTCAGTGATTTGCCAAGGCTCCTGGAGCGGGCCGGTCCGGGCGGTGGCGGATCCATCACCGGGATTTTTTCCGTGCTGGTCGATGGCGACGACCACAACGATCCGGTGGCCGATGCGATAAGAGGCACGCTCGACGGTCATATTGTGCTCGACCGCGCCATCGCCGAGCAGGGCCGCTATCCGGCCGTCAATGTGCTGGCGTCGGTATCGCGGTTGGCACCGCAGGTGTGGACACCGGACCAGCAGGCCCTGGTGGCGAAGCTGCGCGGCATGATTGCCAGGTTCGAGGAGACCCGCGATTTGCGTGCCCTGGGAGGATACCAGGTAGGCCTCGATCCCGAGCTCGACCGGGCGATGGCGGTGGTTCCAAAACTCTACGATGCCCTGTTGCAGTCGCCCGCCGGACCGCAGAGTCGCGATGCGTTCCAGGAGATCGCCGCCAAATTGGCGGCCGAGGGCTAGGGCATCGGACCCAGGAGTTGGCGCCGCTTTTGGGAAAATCCGATGCTCTCGTTATTGGCGGCGATCAATGTTTTCGTCTTCACGTGATTCCCCTCTCGCCCGCCGCGAGAAGAAGACCCGGATCGATTCGAGGAAGAGCGGATGCGCCCCGGCGCCGGGCGCGGATCAGGCCGCGGCGGCCGCGCGCGTCTCGCGGGAGAGTTCCGGTTCTTCGGGATTGTCGGACTCATTCTGCGGCGCTTGCGGGCGCGATGCTTCGCTGGGGCCGATGAGCTGATATCCCAGGTAGCGCTTGGTGTCGATCGGATCGTAACCCAGGATGTGGCGCAATTTCTTGCGCAGCTTGCTGATATGGCTTTCGACCACGCTTTCCTCGACCTCCTCGTCGAACAATCCATAGACGGCGCCGAAGATCTGCGCCCGGCTGACCCGGCGGTTGCGGTTGGCGGCGAGGTATTCGAGAATGCGCCGTTCGCGCCGCGGCAGCATGAACACGCGGCCGGCGATTTCCGGATCGCTGCCGTCGAAGCTGATTCGCAGATCGCCCATCTCCGCATGCCGGGCTGGCGGAACGGTACGCCGCTTGATGGCGCCGATGCGGGCGATGATTTCGCGGGCATGCACGGGCTTGCGCACCACGTCGTCGGCGCCGGCGGCAAACAGATTGAGCGTCGAATCGAGGCCGGCCGATTCGCTGATGGCGATGACCGCGGCGCCGGTGCGCGCCTTGACCGCCCGCGCCGCCCGCTCCCGGCCCGGAAAATCGCCGAGCAGAAAGCTCTCGACCGCCGAAAGATCGTGGCCGCCGGCCGATTGGAACCAATCGTTGAATTCCAGCCCGCCGAAACCGGCCACCGTGACGCCCTCGCGCTCGAAACTGCTCTTGTACGCCTCGGTCACCGTGGTGCGTTCGTCGACTATGATGATCATTGGATGCCCCGCCGCCGTTCAGGAATGAAATGTAATCAAAGATTGCGATAAACAAACAATTACTCGTAAAAGTTACAATCTGCGGCAGATGGTTAATGTTCGGTTAACGAATGAATTAATATTGAATTAATGGCCGGGCGGCGGAAAAATATTTGCACGCCGCCACCGTTATGCAACCGGACCGTTTAGAATCGCTGTCGTCTCGCGGATTTGTCGGGCCACATCCTCCTGCCGCGCCCGTAAATTGTGGAGATGCGCCCGCAGCAGTGATTCGGCCCTGGCGCTCCTCATCACATGGTTTTCGTCGGGCGCCGCGGCGAGTACATCCTTGATCTGGGCGATTGGAAGTCCCATGCGGCGCATGGCCAGCACATTTTTCAGCCGCCTCACATCCGATTCAAGATAGGTGCGGAACCGTCCGTGCCGGGGCGGAGAGAGGAGTTGCGCCCTCTCATAGAAGC
>JANMQL010000285.1:0-21374 GCA_031370475.1 Hyphomicrobiales bacterium | reverse complement strand
CCGCACCCGCTGTCTGTTCTATGGCGGCCGCGCCGATTGGTCCGCCATCCGCGGTGTGCGCGAAGTTATCGCCATCCCGCTGATTGCCAATGGCGACGGCGCAACGCCCGAAGATGCCGCCGCCATGCTCGCCGCTTCCGGCGCCGACGGCATCATGATCGGCCGCGGCGCCTATGGCAGGCCCTGGTGGCCGGGCGTCATCGCCGAGCACCTCGATCCCGGCAGCGGCATTGCCGAGCCCGGTCTTTCCGAGGAAACCGAAATCGTCCGCTCCCATCACGCCGCCATTCTCGATCATTATGGCGAGGCCCATGGCAACCGCATCGCCCGCAAGCATATCGGCTGGACCCTCGACCGGCTGGGAGACCGCGGCCTCATCGATGCCGCGGCCGTATCGGCCTGGCGTGTCCGCCTGCTGCGCACAACCGACAACCAGGCCGTCAGCCGTGGGTTGGCCGAACTCTACGCGACGGCCGCCGGGGTCAGGGTGGCCGCATGAACCTCACTCGCCACGATCCGCAGCCGGCTTTCGCACTCGCCCGCGCCGCTATCGATGCGCTGCCCAATCCGATGATCGTCGTTGCCGGCGGTGACCGCATCATCCTCGCCAATGCCGCCGCCGAACATTTCTTCCAGGCGAGCAGCATGATGCTGCTGCGTCAGCGCCTGACCGATCTTGTGCCGTTCTCGAGTCCGGTGCTGCATGCCGTGGCGCAGGCGCGCCAGACCGGCGGTGCCGTCAATGAATATGCGGTGGGTGCCGGCACGCCCCGCCTCGGCGGCGAACGCGTCGTCGATCTGCAGACCGCGCCCTTAGCCGACGATCCACGCCTTGTCGTGGTCATGCTGCTTGAGCGCTCCATGGCCCGCAATATCGACCGGCAACTGACTTCACGCGGTGCCGCCCGCTCGGTCAGCGGCATGGCCGCCATGCTGGCCCATGAAATCAAGAACCCGCTGGCCGGCATCCGCGGCGCGGCGCAATTGCTGGAGCCGGCCCTGGGTCCGGAGGACCGCGCCCTTGCCCGCCTCATTTGCGAGGAAACCGATCGCATCCGCGATCTCGTCGACCAGATGGAAGTATTTACCGACGAACGCCCCCTCGACCGCGCCGCGGTCAATATCCATGTCGTGCTCGAGCGGGTGAAGCAGTTGACGCTTGCCGGAATGCCGGCCGAAATCAGCGTCCGTGAGGATTACGACCCGTCGCTGCCGCCGGTTTTCGGCAACAAGGATCAATTGGTTCAGGTCTTTTTGAACCTCGCCAAGAATGCCGCCGAGGCGATCGTTTCGACCGGGCAGTCCGGCGAAATCGCGCTCGCCACGGCCTTCCGGCCTGGCATACGGCTCACTGTCCAAGGTTCCGCCGAACGTATGAGCTTGCCGCTGGAAGTCTGCATCCACGACACCGGACCCGGAATTCCCGAGGACCTGCGCCAGAACATCTTCGATCCCTTCGTCACCACGAAGCCCGGCGGTCGCGGCCTGGGGCTGGCCCTTGTCGCCAAGATCGTGCGTGACCACGGCGGCGTCGTCGAGCACACGGCTCGCGAACGCGGCACCACCTTCCGGGTGCTGCTGCCCATGCTGCGCAGCGGGGATCATGCCGCATGAGCGCCAAGACCATTCTCCTCGCCGACGACGACAGCGCCATCCGCACGGTGCTCACCCAGGCCTTGAGCCGCGCCGGCTACAGCGTGCGCTCCACCGCCACCGCCACGGCGCTCTGGCGCTGGGTTGCGGAGGGACAGGGCGATGCCGTCGTCACCGATGTGGTGCTGCCCGACGAAAACGCCTTCGACGTCATTCCGCGCATCAAGAAGTTGCGGCCCAATTTGCCGATCATCGTCATGAGTGCCAAGAACACGATCATGACGGCGATCACCGCGGCCGAGCGCGGCGCCTACGACTATCTGCCCAAGCCCTTCGATCTCAACGTCCTGGTCCAGACCGTTGGCCGGGCGCTCGAACAATCCTCACGCCCGCTGCCCGCCGGTCCGGCCGCGCCGGGCGAAGCTCTGCCGATCGTCGGCCGTTCTCCCGCCATGCAGGAAATCTACCGCATCATCGCCAGGCTCACCCAGACCGATCTCACGGTCATGATCGTCGGCGAATCCGGCACCGGCAAGGAACTGGTGGCCAGGGCGCTGCATGACTACGGCCGCCGCCGCAAGGGTCCCTTCGTGGCCGTCAACATGGCGGCGATCCCGCGCGAGCTGATCGAGTCGGAACTTTTCGGCCATGAAAAAGGCGCCTTCACCGGCGCCACGGCGCGGCTTGCAGGGCGCTTCGAACAGGCCGATGGCGGCACCCTGTTCCTCGACGAGATTGGCGATATGCCGCTTGAGGCCCAAACCCGCCTCTTGCGCGTCCTCCAGCAGGGGGAATTCACTTCGGTGGGCGGCAACAATGCGATCAAGACCGATGTCCGCATCATCGCCGCCACCCATCGCGATCTCCGGCGCCTGATCGAGCAGGGTCAATTCCGCGAAGACCTCTTCTTCCGCCTCAATGTCGTGCCGCTGCGCCTGCCGCCCTTGCGTGAGCGCAGCGAGGATATTCCCGATCTCGTCCGCCATTTCCTCGGCCGCGCCGCCGCCGAAGGCTTGCCGCGCAAGGAGATCGCCGCCGACGCCGTCGAGCGTCTCACCCATTATCGCTGGCCCGGCAATGTGCGTGAGCTGGAAAATCTGGTGCGGCGGTTGCTGGCAATCGACATCGACGACATAATTTCGGCTGCCTCCGTGGCCCGCGAACTGACGGTTGTTCCGCCGCCGCCCGGCGCCGCCGCTCAGACCCGTGCTGATGGCAGCCTGGCCGACCACGCCGAAGCCTATCTATCGGAGTATTTCGCGAATTTCGGCCAGGCCTTGCCGCCTGCCGGCCTCTATGACCGCATCCTGGCCGAAATCGAACCGCCATTGCTGCGCGCCTGTCTCGCCGCCACTGGCGGCAATCAATTGCGCGCCGCCGAACTCCTCGGCATCAATCGAAACACGCTGCGGGTAAAATTGCGTGAGCGCAATGTGAAGGTGTGGAAAGGACTCTGATCGGCTGGCTGTCGTAAATTTGCCACGTTTACTGTTGATTTCATGCAACAGGTAGGATTGAACGGGGATCAATGCCAGATCGCAGCGACAATCGGCTCTCGCAAAGGCTGCGCCGGCTCACCGGCTGGGCTGGATTCGGCCTTGTGGTGCTGGGCATCGTCACCGGATTGGCCACCTTCGCCACCCTGACTGGCCTGACGCCGATTAAACCGACACGCGAAATCACCCTGCTGTTTCTTGCGGTCAACATTGGCCTGGTCCTGGTTATGGCGGTGATTGTCGGCGGCCAATTGTTGTTTCTCCTGGTCGAAAAGCGCCGCGGCACGGCGGGTGCCGGTCTGCATCTGCGGCTGGTGACGCTCTTCAGTCTGGTCGCCGTGGTGCCCGCCATCGTTGTCGCCGCCTTCGCCACCGTGACCTTGAACCGCGGCCTCGACGCCTGGTTCTCCGAGCGAACCCGCGCCATCGTCGATAGCGCTGTCACCGTCGCCGAAGCTTATTTGCGCGACCACACCGAGGCGACGCGCGGCGATGTCGCAAACATTTCCGCCGATCTCATCTTGCAGAAGGCGCTGTTCGACACCGACCGCGCCGCTTTCGTGCGCCGTGTCGCCCGCCATGCGGCCTTGCGCGGGCTGGCGGCGGTCTTCGTTTTCGACCAGGGCGCCAAGCGCATCGACGTCAAGGTAACCGCCAACGACAAGATCGAATTCCGCGCGCCCCCGGCCGATGCCCTGGCCCGCGCCGCCAACGGCGAACTGGTGCTCATACCGCCGGGGCAGGGCGGCAACGTCGTCCGTGCCCTGATCAAACTGCAAAATTTTCCCAACCACTATCTCTACATCTATCGCGTCATCAATGCTTCGGTGCTCGACCAGCTTGCCAAGACCCGCGACGCAAAGGCCGAATACGACAGGCTCATGCAGCAGCGCCTCGGTGTGCAGCTCACCTTCGCCATGATGTACGCTGTGGTCGCTTTCGTCTTCCTGCTGGCCGCCGTTTGGAGCGGGTTGTGGTTTTCCGACCGGCTGGTGGCGCCCATCGTCCGGTTGCTCGACGCCGCCCGCCGGGTGTCGCGCGGCGATCTCGACACCAAGGTCGAAACCATCGACGGGCCCGACGATCTGGCCAACCTGTCGCGCACCTTCAACTTGATGACCGGCCACATCAAGGATCAGCGCGACGAACTTGTCGCCGCCAATGAGAAGATCGATACCCGGCGGCGCTTTACCGAGGCGGTGCTGGCGGGCATGAGCGCCGGCGTCATCGGCATCGATCCGCAAGGCCGCATTTCCCTGGTCAATCGCTCGGCCCTCAACCTTCTCGGCGCCGGCGAGGCCAACCTGGTCGGCAAGGCGGTGGCCGCGGCCCTGCCGGAATTTCTGTCCCTGTTTGAGACGGCGCAATCGCGGCCGGCGGGCTTTGCCGAGGGTCAGATCGATGTGACGTTGCGCGGTGTCGAGCGCAGCTTTTTCGCCCGGATCACCACCGAGAGCAGCGCCGGCGAAGAGCACGGCCATGTGCTGACCATCGACGACATCACCGATCTGGTTTCGGCCCAGCGCAACTCCGCCTGGGCCGACATTGCCCGCCGCATCGCCCATGAGATCAAGAACCCGTTGACCCCAATTCAGCTCTCGGCCGAGCGCCTTAAGCGCAAATACGGCAAGGAAATCGTCACCGACAAGCATGTGTTCGAGCAGTGCACCGACACCATCATCCGTCAGGTCGGAGACATCGGCCGCATGGTGGACGAATTTTCCTCCTTTGCCCGCATGCCGAAAGCCCTTCCCGAGCCGCAGAACTTGGCCGACGTGGTACGCGAGGCGACCGTCCTGCAGCGCGTCTCGGCCGGCGACGTCGACATCGATCTCAAAATCGCCGAGGGCGATTTCACCTTCCCTTTCGACCGGCGGCTCATCACCCAGGCAATCACCAATCTGGTGAAGAACGCTCACGAGGCGATCGAGTGCAGGGGCGAAGAGCAGAGCCGGCCGCGCGGCCGCATCCTGGTGGAAGCGGGCCGGGCCGGCATGCATCCAATGATCCGCGTTACCGACAATGGCCTTGGTCTGCCAAAGGAAAACCGCAGCCGGCTGACCGAACCCTACATGACAACCCGCGACAAGGGCACTGGCCTCGGCCTCGCCATCGTCAAGCGCATCATGGAGGAGCATGGCGGCCGTCTGGTGCTCGAGGATGCGCCTCCCGATTTTGCCGGCGGCGCCGGCGCCACGGTAAGCCTGCTATTCGCCGCACTCCCGCAATCCGTTTCCGTCACTGCATGAACGAGTAAAACAATGGCCGCTGACATCCTGATCGTCGACGATGAAGCCGATATCCGCGAACTGATCGCCGGCATCCTGCAGGACGAGGGTTTCGAGACCCGTCTGGCCCATAACAGCGACGCAGCCCTCGCCGAAGTCGATCAGCGCCGCCCGTCGCTCATCATTCTCGACATCTGGCTCCAGGGCTCCAAGCTCGACGGCCTCGACCTGCTCAACGTCATCAAGGAAAAGCACCCCGAGGTACCGGTGATCATCATTTCCGGCCACGGCAACATCGAAACCGCCGTCGCCGCCATCAAGCGCGGCGCCTATGAATATATCGAAAAGCCGTTCAAGGCCGACCGGCTGCTTCTGGTTGTCGGCCGGGCCTTGGAAGCTTCGCGGCTCAAGCGCGAGAACGAGGAATTGAAAGGCCGGGCGGGCACCGACACCGAGCTCATGGGCTCTTCCGCCGCCATGCGCCAGTTGCGCCAACTGCTCAAGAAGATCGCCTCCGGCAACAGCCGGGTGTTGATCACCGGGCCCATGGGGGCGGGCAAGGAGCTGGCGGCGCGCACCCTGCATGGCCTGTCGAGCCGCGCCGCCGGTCCCTTCGTCACGTTGAGCGCGGCCACCATGGCGCCGGACCGCATGGAGGAAGAGCTATTCGGCGTCGAGGACGATACCGGCGCGGCGCGCCGCGTCGGCGCGCTCGAAGAGGCCCACGGCGGCACTCTCTATATCGACGAGTTGGCCGACATGCCGCTGGAAACCCAGGGCAAGGTGCTGCGCGTCCTCGTCGACCAGACGTTCCAGCGCGTCGGCGGCGCCAAGAAGGTCAAGGTCGATGTCCGCATCGTATCCTCAACCAGCCGCGATCTGGCGGGCCTCATCGCCGACGGCCGCTTCCGCGAGGATCTCTATCACCGATTGGGCGTGGTTCCGGTGCAGGTGCCGGCGCTATCCGAGCGGCGCGAGGATATTCCGGAACTGATCGAGCATTTTTCCCGGAACTATTCGTTGGCCGCGGGCCAACCCCTGCGCCGCCTGGCGCCCGATGCGGTCGCCGTGCTGCAGACCCGCGACTGGACCGGCAATGTCCGCGAATTGAAGAACAACGTCGAGCGCATCCTGATCGTTGCGGGCGGCGATCCGGCCAGCGACATCACCGCCTCCGCCTTGCCTTCCGACGCCGCCGGCGGCAACTCCGCGGCTTCCGCCATCGGTGGCGAGCAACTTCTCGCCTTGCCCCTGCGCGAGGCCCGTGAAGCCTTCGAACGCGATTATATCGCTGCGCAACTGTCGCGCTTCGGCGGCAATATTTCGCGCACCTCCGGCTTCATCGGCATGGAACGCTCGGCCCTGCACCGCAAAATCAAGCTTCTAGGCCTGGCTTCCCGCGGCGAGGAGGGGGCCGCCTAGGGGCGATTTTGCACCCGCCCGAATTGTGGTAACGTCAACCTCGCCGGCACAAATGGCCCGCTAAGTAAAAAGAGAACGGCAATGGCCCAAGAAAAGCCCCAGAATCTGCAAGACACATTCCTCAACCATGTCCGTAAGCAGAAGGTTCCGGTCACCGTGTTTCTCGTGAACGGTGTCAAACTGCAGGGTGTCATCACCTGGTTCGATAATTTTTGCGTCCTGTTGCGCCGCGATGGCATGTCGCAACTGGTCTACAAGCACGCCATATCGACAATCATGCCGGGCGGACCCATCAGCCTGTTCGAAGAAGAGTCGAGCGCCGGGTGAGCACGCGCAAGCGCCTGCAGGCGGGCTCCGGTCTCGACCTGCGCCGGGAGGGGCCCGCCGCCACGCGAGCCGTCGTTCTCCATGTCGAACGCCGCGGCCGTGGCGCCGCCGCCACAGACCGCGACGCGCAGGCCCGGCTTGACGAAGCCGTGGGCCTCGCCCGCGCCATCGATCTTGAAATCGCCGCGGCCATCACCGCGCCGCTCATCCAGGTCCGCCCTGCCACGTTCATCGGCTCCGGCAAGGTTGAGGAGATCGCCAGGCTCGTGGAGGATTGCAAAGCCGAGTTGGTGTGCGTCAATGCCCAGCTCTCGCCCATCCAGCAACGCAATCTGGAAAAGGCCTGGAACGCCAAGGTGCTCGACCGCACCGGCCTCATTCTCGAAATCTTCGGCCGCCGCGCCTCCACCCGCGAAGGCATCCAGCAGGTTGAGCTTGCCCATCTGCAATACCAGAAGAGCCGGCTGGTCCGCTCCTGGACCCATCTGGAGCGTCAGCGTGGCGGTTTCGGCTTTCTCGGCGGCCCCGGTGAGAGCCAATTGGAGACCGACCGGCGCCTCATCCAGGAGCGCATCTCCAAGATCGAAAAGCAGCTTGCCTCGGTGGTGAAGACACGGGCGCTGCATCGCAAGGGGAGGGCCCGGGTGCCTTATCCCCTCGTCGCGCTCGTCGGCTACACCAATGCCGGCAAATCCACGTTGTTCAATCGGCTGAGCGGCGCCGAAGTCGTGGCCAAGGATCTGCTCTTCGCCACTCTCGATCCCACCATGCGGGTCGTCGTATTGCCCCAGGGCCGCAAGGTGATCCTCTCCGACACAGTGGGTTTCATTTCAGACCTGCCGACCACCCTGATCGCCGCTTTCCGCGCCACCCTGGAAGAGGTGTTGGCCGCCGACATCATCCTGCATGTCCGCGATGTCAGCCACGCCGAAACCGAGGCCCAAGCCAAGGACGTCAATCACGTCCTGAACGAGCTTGGCATCGACGAAGTGCGGCGCGGCCTGGCCATCGAGGCATGGAACAAGCTCGACCTGCTCGATGCCGAAACCCGCCAGCAGCGCCTGGCCCAGGCCCAGCGCACGCCCGATTGCGTTTTGATTTCCGCGGTGACCGGCGAAGGGATCGGCCGCCTTCTCGCGCTCATCGAGGAACGGCTTGGCGGCGAAGATCAAATCTATGAAGTCTTCCTCGATGCCGGCGACGGCAGCGGCATGGCCTGGCTGCATGAAAGTGGCGAAGTCATGGCCCGCCAGGGCTTTCCCGACGGCCGCCAGTGCCTCACGGTGCGTCTCTCCGGGGACAAGGCGGGCCAGGCCCAGGCCCGCTTCGGCAAATCCATGCGGCAGCGCCAGAGCCAGAGGACGGCGGCGGAATAGGGCGCCTATTTCTCCACCGCCTTGGCCTCGTCCCACAGCACATCCATTTCGGCGAGATCCGATTGGAACGGCTTCTTGCCGCGTTCCGCCAGCCGGGTTTCGATATGGCGAAAGCGCCGCTCGAACTTGCCATTGGCATCGCGCAGTGCCGCTTCCGGATCGATGCCGAGATGGCGCGCCACATTGGCCATGGCGAAAAGCAAATCGCCATATTCCTCGGCCTTCTTGTCCGGCGGCGCGGCGCGCATCTCCGCCACCTCCTCGGCGATCTTGTCATAGACATTGTCGACCGAAGGCCAATCGAAGCCGACTTTCGCGGCCTTGGACTGCAGTTTTACGGCGCGAGTGAGAGCGGGAAGGGCGAGGGGAACTCCGTCCAGCACGCCCGTCTTCGCATCCTTGCGCTCGCGCCCCTTCATCTCCTCCCAGAAGCCCTTGGCAAGCTTGGCCGAGCGGGCCCGCTCGTCGCCAAAAACATGCGGGTGGCGGCGGATCATCTTGCGGCTTATCGCTTCCACCACATCGTCGAAGGCGAAGGCCTTTTCTTCCTCCGCCATCCCGGCGTGATAGACCACTTGCAGAAGCAGGTCGCCGAGTTCCTCGCACAGATCGCCCCGCGAGCCGCGCGCGATCGCATCGGCGACCTCATAGGCTTCCTCGATCGTATAGGGAGCTATCGTCGCAAAATTCTGCTCGAGGTCCCACGGGCAACCGGTTACCGGCGTTCGCAGGGCCTTCATGATGGCCCGCAGGGTCTCGATCCGGCGCGGGTCCATTTCGGCGGGGTTGGCGGTCATGGGGACGTGCTAACGGATTCCCGGCGGTCGTGCCACTCGCCCATATCAGTCATTCGCATAATATATATTATGGAATATTTTTGCGTGACTGGATATTGCCCAAAACCGGCCCACAGCAATGGCTTGCAAGCCGCCTTACCCTTTAGCATCACTTCGGCACCGGCTGCGTTGGCCACGTTCTCGCTTCGCAGGCAGCGCTCTTGGCCTTCGGCTTGCTCCAGTCTTGCCACATGCAGTCGAACCAGTATGGCGTCCGAGCCGCCCACACGCTGTCCTTGAAGCGCCGCCGCAAGAGTTGCTGGGCTTCCCGCGAATAGTTGCCATGGCCGCCGTGCCAGTGGCAGCCGTAGCGCGTCGCGCGCACCGCCAGCGCCAGGGCTTCCGGCGCACCGTCATCGCCGGATGATCTCGCCTTGCCCCAGCGGATCGCCGCTTCCGTCAGCGTGCGCGGCCCGCTCGCTGCTTCCGCCAGGCTCGCGATCTCCCGCCAGTCCACCGCCTTGATCATCGGATGCTGCTTGAGTACCGCCTCGCGTGCCGCACGCACGCTCTCGCGCCCGGCCGGATCGACGACCGCATCCAGGCGGCGGCCCCAATAATCGTCGAACCAGGCAAGACCCGCCGTCGCGTCGAACTGCGTCCGCAGACCGCCGAGCTGCCGGTCGGGCTCGAACGGACACCACCAGTTCTTGTCATTGGCATCGTAGCTGTCGATCTCGTTGAAATCGGCGCGGTCCATTTCGATGACGTCCCACGCATCGGGCGAGGAAACGAGAATGCCGTAACGCGGGCTGCGCAGCATGGTTAAGAGGCGCTGCCGCTCGGGTCCTGCCTTCGGATAATCGGCGGCAACCTTCTCCGCCGTCTCCTGGAGCTTGGGATTGAGCACCATGAGCTTTTCGGTTTCAGCTTGCGATGGCGTGACCCCGCGGGCGAAATCGCGCGTCCAGGCGGCCCGCGCCAGCAGGCCGCGCTGCGCCGCCGAGAACATCGGGTCGTCTGCATAGGTCCACAGCGTGCGTGACGGCAGGAAGTTGAGCATCAAATTCGCCGTCTTGCGCGACGACATCGCCAGCGCCGCCTTCCAGTGGGCTTCATCCTCGGCGATCCAGCCGAACAACTCGGCATAGCGGTCTTTGAGTCCTTCCGGAATGACGGCGAAGAAAGCGGGCGTGAGCAGCCGGTCGCGGTAGCGCCGCGCTTCCGCCAGATTGCCCTTGCCCAGCAGATATTCGCCGAGCTTGAACACACTACGCTCGGAATAGGTCTGGGCCCCCTTGAAAGGAACTTTTTCGAGTCCGGCATAAGCCTGCTCGAAATCGCCCGCCAAGGCCGAAAGCCGCGTGGCATGGGCCAGAAGATAGCTTGCCGCCGCCGTCGCCGGCGCCTCGCCGCAGCTCCCTACCGCCGCCGCCATCGCCGATTGAGCCGCATCCCAAAGGGCTATGCGCTCCGCTTCGTCCGGCATTGCTTTTTGCGCTTCCAGCATGGCGCGCGCTTCACCTGTAAGGCCGGCGCCGGCCGGCGCAATGGCGAGCGCCTTGTCGATAATGGCTGTCACGCGACCCTGCCACTTGGTTCCGATCAGGCTCCAGGGCGCGGCGCGATAGGCTTCATCCGCCGACTGGCCGGCCATCATCCACAGGGCGATGGCATGGTTGCGCGAGGCATCGACGATGGCCTTGGAGATGGTCGGATTTTCCGGCAGCTTGCCGTCGAGCCACCAGTCGTCGGACTTGCCGCGAATGCCGGCATAATCGATATCGTAGAGCGCATGGGCATATTCGGCCTTGAGCCCCGGCGAGGCGGCGATCTCCGCCGCCGGTTTTTCGACGATGCCGATTGCGTCGTCGATCAGCCCCGTCCAGCCTTCCGCCGTATCCTCAAGATTGGCCATGTAGCCAAGCAGCTCCTTGGTGATCGCATGCACGTCGGCGAGCCCCGGATCGGCGAGAATGGCCCGGGCCTCGGCGCGCGCCTCGGCCAACTGCTTGCCATTAGCCAAGAGATTGGCGACATTGTAGCGGGCAGCACCCCGGTGCGGTGAATCGGAATTGCCGATCGCCCGGAACAATTCGATGGCCTTGGCCTTGTCGCGGTAGAAGGCGGCCGAGGCTTCCTGATAGGCGCGGTCTTCGCTCTGCATCCTTGCCTGCTCCGGCTGGATGTCCATGGCCGCCGGCAGGGCCACCTCCCCCGCGTCGGGCTCGCTGCAAGCCTGCAATACGGCATCCTGCACCCGCAGCCACTGCGTCACATATTTGCTTTGGGATCCGGGCGTTGCCACCCGCTTTTCCAATGTCTCGAGCGGATAGGAGATGCGGCAGTCGTAACCGAATTGCTGCAAATATCGGCCTTCAGGCGCGATCTCGGCCGTCAGCTTCCGCCAGCGCTCCTGGTTCGCCCAGTCATCGCCGCCGTGAGTGGTGGCTTCGATCATCGGATCACCGAGGCCCTGCAGCACCCGCCAGCTTCGCGCCCCGAACGGATCGGCCGCATAGGCGTCAACCCTCGCCGCCAGCTTGGCCGGTTCGCAGGCCGATTGGGCGATGGCCGGCGCGTTGGCCATGGCGAGCGCCAGAACACCGGCGCCGAGACGTTTCAGCATGGCAATGACTCCTTGGGCCGTTAGATGGAGACCTGTAGCCCATCATAGGCCGCCTCGACATGGGGCGGAAGTTCGCGGGCCAGTGTGGCGTAATCGAGATCGACATGCATGTTGGTAACGATCGCGCGCTTCGGCTTGAGCCGCTCGATGGCGGCGAGCGTCTCGGCGAGACTGAAATGGCTGGAATGCGGCGTGCGTTTCAGGGCATCGACGATCCACAGGTCGAGACCGCCCAGGGGCTTGAGACTTTCCTCCGGAATACCGTTGAGATCGGGCGTATAGGCGGTCTTGCCGATGCGAAAACCCAAGGCCTCGATATTGCCGTGCATGAGCTTGAAGGGCAGGGCCTCGATTGCGCCCCCTGCTCCATCGATCGTCATCGCGGTGCCCGGGACCAGACGATGCAAGGTGAGAATAGGGGGATAGTCGCTGCCGGGCGATGCATAGAAGCAATAGGGAAAGCGGACCAGCAGCATCTGGCCGGTCATTTCATCGGCCCACACCGGCACCTTCTTGCGGCCCATGAGAAAGAAGGCGCGCAACTCGTCGATGCCGTGCGTGTGGTCGGCATGTTCATGGGTGAAGAGCACGCCATCGAGATGGCGCAGCTTGGCATCGAGCATCTGCTCGCGCATGTCGGGCGAAGTATCGATCAGCACCTGCGTGGTTCCGGCGCCACCGGTCCGGGTCACCAGCACCGAGCAGCGGCGGCGGCGGTTCTTCGGGTTGCCGGAATCGCAGTGGCCCCAGTCGCCGCCGATCCGCGGCACGCCACCTGAGGAGCCGCAGCCCAATATGGTGAGCGTCAGGCTCATGGGCCGCCGGCAAAGCGGGCGGGCCGCGCAATCTTGGAAAACAGCCGGAAGAAATTATCATTCGTCGCCTTCGCCATCGCCGCCGTCTCTACGCCCTTGACGCCCGCCAACTGTTCCAGCGTCTTCACCACGAAACCCGGCTCGTTGGTCTTGCCGCGATAGGGCACCGGCGCCAGATAGGGCGCATCGGTTTCAACCAATAGCCGGTCCATCGGCACCGTCGCGGCCACGGCGCGCAGGTCTTCGGCGTTCTTGTAGGTGAGTATGCCCGAGAACGACACATAAGCGCCAAGCGCCAGTCCGCGCCGCGCCAATTCCTCGCCCGAGGTGAAGCAATGCAGCAGCGGCTTGAAGGCGCCCTTGCCCATTTCTTCTTCCAGAATTGCGGCTATATCCGCATCCGCCTCGCGGGCATGAATGACCAGCGGCAGGCCAGTTGCGCGGGCTGCCGCGATATGAGTCCTAAAGCCTCGGGTCTGGGCCGGTTTCGGACTGTAATCGTAATGGTAGTCGAGCCCCGCCTCGCCGATGCCCACGACCTTGGGATGGCGCGCCAGATCGACGAGTTGCGCCACCGTCACGTCGAGCTCCTCATGTGCATTATGCGGATGGGTGCCTACCGTGCAGAAAACATTTTCATGGGCATCGGCAATTTTCAGCAACCGCTCGAACTGCCGCACCCGTGTGCCGATCGACACCATGAGACCCACACCGGCAGCTTCGGCTCGCGCCAAAACCTCCGGCAGCCGCTCTGCGAGCCCCTCGTAATCGAGGTGGCAATGGCTGTCGACGATCGGCATCATCAGGCCTTCGGGGTCTCCCCCTCCTCCACATAGCGCGGGAAAATCGGCTGCGGCGCCGGCAGCGGCGTGCCAGCCACCAGCCGGTCGCCGAGATGGGCGAACGTCCGCCGCTCGCCCGGCACCGCCAATAGATCGAGCAGCTTCGCCGCGGCCCCCGGCATATAGGGCTGCACCAGTATGCCGATGACCCGCAATACTTCCGCCGTAACATGCAAGACCGTCGCCATGCGTGCCGGATCGGTCTTCTTCAGCGCCCAAGGTTCTTGAGCCGCGAAATAGCGGTTGGCGTCGGCCACCACTTTCCAGATCGCATCGAGCGCCCGGTTGATCGCATATGCGTCATGCTGGGTTCGGGCTTCGGCGAGCAGCGCCTCGGCGCTGGCGAGAATTTCCTTGTCCGCCTCGCCGAGCGTTCCCAATTCCGGAACCCTGGCAGCGCAGTTTTTGCCGATCATCGACAGCGAACGCTTCGCCAGATTGCCGAGATCGTTGGCGAGATCGGCGTTGATGCGGGCGACGATCGCCTCATGGCTGTAATTGCCGTCTTGGCCGAAGGGCACTTCGCGCAGGAAAAAATAGCGCAACTGATCGACGCCGTAGCGCGCCGCCAGGTCGGCGGGGGCCACCACATTGCCCACCGACTTCGACATTTTCTCGCCGCGGCTGAACAGGAATCCGTGCACCACGATCTGCCGCGGCACCGGCAATTTGGCCGACATCAGAAAGGCCGGCCAGTAGATGGCGTGGAAGCGGGTGATATCCTTGCCGATCACATGGGCATCGGCCGGCCAAAAGCGGGCGCGCGGCGCCTTGCCGTCGGGAAAGCCCGTCGCCGTGATGTAATTGGTCAGCGCATCGACCCACACATACATGACGTGCCGGGGATCGCCCGGCACCGGAATGCCCCAGTCGAAAGTCGTCCGGCTGATCGATAGATCCTTGAGGCCGCGCTTGACGAAAGCCACGATCTCGTTGCGGTAATTTTCCGGCGTCACGAATTCCGGATGTTTCGCATAATGCGCCAGCAGCGGTTCCGCGTAGGCCGAGAGCTTGAAGAAATAGCTTTCCTCCTCGACCCATTCGACCGGGGTTCCGGTCTTCACCGCGAATTTGCGCCCGTCGCGTTCCTCGATCTCGTCCTTGTCGTAATAGGCCTCGTCGCGCACCGAATACCAGCCAGCATATTTCGACAGATAGATGTCGCCATTGGCCTGCATGCGCCGCCAGATGTCCTGCACCGACTGCTTGTGGCGATCCGAGGTCGTGCGCACGATATCGTCGGCCGGCGCCGCAAGTTCTTCGCCCATTTCTTCGAATTGCGCCGCCGTGCGGTCGGCAAGTTGCTTGGGTGTCAATCCTTCACGCGCAGCCTGTTGCTGCATTTTCTGGCCGTGCTCGTCCATGCCGGTGACGAACAGAACATCATAGCCGTCGAGCCGCTTGAAACGGGCCAGCACATCGGTGGCGATGCGCTCATAGGCGTGGCCGATATGGGGGGCGCCATTGGCATAGGGAATGGCCGTCGTGATGAAATAAGTCTTCTGCATGAGGTCTCTATCGGTCCGGGAGTCAGGCGGCCCTAGCGCGCTTTCCGGCGAAGTGGAACCGCTTCGCCGGAAAGAAATCGCGCCAGGTTAATGACTCGGAGCATGTTCTCATCGCCAACGTGCGTGCACTTTGGCGGAACATGCTCCAAGGGCCTCGTCGAGCAGCGTCAGCGCCTCGACGACCGTTTGGCGGCGGTCGAGGTTTAGGGCATTTGCCTCGCGAATGGAATGGGCGATGCCGTCATGGGCCCGCGCCAGCGAAGCTCCGCCGCCCGTCAGCCCGGCCTCGCGCGCCCTGGCCGCCGTCCAGGCGATGAGCAGATCGCAGAAAATTCCGAAATCGGCGCCGCTATCGCGGCCGGAAAAGTAATTGGCAATCTCGATGCGGGCCGCCGGCGTCAGCTTCGGCTTGGCAAGGAAAGTCCCAAAAGCCTGAGCGCCTCTCGATTCGAGAAGCTCCAGCGCCCGCCCGGGGCTGCCGCCTGAAAGCTCAGCCGCCCGCCGCAGTTGCTCCTCGTCCTCCGCCGGCGACACTTCGCGCAGCACGCGCATCGTGTCTTCGAAGTTGAGCGGCGCCAGTTCCATATGGATACAGCGCGATCTTATGGTGCGCAGCAGCGTTCCGGGCCGGTGCGCGACCACCAGGAAAACCGATTTTGGCGGCGGTTCTTCGAGAATTTTAAGAAGCGCATTGGCCGATTCGCCGTTCAGATCGTCGGCCGCATCGACGATGGCCACGCGCCAGCCGCCTGCTCCCGCCGTCAAGGCGAAGAAATTTCCTGCCAGCCGCGCATCGTCAACGGCGATCTCGTTCTTGACCCGCTTGTTTTTTGCATCATGGGCGCGCTCAATGACAAGCAGATCGGGATGGGAGCTCGCGGCGATCTGCCGGGCGCACGCGGCCTCCGGCGCCACCTGTAGCGATTGACGCCCGCCGCCATCGGGAAACTGCATGAGAAAACGGGCAAAGCGATAGGCGAGCGTCGCCTTGCCGATGCCGCGGGGTCCCGTCACGAGCCAGGCGTGATGCAGCTTGCCCGACCGCACCGCCTGCAAAAGCCGAGCTTCCGCCGCGCCGTGTCCATAAAGCGTGGCCCGCCGCCGCGGGTGCCAGGCGGTGTCGCGCGGATCGAAATTGTCTTCGGCCGCCTTCATGCCAGCACGGCCCCCACTTCCGCCCACACGGCCGCCGCCACGTCTTCAATCGGCTTGCCTGCGTCGATAACGCGGCAGCGGGCCGGCTCGCGCCTGGCGATGTCGAGAAAGCCTTGCCGCAGCTTGCGGTGAAATTCCAGCCCCTTGCGCTCGAAGCGGTCATCTTCCGTTTCGCCCCTGTGCTTGGCGCGCGACAGCCCCAATTGCGGATCGAGATCGAGAATCAGCGTCAGCTTGGGCCGCGTAGTACCGACCACGGTGCGCTCCAGTGCATCGATCAGGCCTAGGTCGCAGCCCCCCGCATGGCCTTGATAGGCGCGGGTTGAATCCATGAAACGATCGCTGAGCACGATGGCGCCGCGGGTTAGCGCCGGTCTGATCGCCTCGCGCAGATGGGCGTCACGGGCGGCATAATTAAGCAGCGCCTCGGCCTCGGCCGACCAGCGCACCACATCGCCCGCAACCACCAGCGCCCGTATCGCCTCGCCGCCCGGCGTGCCGCCCGGCTCGCGCGTCGTCAGCACTTCGCGCGACTGGGCCTTGAGCCGTTCCGCCAACCGTTTGATGTGGGTCGACTTGCCGGCCCCTTCGCCGCCTTCAAAAGTGATGAACACGCCGGCCATCTCAGCCGCCGAATATCATGATCATGACGCTGTCGAGGGCCCTGCTCCACATCGAATCATCGACTGCAACCGCGGCGGCGGTCTCGACCGGAATTTCGGCGATGGCATTGCCGTTGACCAGGAAACGCACGGTGCCAACCTTGTCGCCCGCCTGCACCGGAGCCATGAGGGGGCCGGTGTAGCTAAGCTTGATTTCGATCCCCGCCTGCTCTTGCGGCGAGAGCGCGATCTTCACGCCCTGCCGGGTCACCAGCCCAACCCAGTTTTCAGCGCCGCCCCAGACGCGGGCCCGGCTCACCGTATCGCCCACCCCATAGACCTCGACGGTACGGAATTGGCTGAAGCCCCAGTCGAGCAGCTTCTGGGCCTCCTGCTTGCGTTCATTGAGGCTGGTGAGCCCCGCCATCACCATCACCAGCCGGCGCCCGTCGCGGGTGGCGGAGCCGACAAGGCCATAGCCCGCTTCTTCGGTGTAGCCGGTTTTCATGCCGTCGGCGCCGGGATAGTCCTTGAGCAGCGGATTGCGGTTCTGCTGGGTGATGTTGTTCCAGGTGAAGGACGGCTGGCTGTAATATTTGTAGTATTCGGGGAAATTCAGATTGATGTAGCGGGCCAGCATGGCCAGCTCGCGCACGCTCATCAGATGCTGGGGGTCCGGCAAGCCCGTGGCATTGCGGAATTCCGCTTTGGCGAGGCCGAGCTCGCGGGCCCGCTTGGTCATTTGCGCCGCAAAAGCCGTTTCGCTACCCGCCATGCCCTCGGCGATGGCGATCGAGGCATCGTTGGCCGATTGCACGATGACGCCCTGAATGAGATCGGAGAGCTTCACCCGCGAATTGAGCTCGGCATACATGGTTGAGCCGCCCGAGGCCGACCCGCCGCGCCGCCAGGCGTCCTCGGTGATAAGGAATTCCTGATCCATCTTGAGCTTGCCGTCGCGCAGCGCCTCGAACACCATGATCATGGTCATCAGCTTGCTCATGCTGGCGGGCGGCACCGGCACGTCGGCGTTTTTCTCGAAAAACACATTGCCCGAACGCGCGTCGATCAGGATGGCATATTGCGCCTTGGTCTCGAACGCCGGCTGCTGCGCCCGGGCGGGCATCGCCGCCAGCGCGCAGAATAGGATCGCCAGAATGACAGAGAATCGGACCATGACCACCGGAATTCAAGTATCCGGAAGCTACCGGCCTTCCGCGGCAAATGCAACGCGGAGCGCGATCACATCGCCGCTTGCATAGCGGGCATGGCAATTACATTGGCGTCGGGATGGCCATGGCCGATGGCGTCCTGAAGCGCCGTCATGGCGTCGGTTTCCCCGGCGATGGGGCCGATGCGGACGCGATAGACTTCGCTGCCCGAAGCGCTTGCCGTGATCACCTGGACCGGCCAGACATTGGCGAAACTGGCGCGGGCCGCTTCGGCGTCGCCCGCGTCGCCGAATGTTCCGACCTGAATGTAATAGCTTCCGGCAATCGCGCCCGCTGCTTGCGGCACTGCCAATTGCGGCAGCGGCGCGGCAGTCGCGAGCACGAAGCTCGGCTGCGCCGCTATCGGCGGCGAAACCGGCGCCGCGCTGGCGACCATGGTTGCCTCGTTGCGGTCGGCGGCGGCGATCATCGCCTTGAGCGGCGTGCCCTGTTGCAGCTCGCCGTTCATCGCCGCCAGATGGCTGCCCTGATCGTTGAGCGGTGCCGCGCCGATATATTGCACGCGAACCCTGGCCTTGCCCTTGTCCTTGAAGCCCAGGACCTCGGCCGCGCGCTTCGACATGTCGATGATGCGCGGGCCGACGAAGGGACCGCGGTCGTTGACCCGGACCACGATCTCGCGGCCATTGTCGAGATTGGTGACCTTCACATAGCTCGGCAGCGGCAAGGTCGGATGCGCCGCCGTCAGGTCGTTCATGTTGAACCACTCGCCATTCGACGTCATGCGGCGATTGAAGTCCTCGCCATACCAGGAGGCGGGCCCGATCGCGTCGTAATTGGGTTGTTCGCGCGGTCTGAACCGGCGTCCGGCCACCTTGTAAGGCGCGCCCACCAGATAGCGGCCGCCGCCCTTCGGTGGGTCGCCCTGGCCCGTATAGTAAGGGCTGCCGGTACCGGCAAACGGATCGAGAGCCCCGTGTTTGGTTTTCTTCGAAGCACAGCCGCTGACCGCCAATCCGGCGATGACCAGCACAAGCGGCAAGATCATGGCGCGACGCATTTGAACACTCTCCCCTCGGCGCGCGTCTTTCAGCGACGCTTTCGCCGTTACGGGGGAGTGTCACGCCGCGAGCGTAAAGACCGGGTTCAGCGGCATGGTTAACGGCGGGTTTCTCGCTTGTATGGTTTCCGACTATGTAAAATCTTACGGAGAGGCGGTCAGCCGCTCGAGATTTTCCTGGGCCGCGGCGATGCCCTTGGCCGCCGCCTGCGTGTAGAGTTCGATCGCCTTCTTGCGATCCTTGGGCGTGCCCCAGCCCATCTCATGCATGCCGCCGAGATTGTTGAGGCCCCAGCCGTTGCCCTGATTGGCGGCGCGCTCGAACAGCGTGAACGCCTCGCCCAGATCGCGGGCAACGCCTTTGCCGTTGAGATAGAGAATGCCGAGATTATTTTCGGCCTCGGCAAGTCTTGTTTCCGCCGCCTTGCGGTACCACTCCGCCGCCTTGGCCGGATCGGCGGCAACGCCCTGGCCGTTCTGGTAGGCCAGCCCCAGTGCATTCATCGCCGGCCCATGGCCCTTGGCGGCAGCGGCCTCGTAGAGTTTGATTGCGGTCGGATAATCCTGTTTCAGCCCCTTGGCGCCATGGCCGACGATGCGGGCGAGCCGGAACTGGGCTTCGATATTACCCTGCAACGCCGCCTGGCGGTACCATTTCGCCGCTTCGGCGGCATCCAGAGCGGTTTCGCTGCCCGTTTCGTAGGCCATCGCCACCGCCACCTGGGCATCCTCGTCGCCCACCTTGGCGAGCTTCAGTTTCTTGGCGAAGGGCACTTGATCGAGGCTCTGGGCAAGGCCCGCGCCAGCCATGGCGAGGGCCAGGACGGCGACGAGAAGTGCTCTGCGCGGCGGCGTAAAACCCACCCGGACCTCAGTTCATGCGTTTGAAATACATCGCCTTGCAGATGAAGGCGACGCAACCCTTGACCTTCATCTCGTCGCCGTTGAGTTTCATCACCGACCTGTAGGTATAGCCGTCGTCGGCGTTGTAGATCGTGCCTTCCCACTTGTTGCCGCCCTTGGGCTGCATGTCCTTGAGGATGGTGAGCCCGATGACCGGCCGTTTGCGCAAGGCGGGATCGGGATTCCTCTTGTCGAGTTTCGGCTTGCCGTTCTTGTCGAGCGGCTTGGACAGGGCCACGATCTTGCCGCAGAGATTGGCGCCGCAATCGTCGACCTGGACGGTAACCTTGCCGCTGTCCATGATCCAGATTCCGTGCGGCTGGGACTCGGCCGATGCCATGGCGGCAAGGGGCCCGGTCAGCAATACGATGGTAGCAAGTTGCGTCAGCATGCGCATGGTTCTCATCTCCTGGCCTCCCGATTGCCGATTGCCGCCCGGCCGCGGCCGGGTTATCGTTCCTGCTCCGGCCACAGGAGCATTATGATGAGCAACGTCGCTTCGCTCAAGACCTCGCCAAGCCATGCCGTGGATGAATGGCAATTGCGTGTCGAGCTTGCGGCGGCATTTCGGCTGGCGGTACGCAATGGCTGGCACGAGGCGGTGGCCAACCATCTCAGCCTGGCCGTTTCCCCGGACGGCCGCAAATTCCTGATGAACCCGCGCTGGCGGCATTTTTCGCGAATCAGGGCCTCGGATCTTCAGCTTCTCGATACCGCCGACAAGACCACCATGGACCGTCCCGACGCCCCCGACTTGACCGCCTGGTCGCTGCACGGGCGTCTGCATGCCGCCCTGCCCCAGGCTCGCTGCATCATCCATCTGCATCCGCCCTATGCCACGGCGATCGCCTCTTTGGCCGATCCGGAAATCCCGCCTATCGACCAGAATACGGCCCGCTTCTATAACCGGGTCGCCTTCGATCTCGATTACGGCGGCATGGCCAACAGCGATGCCGAAGGCGACCGCTTGGCCCGCCTCATGGGCAACAAGCGGATCATGATGATGGGCAATCACGGCATTCTCGTTTGCGCCGCGACGGTCGCCGAAGCCTACGACCTCACCTATTATCTCGAGCGCGCCTGCCGCACCCTGGTGCTGGCGCGCCAGACCGGCCAGCCCCTGAGCGTGATGTCCCCGGCGGTGGCCGAGAAGACGGCCCAGGAATGGGAGTCCGAACCTGCCCAGATCCACGCCCATTTCGCCGAGATGCGCGCCCTCCTCGACGCCGAGGAACCCTCCTACGCGCAATAGGGCCGTGGGCCGGTTGAGCCGCCGCCCGCCTCTTGCTACATGGAACCGGCGCGGCTCCCGCGGAGGGGTGGCAGAGCGGTCGATTGCGGCGGTCTTGAAAACCGTTGAGGGTGCAAGCCCTCCGGGGGTTCGAATCCCTCCCCCTCCGCCAGTGAACAGCGGAATGATCTGGAGCAGCACCGCGGCGTCATAGAACTGGGGCGAAGGAGACGGGCTTG
>JANMQL010000283.1:0-25359 GCA_031370475.1 Hyphomicrobiales bacterium | reverse complement strand
GTGATGGCCGATGCGCCGCCCCTGCAAGTCCTGTTCATGCGCGGCGCCGCCGCGGTATTGTGGTGCTTTCCGCTGCTGCTGATTCTCGGCAATGGGGCCGAGATCCGCCACATATTCAACCGCTGGGTGGCGTTGCGGGCGGGTTGCGAGGTTTTCGCGGTCGTCAGCTTCGTGCTGGCGCTGGTTCACATGCCGATCGCCGATATCACAGCCATTTATCAGCTCTCGCCGCTGCTCTTGGTGGCCGCGACGGCGCTGATCTGGGGCGAGCGCATCGGCCCGCTTCGCATCGTGCTCATCGTTGTCGGCATCGCCGGAGCGCTGCTGGTGGCGCAGCCCGGCGGCGCGGCGGCGTCGCCCTATGCGATTTTCGGATTCGCAACGGCCATGGGGGCGGCGGCCCGCGATGTTGTCACGCGCCAGGTGCCGCGGGATATTCCGGCCCTCGTCGTCACCTTCGCCATGCTCGTTATTGTCATGGTCGCCGCGGGACTGGCGACAGCTCTGTTCGAGACCTGGGTGGCGCCGCAACCGCGACACTTGGCTCTGATGGCGGCATCCGGCGTGTTTCTCATCGGCGGCCATTTCTTCATCTACCTGGCATTCCGCTATGCCAAAGCCGCAACGCTGGCGCCGTTCTATTATTCATTCACGCTCTGGGCGCTGCTGGCCGGGTTCGTTATTTTCGGCAATGTACCGAATGGACTGGCGATCGCCGGCATCATGTTGATCCTCGCGGCCGGCCTTGCGGTAACTTTGCTGGATGGCAGGTCGCGGCAGGTCGCGGCGGCGGCTTTGAAATCCGGAGGAACTTGATGAATTTCGCATCCGACAACGTCTATGGTGTCCATCCTCGCATTCTTGCGGCCTTGGCGGACGCCAATTCCGGCACGGCGCCGTCCTATGGCGGCGACGATTTGTCGAAAAAATCCGAAGAAAAATTGTCGGAGGTCTTCGGCAAGGACGTCCGCGCCTTCCTGGTGACGACGGGGACGGCGGCGAACGGCCTGTCGCTGGCCGCGATCGCGCCGCCCTATGGCGCGGTCATCTGCCATGCGGAGGCGCATATTTCCTGCGACGAATGCAACTCGCCGGAGTTCTTCACCGGCGGCGCAAAAATTCTCGGTCTGCATGGGCCGGGCGGCAAGATCACGCCGCCGCTGATCGAGAAGATTCTGAAGGGTTTCATCCGCGGCGAGCACGATCCCAAGCCCGCCGCCGTCTCGATCACCAATGCGACCGAGCTCGGCACCGCTTATTCGCCCGATGAAGTGAAGGCGATCTCGGCGCTGATCCGGCCGCGCGGCATGAAGCTGCACATGGACGGGGCGCGCTTCGCCAATGCGGTGGCGGGGCTGGGCTGCGCCCCCGCCGACATCACCTGGAAAGCCGGCGTCGATGTCATGTCCTTCGGCGCCTCCAAGAACGGCGCCATGCTGCTCGAGGCCGTGGTGTTCTTCGACACCAAACTGGCCGAGGATTTCCTGTACCGGCGCATGCGGTCGGGCCAGCTCGTCTCCAAGAGCCGCTATCTCGGCGCCCAGATGCTGGCCTATCTGCGGGACGGGCTGTGGCTCGACAATGCGCGCAAGGCCAATGCCCTGGCGCGGCGGCTGGCGGAAGGCCTCAAGAGTTGCAAGAAGATCCGCATTCCCAATCCGGTGCAAGCCAATGAAGTGTTCGCCGTGATGCCGCGGGCCCTCAACGACAAGCTGCTTGCCTCAGGCGCCAAATTCTACGACTGGATGCCGGACAGTCTTGGCGACACGATCAAGGCGGATGAAATCTTCGTCCGCTTCATCGCCTCCTTCGCCACGCCGGAGTCCGACGTCGACCGGTTCGTCCAACTGGTGAAAGCGAGTTGCTGATGGTTAGCGGTTACGTAAGAAGCTTGATGCGTCTCGAAGGTATTGCAATGTTGATCGCCGGCGCAGCCGCATTTCATTTCACTTCCGGACAGTGGTGGCTGTTCGCGCTATTGTTTTTCACCCCTGACCTCTCCTTCGCCGGCTATCTCGCGGGGCCGAAGTGGGGTGCCGCCGTTTACAATATGTCGCACACCACCCTCGGACCCTTGCTTGCGGCGCTTCTCGGATGGGTGCTTTCTTTCGACTTATCATTCAATCTGGCGTCGATCTGGCTCGCCCATATCGGCTTTGACCGGACGCTTGGATACGGCCTGAAATACCAAAGCGGATTTCGCGATACTCATCTCGGACGGATCGGCCGCGACCCCTGAAAGGCAAGGAGCGCCGCTTTGCGGCGGCGCTCCATTCATTTGATGACCGAAATTCAGGCCGCCCGTTTGGCGTCCAGAACCTTGGTTTCGCCCGCCGCCTTGACGGCGATGGTGCGGGGCTTCATGGCCTCGGGAATCTCGCGCTTGAGCGAAATATGGAGCAGGCCATTATCCATATCGGCGCCCTTCACCTCGACATGGTCGGCGAGCTGGAAACGGCGCTCGAAGGCGCGCGCCGCGATGCCCTGGTGCAGGTACTCGGTCTTAAGCTCCGGCTTGTCGGTCCTCTTGCCGGTAACGGTCAGGCCGTTGCCCTTCACTTCGATGTTGATGTCGGCCGGGCCGAAGCCGGCAACCGCCATGGTGATGCGGTATTCATCCTCGCCGACCCGCTCGATGTTATAGGGCGGATAGGCGGGGGTTTCGAAGCCCGCGGCATCGTCGAGCATCTGGGCCAGACGGTCGAAGCCGATGGTGGAACGATAGAGGGGGGTTAAGTCGAACATGGAACATTCTCCTTGAGCAATGTTGCGGTTTGCCCGCCTTGCGGGCCGGGCGTCTCGTTGCAGACCCATCGCAATGGCGCCTGCACTGCTTCAAATAATTTTCGGACGGCCAATTTCAAGGGCCTGCGGCTTCAATGCGGGTTGAGAAAAATCAAGGGCTTGGGTGAATTTTCGGTTCCCAAGCTGAATTGAAAATGAATGGGGCCTTCGGTTTGCGTTCAAATGCCGCCCGCTAGTTTCGCGTCCATCGATGGCCGAGCCGGTCATCCCATTGAACCAAGACCTGGAGAACCCAAATGATCACGAAGTCCCTCATCGCCGCCACCGCAATCGCCGCCTCCGTCGCCGCTTTCGCCCCCGCCCAGCAGGCCCAGGCCAAAACCAATATCGACATCGGTATCGGCTTCGGCTTCGGCGGATACTACCCTGGCTACGGCTATGGTTATGGCTATGCTCCGGTCTACGACCCCTATTTCGGCGCCATCTCCTGCCACAAGGGGAAGAAGATCGTGAAATGGTCTGGCTACAACAATGTCCAGCCGGTCGACTGCTCGCTGCCGGGTTACAAGTACACCGGCTGGAAGTGGGGCCACAAATACCTGGTCCGCGTCAATGCCGGCGGCAACATCACCGGCGTCCAGATGATTTTCTAGTCTGCGTTCCGCTCCGGGGCGCCCATCCGGGCGCTCCGGCCCCTCGGCCCCGGTCCTGCCACGAAGCTGAACGGCAGATGAACGGGGCTATCGGACTGCGTTCAGCAAGATTCCGCCATGATCCCCGCCAATAAGGTTTATTAGCCTGACTGAGGAGGACATCATGATTCTCAAGGGTACTTTGGCTGCCGCGCTTGTTGCCGCGGTAATTTCTTTCGCGCCCGCCCCCGCCAGCGCCCATACGGATGTGCGCATCGGTATCGGATTCGGATATTGGCCGGGCGGCGCCTGCGGCGGCCATTACGCAAATCGTTACCGCTGCTGGCCGCGCTATCGCGGCGGTCGTTGGATCCCCTATTACTATCCCAATAACTACTACTACGCTCCGGCTTATCGAGGCTTCAGTTGCCGGGAGGCGAGATGGATTGTGCGCGAACAAGGTTTCCGGCGCATCAGGACCGAAAGCTGCGGCCGCATCCACGTATTCATCGGTTGGCGGAACGGCCATCCGCACCTGATCAAGGTGCGCCGTTCCAATGGCGCGATTATTTCCGTCAGCCACATCTAACAGACCTATTCCGGCGGTACTGGAATCGGGTATTCAAGTACGTGTCATCAACAGGGGGACTCTTCATGCGAAAATTCCTTGCCAGCGCCTTTGCCGCGACAGTCATGTCCGCATCGGCTTTCACCATGACCGCCCCGGCCGAGGCCGGCATCAACATCGATGTCTTCATCACGCCGGGCCCCGGTTATCTGTATGTTCCGCCTCGCGGTTATCGCGGTTGCCGGGCTGTCGCCCACGATCTTTATTGGCGCGGCTACCGCAATATCCGGGTGGTCGACTGCCGCGGCCGCATCTATGCCTACAAGGCGCGCAAATACGGCCGCTGGTATTTGGTGCAGATCAACGCGCGTACCGGCGTCATCGTCGACCGGCAGCGCATCTACCGCTGAGGATTTACCGGAGTCAGCCATGCGGAATTGGATTGCGGCAAGCGCGCTCGCGGCCTTCACTGTAGCCGTGACGCCGACAGGTGGCGATGCGGAAGCCGGCGCCCGGCTGCGGTTCCATTATGCGCCCGTCTATGGCGACTACGACCCGGAGCCGGAATGGGCGCCGCCCCCGCGCTATTACTACTATTACGAAGAGCCGGAGCTGGACAGGCTTTACGAATTTGACGAGGGCTATTACGAGCCGGAATATGCGGGGCCGGAAGATGAACCGGTTCCGGTCAAGCCGCGCAAGAAGGTTAAACCCGCGGCAAGCTCGGCGTTGGGCGCGGCCAATAAGAAAGTCACCATGGCCAAGGCCACGACCGAGGAATCGCAGCCGAAATCGGCTGCGGCGCTCTCCTGCGACAAGGCCACCGCGATCGTCTCAAGCTACGGTTTTGCCAGCGTCAAGGCCGAGGATTGCCAGGGCCAGGTCTATGCCTTCAACGCCACGCGCGATGGCAAGGCCTATGCGGTCAGGCTCAATGCCGCCAGCGGTGAGCTGACGGAAGTGAAGAAGCTGCAATAGTCCGGTTGCTTGCTCTGCGCCCGGGCGTCGTCTAGAGCATGTTCCGCCAAAGTGCCACGCACTTTGGCGACAAGAACATGCTCCAGACATTTGATCTGGCGCGATTTCTTTTCGGCGAAGTGATTCCACTTCGCCGGAAAGCGCGCTAGACAGCCCGGGCAAGTTTTTTTGGGGGGCCATGCAGCTTTTCTCGACGCTCGACAATCGTATTCCCGAAGGCGCCGTCTGCGTGCCGGTTAAAACCCGCGACGGGCTGGTCTTGCGGGCCATGCGGGTGCGGGTGGCGAAGCCCAAGGGCACCGTCGTGGTGCTCGGTGGGCGCGGCGATTACATCGAACGTTATTTCGAGACGGCCCGCGACCTGATGCAGCGCGGCTATTGCGTGGCCTCGCTGGATGTGCGCGGGCAGGGTGCCTCGCCGCGTCTCACGCGCAGCCGTTATCGCGGCCATCTCCACAGCTTTGAAGATCATGACGAGGACTTGCGGGCCTTCATGACCGAAGTCGTGCTGCCCGACTGCCCGCCGCCCTACTACGCCGTCGGCCATTCGACCGGCGGCCACATTCTGCTGCGCAGCCTGCGCGAGCGCACCTGGTTCAGCAAGGCGATCCTGGCGGCGCCCCTGATCGGCATCGTTTACGGAGGTTGGCCGCTGCCGCTGGCGCGGCTCCTGGTTTTCCTTGCGACCCGGCTTGGGCTGGGCTGGATGTTTCTTCCCGGCCAGGGGCGGCGGCCCCTGGCGAGCGGCGATTTCGCCGGCAATCCCCTGACTTCCGACCAAAGGCGCTGGGAGCGTGACAGCGTCATTCTTCAGGTGGGCCCGGAACTGGGCCTCGGCGGCCCGACCTTTTCCTGGCTGCGGGCGGCGATGGCCTCGACCGCCGAGATCAAAGCCATGGGTCCCGGCGACAGATTGCGCACGCCGGTGCTGATCGTCGCGGCCGGTCAAGACCAGGTCGTCGACAATGAGGCAACCCGCGAATTCGCCCGCCGCGTGCCCGGGGTTTCGCTGGTTTTCATCCGCGAGGCGATGCATGAAATCCTCACCGAGAGCGACGGGGTCCGGGCCCAGTTCCTGGCCGCTTTCGATGCCTATATCGAGGGCAAGGGGACGCCTTAACCCGTCCGGCAAAGTGCCGCTCGCCATATCGCCTTAGCCATGCTATGGGCACGGCTAACCCCAGACATTCAGGAAAGCCTCGGCGCCTATGAACCTGCGCAACATCGCCATTATTGCCCACGTCGACCACGGCAAGACCACCATGATCGACCGGCTTCTGTCGCAATCCGGCTCCTTCCGGGAGAACCAGAAAGTGGCGGAGCGCGCCATGGATTCCAACGATCTCGAGCGCGAGCGCGGCATCACAATCCTGGCCAAGGTGACTTCGCTCAACTGGAAGGACACCCGCATCAATATCGTCGATACGCCGGGGCACGCCGATTTCGGCGGCGAGGTGGAGCGCATCCTCAACATGGTGGATGGCGCCGTGCTTCTTGTGGATGCCGCCGAAGGTCCCATGCCGCAGACCAAATTCGTGCTGCAGAAAGCCCTCAAGATCGGCCTTCGCCCCATCGTCGTGGTCAACAAGATCGACCGGCCGGACGAGCGTCACAACGAAGTCGTCAACGAGGTGTTCGATCTCTTCGCCGCACTTGATGCCTCGGAAGAACAGCTCGATTTTCCGATTCTCTACGGCTCCGCCAAGCAGGGCTGGATGGCTGCGAAGCCCGATGCCGCCCACGACAGCATGGCCCCGTTGTTCGATCTCGTGGTCTCGCATTTCAGGCCGCCGGTGGTTGAGGATGGTCCGTTCCGCATGCTGGTGACCACCATCGAGGCCAATCCGTTCCTGGGCCGGGTTCTCACCGGCCGTATCCGCTCCGGCTCGATCAAGGCCAACCAGACGGTCAAGGCCCTGGGGCAGGACGGCAAGATTGTCGAAACCGGCCGCATCTCCAAGGTTTTGTCGTTCCGGGGCCTCGAGCGCGTTCCCGTCGATGAGGCATTCGCCGGCGATATCATCGCCATCTCCGGCCTTGCGGCGTCGACCGTCGCCGATACGATCTGCGATCCCTCGATCGCCGACCCCATTGCCGCCCAGCCCATCGATCCGCCCACCCTCACCATGACCTTCCGCATCAATGACGGGCCGCTTGCCGGCAAGGAAGGCGACAAGGTGCAGAGCCGCGTGATCCGCGACCGCCTGCTGCGCGAGGCCGAGGGCAATGTGGCGCTCAAGGTCACGGCTTCGGTGAATGAAACCGACGCCTTCGAAGTGGCGGGCCGCGGCGAATTGCAGCTCGGCATTCTGATTGAAACCATGCGCCGCGAGGGCTTCGAGCTCACCGTCGGCCGGCCGCGCGTCGTGTTCCGCACCGACGAGACGACCGGCGAGAAGCTCGAGCCGATCGAGGAAGTGATCGTCGACGTCGACGAGGAATATACCGGCATCGTGGTGCAGAAGCTGTCCGAACGCCGCGCCGAGATGCGCGACATGCGGCCCTCCGGCACCGGGCGCCAGCGCATCGTGTTTCACGCCCCCACCCGCGGCCTCATCGGCTATCAGGGCGAGCTTCTGTCGGATACGCGCGGCACGGCGATCATGAACCGCCTGTTCCACTCCTACGCGCCCTATGTCGGCGAGATTCCCGGCCGCCACACCGGCGCGCTCTTGTCGAATGCCGACGGCGAGGCGGTCGCCTATGCGATCTTCAACCTGCAGGACCGCGGGCCCATGTTCATCGAGCACGGCACCAGAGTCTATGCCGGCATGATCGTCGGCGAGCATACGCGCGGCAACGATCTCGAGCTCAATGTCATCAAGGGCAAGAAGCTCACCAACGTGCGTGCCTCGGGCAAGGACGAGGCGGTGGTGCTCACGCCGCCCATCCGCATGTCGCTGGAAAAGGCGCTGGCCTATGTCGGCGATGACGAGCTTGTCGAGGTGACGCCGAAATCGATCCGTCTGCGCAAGGCCATTCTCGATCCGCATCTGCGCAAGCGCATGAGCCGCTCGAAGGAAGCCACCGACGCGGCGTAGGGCCTACTCCCGCGCCACGTCCTTGCAGGCGTTGAGCTCGATGGGCGGCGGGCCGATGGCCGTGCTGAATGTGGGAACGTCGCTTTCGCAGTCGAATTTTTCGGCGCGCTCATCGGCGATGCGCCGCGCCTCGTCATTGGCGTTCGGATAGGAACCCGCCACGTAATGGACGTGGCAGGAGTCGTTGTCGCGGAGCGCGCTCACCACCAGCCAGGTGACGGACTTGCCGCCGTCGCCGGCGACCGACCAGCGTTCGATCGCCGCGAAGGGTTTGCCGTCCCTGAGCCGCCATTCGATGGGGCTCAGGGCCGTGTTGAGAGGTCGGAAAGTCTTGGAATAGGCGCAGTTGTTGCCGCCGCCGGGGCCGAAGGCGACGAAGTTGCGGGAATCCGCGCCTGAAACCAAAAAGCCGGCTTCGCCATAGCCCTTGCAGCGCCATGAACCTTCGAAAACGAAGCCATCGGGCTTCTCGACCTGTTCGCAATCCTTGAGGTCGAAGCGGCTGTAGGCGCTGGCGATTTCGTCCGCTGCCGCAGCGGTGGGCAAGAGGCATAAGAGCGATAGCACCGGTTTCCATCTCATGGCAGATAGACTGCCACGATCCAGCCAAACGGGGAAGCACCATGCGCATCGACGCCATAGCCATCGGCAGAAATCCGCCCAAGGAAGTCAATGTCATCGTCGAAGTGCCGGTGGGCGGCGAGCCGATCAAGTACGAGATGGACAAGGAGGCGGGAACGTTGGTGGTGGACCGCTTCCTCTATACGTCGATGCGTTACCCCGGAAATTACGGCTTCATCCCCCATACCCTGTCGGGCGATGGCGATCCCGTCGACGTGCTGATCGCCAACCAGCGCGGCATCGTTCCAGGCGCCGTCGTCGCCTGCCGGCCGGTGGGCGTGCTCAAGATGCAGGACGAGGCGGGCGGTGACGAGAAGATCGTCGCCGTGCCGGTGCCGCGTCTGACCCGGCGCTACGAGAACGTCCACGACTACACCGACCTGCCCGAGATCACTCGCCAGCAGATCGAGCACTTCTTCGTGCATTACAAGGATCTGGAGGCGGGCAAATGGGTCAAAGTCCTCGGCTGGGGCGATGCGGCCGAGGCCGAGCGCATGATCATGGAAGGCATCGCGCGCGCGAAGAAATAGCTACATCGCCGGGGTGGCGATGCCCTTTTGGGCGCAGGCGGCGCGCACCGTGTTGTGCAAAAGGCAGGCGATGGTCATGGGGCCGACGCCGCCGGGAACCGGCGTGATCGAGCCCGCCACCTTTTCGCAAGAAGCGAAATCGCAATCGCCCACCAGCTTGGCCTTGCCGCCGCGCTCGATGCGGTTGATGCCGACATCGATGACGCAGCAGCCCGGCTTCAGCCAGTCGCCCTTGACCATTTCGGCGCGGCCGACGGCGGCGATCACCAGATCGGCGCGGCGCACCACGGCGGGCAGGTCGCGGGTCTTCGAGTGGGCGATGGTGACGGTGCAGTTTTCGGCCAGCAGCAATTGCACCACCGGCTTGCCGACGATGTTGGAGCGGCCGATGACCACGGCTTCGAGGCCCTCCAGCTTGCCGAGTACGTCCTTGGCCAGCATGACGGAGCCGACCGGCGTGCAGGGGACGAGAGAATCCTGGCCGGTCGACAGCTTGCCGACATTGACCACATGAAAGCCGTCGACATCCTTGGCCGGGCTGATGGCGGCCAGCACCTTGTTGGAATCGATGTGCTTGGGCAGCGGCAATTGCACCAGGATGCCGTGGCACGCCGGGTCCTTGTTGAGCTTGTCGACCAGGGCGAGAACATCGGCTTCCGGCGTGGTGGCGGGGAGCTTGTGCTCCCAGGATTTCATGCCGACCTCGACGGTCTGCTTGGCCTTGTTGGCGACATAGACCTTGCTGGCCGGATCTTCGCCCACCAGCACCACGGCGAGGCCGGGGGTCAGGCCGTGCTTGGCCTTGAGTTCGGCTACCGCCTTGGCAATGCGGGCCCTGAGGCCCTCGGCATAGGCCTTGCCGTCGATCAACTTCGCCATTCTCATTCCTCTTTTGATAGGGTCTTCACCAGGGTGTCGATTTCTGCGGCAAGCCCGTCGGGATCGCCGGAAATGTGAACTGTCTTGCGGCGGCCGGTCTCGCCCGAAGCAAGCGACAGGGCGGATTTCGGCTGGCCGATGGCCCTGGCCAGAAGTGCGATAACTGCCGCGTTAGCCTTGCCCTTGTCCGGCGGCGCCGTGACCTTGACGGCCAGCGACACGGCGCCGTCGGCGGCCGTGTGCAGCCCGGCCAGCCTTGTGGCGGCGGATTTCGGCGTCACGCGCACATCCAGGAGAATGCCGTCTCGCACTTTGCGCCAGTATCCCGTCACAAGATGCGGAACGAGTAATAGATGATGAGATAGCGCACGAATTGCAGGGCGATCAGCAGCACGATGGGCGAGATATCGATGCCGCCGAGATCGGGCAGGAAACGGCGGATGGGGCCGAGCAGCGGTTCGGTCAGGCGGCGGAGCGCATAGGCGAACTGGCGCACATAGGGATTGGAACCGTTGATGACGTTGAAGGAAACGAGCCAGCTCAGGATCACGGTGGCGAGAATGATATAGAAATAGATGTCGAGAATCGTGACGATCAGCCAGATGAAGGGATTCATGTGTGCCTCGGTGTTTGCGGTGACGGCAGATTTAGGGCCGGCGGGCCCGCGAGGCAAGCTTGACGGGCCGGGGGGCGGTCATTACAAGCGCCTCGTCTCAGCGGGGGGCAGTAGCTCAGTTGGGAGAGCGCGGCGTTCGCAATGCCGAGGTCAGGGGTTCGATCCCCCTCTGCTCCACCAGCCTTCGCAAGCGGAGCGCCGCGAAGGCTGCCACGCCGGAGCCTACTTCAGGCGAAGGCGGGCGCGGCCCGCTTGCTACGGCTTGGCAAGCCATCGATATGATGAAGACGATTATGAAATACGTCTATATTCTCCAATGCATAAATGATCCTGACCGCCATTACACCGGCATCACGGATGATTTGAAAGCGCGTCTTGCAAAGCACAATGCCCGGGAAGTGCCGCATACGTCGAAGTATAAACCATGGCGTGTAAATACATATATTGCGTTCTCTGATGAAAAACGTGCATTTACATTCGAGAAATATCTAAAAACTGCCTCCGGTAGAGCTTTCGCAAAGAAGCGATTCTAAATCTTCAATGGACCAAATGGCAGAAGGACATGAACAAGAACGACTGGCCCTTCGTGGCCCATTACAGCGCCATCGAGGGCAAGGACGATCAGCATTATCCGGGATCGGACGAGCTGCTCTCCATCAGCGCTTCCTTCGCCGAACATTTCGGCCTCATGCGGCTTGGCATCCATCACGAGCGGCTGCCGCCGGGGCGGCGGGTGTCGTGGCCCCATGCGGAAGCCGACGAGGAGGAATTCGTCCACGTGATCGAGGGTGCGCCGGATCTGTGGATCGATGGTGAAATCCGCCGCCTGGGGCCTGGCGATGGGGTGGGCTTTCCGGCCGGAACCGGCATTGCCCATACCTTCATCAACAACACGGAAAAGGATGTTCTGCTTCTGGTTGTGGGCGAGGCCTCACGCAAGCGCAGCCGCATCCATTATCCCCTGCATCCGGCGCGCAATGCGGAAATCGGCAGCCGCCATTGGAAAGACTGCCCGCCACGGGCGCTTAGGCCGCATGACGGGCGGCCGAATCAATCGCGTAAAAAATAACCTTGCAACGGCCTTTACAGCCGCATCGCGGATATCGTCCGGCGCTTAAACCGAATTCAGGCGGCGTGCTGGGTTTGCTCGAGCCTGGTCATTTCGTCCTTGATCTTGAGTTTCCTGCGCTTCAGTTCGGCGATTTCTGAGTCTGTCGAGGCGGGGTGGGCCATGGCTTCGGCCAGTTCCGTCTCGAGGGCCTTGTGTTTGGCGGCCAACTCACTGAGATGCGCTTGAAGGCTCATGCGTTCCTCCAGTCAGGATCATTAAACTTTGATATGATGGCACAGAGTCGGGGGCTTGTCGAACGGCCATCCACGGCATAGTTGTCTAACCTGAAACGGCATGGTTCGCTTTTTCAGGCGGGGAGAGCGGGCAGGCATGGACACTTTGCAGGAGGTGGCGCTGCGGGCCAAGCTCCAGGCCCTGTTGCAGCAGCATCGCGATCTCGATGCGGCCATTGCTTCGCTGGCTGAAACCGGAACGAGCGACCAGTTGCAGTTGCGCCGCCTGAAGAAAATGAAGCTCGATCTCAAGGACCAGATCGCCCAGATCGAAAACCTGTTGATTCCCGACATTATAGCGTAACCAGCGAGAAGCCGTGTCCGCCCGCAAGAAAGCTCCCGTCGCCATCATCATGGGCAGCCAGTCCGACTGGCCGACCATGAAACATGCCGCCGCCACCCTGGAGGAACTTGGCGTCGCCCATGAGCCGCGCATCGTCTCGGCGCATCGAACGCCGGAGCGGCTCTACGGATTTGCCAAGGGGGCGAAGGCCGAAGGCTTCAAGGTCATCATTGCCGGGGCCGGCGGGGCGGCGCATCTGCCGGGCATGACCGCTTCGATGACGGCGCTTCCGGTATTCGGCGTGCCGATCGAATCGAAGGCGCTGTCGGGTCAGGATTCGCTGCTCTCCATCGTGCAGATGCCGGCCGGCATTCCGGTCGGAACCCTGGCGATCGGCAAGGCGGGCGCCATCAATGCAGCACTGCTGGCGGCCAGGGTGCTGGCGCTGTCGGACACGGCGCTGGCCAAGCGTTTGGAGGCCTGGCGCGCCAGACAGACGGCGGCGGTGGCGTTGAAGCCGAAGGACGAGGCCTGATGCGCTTGGCCTCGCCGCTGCCGCCGGGCTCGACCATCGGCATCTTGGGCGGCGGCCAATTGGGCCGCATGCTGGCGCTCGCCGCCGCCAGGCTCGGCCTCAAGTGCCATATCTATGCGCCGGAAGCCGACAGTCCCGCCTTTCAGGTCGCGGCGTCCCATACACTTGCCGGTTACACGGACTTCGCCGCGCTGGCGGCCTTTGCCGGGGTCGTCGATGCCGTCACCTATGAATTCGAAAATGTACCGGGCGAGACAGCGGAGTTTCTCGAATCGCGCCTGCCATTGGCGCCGAGTGCGAGGGCCTTGCGCATCGCCCAGGACCGGGTCGACGAAAAAAATTTCATCGCCGGGCTCGATATGCCGGTGGCGCCTTACGCCGCTGTCGATAACGACGCGTCTCTTGCCGCCGCCATAAAGCGGATCGGCAAGCCGGCGATCCTCAAGACCCGCCGCTTCGGTTATGACGGCAAGGGCCAGGCGAAAATCTCCGCGAGTGTGAGCGAAGCAACGGCATGGGCCGAGATCGGCAAGGTGCCGGCGGTGCTGGAAGGCTTCGTCGCCTTCGAAAGGGAAATCTCGGTGATCGCGGCGCGCGGCTGGGATGGCGCTATCGCCGTCTATGACGTGCCCGAGAACGTTCACGAAAATCACATCCTGCGAACCTCCACGGTTCCCGCCGCAATTCCGGCCGCGGTGGCGGAGACGGCGCGCGGCATCGGCGCCGGGATCGCCGCGGCGCTCGATTATGTCGGCATCATTGGCATCGAAATGTTCGTCACCGGGGACAGGCTGGTGGTCAATGAGATCGCTCCGCGCGTTCATAATTCCGGCCACTGGACCATGGATGCCTGCCTGGTGTCGCAATTCGAGCAGCACATGCGCGCCGTCGCCGGCTGGCCCTTGGGCAATCCGGTGCGGCATTCCAATGTGGTGATGACCAATCTCCTCGGCGATGAAGCCGATGGCTGGGCCAGGTTCGCCGCCGAGCCCGCGGCCGCCGTTCACCTTTATGGTAAAGCGGAAGCCCGGCAGGGCCGGAAAATGGGTCACGTCAACCGGCTCGCCCCTCGACAGACTTGAGGAGCTGTGCTATTTGGCCGCCACTTTTTGAGGCCTTTCGCGGCCTCCTTTGCCGGTCCAATCAACTCTGACAAGCTCGAGGTAACACTTGCAAGTCGTCGTCCGTGACAACAATGTCGATCAGGCCCTGAAGGTGCTCAAGAAGAAGATGCAGCGCGAGGGCATTTTCCGCGAAATGAAACTGCGCGGGCATTACGAGAAGCCCTCCGAGAAGAAAGTCCGCGAAAAGGCCGAAGCGGTGCGCCGGGCCCGCAAATTACAGCGCAAGAAGTTGCAGCGCGAAGGCCTGCTGCCGATGCCGAAGAAGGTCGAACTTCCGGCCCGCGGCCCGCGTTCGCAGTAAAGAGGTTCTAAACCGACTTCTCCTTGTGGTTGTATGTATGAATAACATGCAATCTTCAAGATACTATTCCTTAAACCCCCGCCGTTAGTCTCGCCCGATCCGGCAGCAAGCAAGGATCGGGAATTATGGGAGGCGAGACATCGGGGGCCAGGCGGACTGCCGCATTGCGGCATTACCGGATCGTCCGCCAGGCCTATGACAAGCAGCTCGCTTCGCTATGTGCGTTGGCGGCCCGTCATTTCGATGCACCGATCGCCACGCTGGCCTTCCTCGACGATCAAGACGTTTGGGTGAAGTCTCATCATGGGCCGGCGGCTCCGGTTTTCCACCGCTCTGAATCGCTCACCCAAGTCGTCGTCAAGGCGGCGGCGGCGATCGCGGTTGGCGATGTGACCGGCGATCCCCGGATCGGCAATTCGCAACAGCTCGTGGATCACGGTTATCGCGCCTTCATTGCCGCGCCCGTGGCTCTGCGGCCCGGGCGCAAGCCGGGCGCTTTTCATGTCGCCTTTCACCAACCGCGCGATTTCTCCGATGAAGATATTGCCGACATCAGGCGGCTGGCCGAGCTCGGTCAGTCGCTGATCGACCAGTTCCGGATCAATCTCCGGTACCTGACCTCGGCGCGTTCCTTGCGCAGCACCCTGGCACACAACCGGCGCCAGCAGGCGGAGCTGCAGCGCAACAGCCGGCTCTTGGCGCAGGTCTCGAAATTGGCCCGAATCGGGGCCTGGGAATTCGACGTGGCCGAGGCCCGGCTCACATGGTCGGAGGGAACCTACGACGTGCATGAGATCGAGGACCGCAGGAAATTCGATCTGAGCAGCGCCATCGACTTTTATGACGGCAAGGCCAAGGACGAACTCCGCCTGCTTGTCGAAACCGCCTGCCGCACCGGCGCGGGCTGGGATGCGGAATTTCCCTTCGTTACCGCAAAGGGCAACCGGCGCTGGGTTCGCACCATCGGCGAGGCGCATTTGAATGGGCCGCAGGTCGCCACCATTTTCGGTACCATCCAGGATGTGACGGAGCAGCGCCGCAAAGAGGCGCAGCTCGAATTTCTCGCCACCCATGACGTGCTCACCGGCCTTCCCAACCGCACCCTGTTCGACGACCGGCTGTCGCAGGCCCTTGCCTATGCGGTGCGGCACCAGACCGGCGTCGGCGTGGTGATCATCGACATCGACGACTTCAAGCTGATCAACGATAGCGTCGGTCACCAGGCAGGCGACCTGGCGCTGCAGCACGTGGCGTCCTGCCTCCGGCAGGTGACGCGGGAATGGGATACGGTGGCGCGCATCGGCGGCGACGAGTTCGCCCTCGTCCTGCCCGGCGGCAATCATGCCAGGGCGGCGGAACGGATCATGCAGGAGCTGCGCACCCAGCTTGAGCATCCCATGATGTACCAACACATGCAGTTGACCATCCGGCTGAGCGCCGGTGTCGCCTTCGCACCCGGCGACGGCGAAACGGCGGAACGGTTGATGCGCTGTGCCGATCTCGCGATGTACCGGGCCAAAGCTTCCGGTGGTGCCGGCTTCGCGCATTACGATCGGTCCATGAGCGCCCAGGCGGAAGGCCGCCTGACCCTGCTCGATAAAGCGCGAATCGCAATCAAGGAGCGCCAGTTCATCGCCCATTTCCAGCCGATCGTATCCGCCGGAAGCCGTACGCCGGCAGGGGTCGAGGCGCTGGCGCGCTGGGCCGATCCCGGCGGCGTCGTATGGCCGCCGTCATTTTTTCAGGTGGCCCTCGATGACGGCGAGCTTTCCGCCGCCATCGGCTGGTGTGTGCTCGAGCAAGTGGCGGCCGAGAGCGATACGTGGCTGGTGCAAGGCACCTTGCCGGATTCGATTGCCGTCAATGTCTCGGCCGCGCAATTGCGCCAGGCGGACTTCGTTGCGCGGATCGGGCAATTGCTCCGCGAGCATCCGGGGCTCGAGGGCCGGCTGCGCATCGAACTCATCGAATCGATCCTGCTCGATCACCGCAGCGGCCGCCTGGCGGAGACGCTTCGGGAGCTGCGCGATATGGGTCTCCGCTTCGACTTCGACGATTTCGGCACCGGTTATGCCTCGCTGGCGAATCTGCGCGACGTCTTCGCCGACCGCATCAAGGTCGACCGCTCGTTCATCGCCAAGATGTGCGAGGACGAATTCAGCCGCGAGATCGTGCGCTCGGTGATCGCGCTGGCGCATCGGATGAACAAAATGGTGACCGCCGAGGGCGTCGAAACGGCCAAGCAAGCCACGCTGCTGGAAAGCATCGGCTGCGACTTCCTGCAGGGCTATCTTTTCGGCAAGCCGATGCCGGCTGGGGATTTTCGCGCTTACATGTTGACGAGCCGGGTGCCCGATCGCGCCGCTAGCGCATCCTGAAGGATATTAGGCCCTTGCCGCTTCCTTCAGCGCCGCCCGCATCTGCGGCAGCAGGTCGGCATTGGCGGCGAGGATATTGCCGGTTGCCATGGGATCGTCGCCGCCGTCGCAATCGGCGATGAAGCCGCCGGCCTCGCGGATCATCAGGACGCCCGCCGCCATGTCCCAGGGGCTGAGATTGCGCTCCCACAGGGCATCGAAGCGGCCGGCCGCCAGATAGGCGAGTTCGAGAGTGGCCGAACCGAGCCTGCGGATGCCGATCACCTTGTCCTGCATGGCGGCGATTTCGGCGCGGGCCAGGACATGATCGCCGCGGCCGCGATGCGGAATGCCGCAACAGACCAGCGCCTCGTGGATGTCCTTGCGGCTGGCGACGCGCAGGCGCTTGTTGTTGAGAAAGGCACCCGCGCCCTTTTCGGCGGTGAACAGTTCGTCCGAGACCGGATTGTAGGTAACGCCGGCGACGATCTCGCCCTTGCGCTCGAGCGCCACCGAGATGGCGAACAGCGGCACGGCGTGCATGAAATTGGTGGTGCCGTCGATGGGGTCGACGATGAAGCGGTGGTCGGGATCGGTGCCCTTCACCACGCCGGTCTCCTCGGTGAGGAAGCTGTAGCCGGGCCGGGCCTTCGCCAGTTCCTCGCGCAGCACCTTGTCGCAGCGCATGTCGGCGGCGGTCACATAATCGCCGGGGCCCTTCACCGACACCTGAAGATTGGCAAGCTCGCCATAGTCGCGCTGCACTCCGCGGGCCGCCTTGCGGACGGCGGCGATCATCACGGTCATGGAGGGGGAAGCGGCCACGGCGGTATCCTTGTCGATCGGGTGAGGGCGGGGGATAGCAAGTCCGGCGGGGCAAGGCTATAGCGCGATTGCGTGTGACCGGAGCGCGGCAAGACTTTCGCTCTCCCCGGCGGGGCCAAGGAAAATATCCTCAGGCCGATCCGATGAAAATTGAATCCGCCCTAGTCGCGGTCCGGGTGCTGCCGGCTGACGAGCCTGGCCAGCATCTCCGTCGGCACATCGTCTTCGGTGCGGGTTCCGGGAAGGCCGTGCAGCTTCTCGAAGGCCGGCAGCCGGCTCTCGATGCCGTATTGGTTCTCCGGCGTGACCGCGGAGGGATCGTCGAGCGAGCCGATCGACACGGCGATATATTTCGAGTCGTCGTAGGAAAATGACAGCGGCGTGCCGCAGTCGCGGCAGAAGCGGCGCTCGACGATCGGAGAACTCCGGAAAATTCCGGGCTCGCCCCTGGTCCATTTGAAATTCTCGCGAAGCGACCCCACTAGGGCCGCGAAATAGTTGCCGAATGCTTTTTGACACATGCGGCAGTGGCAGATGTGCGGGTTGTTGAATGGGCCTTCAACGGCATAACGCACGGCACCGCATTGGCAACCGCCGGTGGTGCGTTCAGACTTTGTTATTCCTGCCATGATTCGGATTCCTTCCTTAAATCTTTGTTCACGGGCCCTGCCGCAACGTCCTGCGAACTGCGACAAAGAATATGGGGAACGGGGATGGTTGCGAATACATCGGTTGGCAGGCCCTTGGGGTCCTGGCCAAAGGTTCACCTGATCTATTTTCTGCTGGCCGCCTTCGATCTGGTCGCGGTTTTCGGCGGGTTATATCTAAGCCACCACCTCGCGTCCATATTCGAACGGAATGTCGCGGTTAACGCCGAGTGGAGCCGGCGATACCAGGATGTCTGGAACCTCGGGGATGCCGTCTCGGCGGTCGGTGAGCCCGGCAACAACATCTTCGAATCCGGTAATCCCGGCCTGGAACGGCACAAGCTCAACGTCGCCTTTGGTCAATTCAACGCCCAGCTTGCAGCCATTCGCAGGGAGATGATGACCAACACCGAGGCCAGCAACGCCAGCCGGCCGATCGGCGCCATGCGCAGTCTGACCGACATCGTCGTTACCATGGTCGACCAGTCGCGCGGGGCGATCGCCCTCTACGAAAGTGGCAAGTTCGGCGAGGCGGGGGTGGCGATCAGCGCCCTCAACCGCAAACAAACCGCGGCGCGTGAAAAACTTAAGGAAGCCGTCGCCACGGTGCAGACATTGCAGCGCCGCTTTGCCGACGCACATTACGCCCAGGTCCTGGCTCTGAAGAGCTTCGAATATCTCATCGGAGCCGGCATCGTGTTTATGGTTTGCTGCGTCGCCGTCTACGGTCTTTGGATCGGCCGGCTGATCAAGCGTAAATACCGCGAACTCGAAACGGCCAACGAGACGCTGCACCTGTCGCAGACCGAGACCATGCAGTTCGCCACGCAATTGCAGGCGGTCAACGAGGACGTGACCAAGCTCAATCGCGACCTTGCCGACAATCTGACCAGGTTGCGCGAGGCCCAGGACGAAATCGTGCGCAAGAGCAAAATGGCCCAGATCGGCCAACTCACGGCGACCGTGGCGCACGAGCTGCGCAACCCGCTGGGCGCGGTGCGCACCTCGGCCTTCCTGCTCAGCCGCAAGATCGACGCCAAGGAACTCGGCGTCGAACCGCAGATCGAGCGCATCCAGAACGGCGTCATCCGTTGCGACAACATCATCACTCAACTCCTCGACTTCGCCCGCTCCAAGGCATTGCAGTGCGAGACCGCGAAAATCGACGACTGGCTGAAGCGGACGCTCGACGAGGAAATTCCGAAACTGCCGGCCGCAGTGCGGGTCGAATCGGTGTTCGGCCTCGGCGGCTTGCAGGCGCCCATCGACGCGGCGCGTATGAGCCGGGTGATCATCAACCTCATCTCCAACGCCTCGGAAGCCATGGTCGGAAAGGGCGACGATCCGTCCAAGTTCACCACCGCGGCGCCTCTCATCATCGTCGAATCGCGGCTGACGCGGCGTGGTGTCGAAATCGCGGTCACCGACAGCGGGCCAGGCATCGCGCCGGAAAATCTCAAGAAGATTTTCGAGCCGCTGTTCACCACCAAGAGTTTTGGCACCGGCCTCGGCCTGCCGGCGGTGGAAAAAATACTCGAGCAACATGGCGGCGGACTCGAAGTCAAGTCGGCGCCGGGCGATGGGGCCTGTTTCACCGCCTGGTTCCCGGCCGAACGGAAACAACAGGAAGCCGCCTGATACGGGCGCAACGGGAATGAAGCAGGACCGCTACATCGATCTCGAGGATCCCCTGAAGCGCGAGGAGCAATACCGCGTGCTGGCCGAAGCCGTTCCCGTCGGTATCTGGCAAGTGCATGAGGACGGCCGCACGGCCTTCGCCAATCCGTTGCTGCTGGCTTTCCTCGGCCTGGCGCCGGACGAGATGAACGATGCCGATATTCCGGGTCTGCTGGGCCATGGCCGGGCCGGATTTCCGGGTATTGCCGACAGGTTCGAAGCGGAGCTCAAGCCGGCGCGCGGACATGCGCGCCATGTGCTCATCACCAGTTCGGGCTGGTTGAAGCTCGCCGGCGACGGCCCACGATCGGCGCTGATCAGCGTTTCCGATATATCGCAACTCGACCAACTCAAGCGCGCCAACGACGAAGTGGTGCGTCTCAATCGCGAGCTGGCGGCCCATGTCGAGCAGCTCAAGGAAGCGCGTTACGAAATCGTGCGGCGAAATCGCATGACGCAACTGGGTCAGCTCACCGCCACCGTTGCCCATGAGATCCGCAATCCGCTGGGCGCCGTGCAGACGGCGGCATTCATCATCGACCGCAAGACCAAGGGCAAGGGTATCGGCATCGAGGCGCAATTGCAGCGCATCGCCAACGGCCTCAGTCGCTGCGATGCGATCATTACGCAGCTTCTCGACTTCTCGCGTTCAAAGCAATTGCAAACCGAGGAACTGGCGCTCGACCAATGGTTGACCGGCATGGTGGCGGAGGCGGCGCAAAAACTTCCCCCTGCCGTTGAAATCGCGTTTTCTCTCGGCCTTGGCGCCCGCCGGGTGCCGTTCGATCCTCGACGGCTCGCCGGCGCGCTCGTCAATCTGCTGACCAACGCGTCCGAAGCGATGGTCGGCAAGGGCGACGACGCATCCAAATTCACCACGCCGACGCCGCGTATCGTCGTCGAAACCCGCCAGACCAGGCGGGGCGCGGAAATCAGCGTTGCCGACAACGGGCCCGGAATCTCGGAGGAACACCTGCATAAGGTTCTCGAACCCTTGTTCACCACCAAGAATTTCGGCACCGGTCTCGGGTTGCCGGCGGTGGAGAAGATTCTGCTCGAACACGGCGGCGGACTCGATATCGCCTCGACCCCCGGGCAGGGCGCCCGCTTCACCGTCTGGATTCCCTTCGCGATAACCGGCCAGGAGGCTGCATGACCAAAAAATCTTTGCGTATTCTCGTCGTCGACGACGACACCGACAATGCCAATTCGCTGGCCGAGCTGTTCCAGATGGAGGGCCACCGGGTGGACGCGGTTTATTCCGGCGAGGACGCCATCGTGGCCTATGGCGAGAACCGATACGACATCGCCTTCATGGATGTCATGATGCCGGGCAAGAACGGTGTCGAAAGCTTTCTGGAAATCAAGAAGCTGCAGCCCGATGCCAAGGTCTACATGATGACCGGCTACAGCGTCGAGCAGTTGCTGCAGCAGGCGATCGATCACGGCGCCATGGGCGTTCTGTCGAAGCCGATCAGCTCGGCCAAGTTGCTGGCCGCCCTGCAGGAGGTGAGCCCCTCCGGCATCGTGCTGATCGCCGAGGACGATCCGGACTTCGGCCCGGAACTGCGGCAGCTCATCGAGAGTACCGGCATGCAGTGCGAACTGGTGCAGAATGGCCGCGATGCATTGGCCAAGGTCATGGCCGGCGGCGTCGACATTCTGATTCTCGACCTGAAGATGCCGTTGATCAACGGCGTCGAAGTTTATACGGAGCTCAAGCGGCTGGGCCGCTCGGTCAAGACCATCATCATCACCGGCAATGGCGCCGAATATGCCTCGACCTTCGATGCCATCAAGGACGTGACGATTACCGGCATTCTCAATAAGCCGTTCGATCCCCTGTCGCTGCTCGACCGGCTCGAGAAGCTGGCTGCCTGACCGCAAACGATTAAAGGATCAATCATGGGAAGATCGCTGAATATTCTGGTTCTCGACGACGATGCCGAGAATGCCGACGCGCTCGCCGAATTGTTCTCGATGGAGGATCACAAGGTCATCGTCGCCTATAGCGGCGAGCAGGCGATCGCCGCCTACAAAGCCAATAATTTCGATCTCGGATTCTTCGACGTGATGATGCCGGGCAAGAACGGGGTCGAAAGCTTCCTCGAAATCAAGAGTCTCAATCCCAATGCCAAGATCTATTTTATGACCGGCTATAGCGGCGACGATCTTTTGAAGAAGGCGCTCGACAACGGCGCGCTCGGCGTATTCGGCAAGCCGGTCGACCTGCCGAAGGTTCTCGACATGCTGGACAAGGCGGCCTGAGGCGCCTCAACCCATCGCCTTCTTGAGATTGGCGTCGACGGCATCGAGGAAGCCCTCGGTCGTGAGCCAGGCCTGATCGGGCCCGACGAGGATCGCCAGGTCCTTGGTCATCCGGCCGCTCTCGATTGCCGAAACCGTAGCTTTCTCAAGCGTTTCCGAGAATTCCTTGAGTTTTTGATTCTGGTCGAGCTTGGCCCGGTGGGCCAGCCCGCGGCTCCAGGCGAAGATCGAGGCGGCGGAATTGGTCGAGGTCGGCTTGCCCTGCTGGTGCAGGCGGTAATGGCGGGTGACGGTGCCATGGGCGGCCTCGGCCTCGACCGTCCTGCCGTCCGGCGTCATCAGCACCGAGGTCATGAGACCGAGCGAGCCATAGCCTTGCGCCACCAGGTCCGACTGCACGTCGCCGTCATAGTTCTTGCAGGCCCAGACATAGCCGCCGGTCCATTTCATCGCCGAGGCCACCATGTCGTCGATCAGGCGGTGCTCGTATGTGATCTTGCGCTTGTCGAACTCGGCCTTGAATTCGGCATCGAAAATCTGCTGGAAAATATCCTTGAAACGGCCGTCATAGGCCTTGAGAATGGTGTTCTTGGTCGACAGATAGACCGGATAATTGCGGTTGAGGCCGTAATTGAGGCTGGCGCGGGCGAATTCCCGGATCGAGTCGTCGAGATTGTACATGGCCATGGCGACGCCGGCGCCCGGCGACTTGAACACTTCCTTCTCGATCGTCTTGCCGTCCTCGCCCACGAATTTGATGGTCAGCGTCCCCTTGCCGGGGAAGGTGAAGTCGGTGGCGCGGTACTGATCGCCGAAAGCGTGGCGGCCGATGATGATCGGCTGGGTCCAGCCGGGCACCAGGCGCGGCACGTTGGAACAGATGATCGGTTCGCGGAAGATGACGCCGCCGAGAATATTGCGGATGGTGCCGTTGGGGCTCTTCCACATCTGCTTCAAGCCGAATTCCTTCACCCGCGCCTCGTCGGGGGTGATGGTGGCGCATTTGACGCCGACGCCCACCTGCTTGATGGCATGGGCGGCGTCGATCGTCACCTGGTCGCCGGTGCGGTCGCGATTCTCCACCGAGAGATCGAAATAGCGCAGATCGATGTCGAGATAGGGATGAATGAGCTTGGTCTTGATCAGGTCCCAGATGATGCGGGTCATTTCGTCGCCGTCGAGCTCGACGACCGGATTTGCAACCTTGATCTTCGCCATCGGAAAGTGCCTCGCATCGCCATTGGGGGAAAGTGGGCCAGCCTATAGCAGGGGCCTCACGCTCCGGCAATTCGCACTGCGGCGCGATAGCTGGCAGCGATTAGGCGGGTTTTCTTTTCTTCGCCGGCTTGGTGGATTTGGCGGGCAGGGTCTTGACGAAGGCGAGCGCCAGATCGATCCAGGTCTGCAGGGCCTTGTCGCCGGCAACCGATTCGCCGTCGACGCTGATAAAGCCCTCCATCGGCCTGCCGGTCATGTCGAAGGTCTTCGCTTCCGGCCGTTTCATTGCCGCTTCATGGGCCGCCTTGCCAACCCGCACGATGAGCCCGTCCTTCAGGGTGCCGATGAGCATGTTGCCGCCGATCAGGAAGCAGGTGCCGCCGAACATGCGCTTGTCGGTGGCGCCGTGGGATTTGAGTTTCGCCCGCAGGCGCTCGTCGAGGGTCATGGCATTATCTCTCCCGCCCCGAGGATACAACACATTCGGCGTTTTGACATGCGGCTTGCGCCATGGCAGGGCAGGAGCCATGACCGCCGAAGCGTCCGCCCCCGACCGATCCTCCTCCAACGCCCTGCATTATCGGCCCTATGTCTTCTATCTTCTGGCGGTGGGGGCGGCGGGCTTCGCGGTGCAGATCATGTCGGTGGCGGTGGGCTGGCAGGTCTACGACATCACCCGCAACCCGCTCGATCTGGGATTCATCGGCCTGGCGCAGTTCCTGCCGCCGCTGTGCCTGGTGCTGGTCACGGGCCTCGCGGCGGATGCCTTCAATCGCCGCCTGATCATGGTTGGCTGCCTGCTGGTTGAGGTGCTGTGCGCGCTGGCGCTCGTCGCCTTCACGCTGTCGGTGCCCAGCGGCGTCTGGCCGGTTTTCGTCATCCTGGCGGTGCTCGGCGCGGCGCGGGCCTTCTTCAATCCCGCCGCCGACGCACTCGCCCCCAATCTGTTGCCGCGCCAGGCCATCGCCCACGGCATCTCATTGGGCTCCATGGTCTGGCAGGTGGGCACGATCGCCGGGCCGGTGGTGGGCGGACTTCTCTACGGTATCGGCGGCGCTGCCGCCTATGGCTCGTACTTCGGCCTTCTCGGACTCGCCGCCGTTTTCGTGCTGCTGATCGGCTCCGTGCCGCAGGTCAACCATGCGCAGGAGACGAGTTTTGCAACATTGCTGGCCGGGTTCCGCTTCATCCGCCGCGAGCGCATCGTGCTCGGTGCCATTTCGCTCGATCTCTTCGCCGTGCTGCTCGGCGGCGCCGTGGCGCTGATGCCGGTCTATGCCCGCGACATTCTGGAAGTCGGCCCCTGGGGCCTCGGGTTGCTGCGTGCCTCGCCCGGCATCGGCGCCATCGTCATGGCGGCCTGGCTTGCCAAATTCCCGATCAAGGACAAGGCCGGCCTCATCATGTTCATCTTCGTCGCCACCTTCGGGCTGTTCACCGTGGTGTTCGGCTTCTCGACTTACGTGCCGCTGTCGATCGCCGCACTGGCCGTGATGGGTGCCTCCGACATGGTCAGCGTCTATGTGCGCGAGACGCTGATGCAGCTGCGCACGCCGGACGAGGTGCGGGGCCGGGTAACGGCGGTCAACCGGGTGTTTATCGGCGCCTCCAACGAGCTCGGCGAATTCCGCGCCGGCCTGGTGGCGGCCTGGATCGGCGCCGTGGCGGCGGTGGCCGTGGGCGGGGCAGGGACGGTCGCCGTCGCCTTCCTCTGGTCGCGCTGGTTCCCGGAACTGAGGACGGCGCGGCGGCTGGACGGAAGAAGCTGAGAGGCCGGCTGAATGGCGGTCAACTCGCCGGCAAGCGGTTCACCCGCTGGTTAGTGGGTCACTTTGAAGACTCTTTGCGAACCTCCGGGCCGTCGAGCGTGGCATGGCCCATGTACATGATTGAAGTCGACGGCAGCGTTCCGAACATGAAATCCAACTTGCTGTCGAGGCCGCGGGGACCCAGGCCGACAAAATCCGAAACAGTGAAGCCGCGCGCCGTTAGCTTTGCCGCGAGTTCCGCGGGTTTGACGAATTTGGCGGGATCGTGAGTCCCGGCTGGCAGAATCCTGAATATGCGTTCGCCAAGCACGACCACCACAAGAGTCGCGAGCCATGTGCGATTGATGGTGTCGAATAGGAACATTCCTCCCGGCCGAAGCACGCGGCCGATTTCGCCGATG
>JANMQL010000194.1:0-2918 GCA_031370475.1 Hyphomicrobiales bacterium | reverse complement strand
GAATTTATAGCCGTTGAGCGACCTGTTTCTCAGGGCGGACCAGAGAAAATCCTCGGCATCGGTCGAGGTTCGCCGGAGGTTTCGCGATCTTGCATTGGTATCGGGTTTTCTGCCGCGCATGGAAGCACAATGCGATGCGGTTAAGTGAAGAGCAAGCGGCGCCACACCCCTCATCCGCGTGACGGGTCAATTATTACGCCACATCACCCTCAATCGAGAAAGAACGGCTTGCCCTCATAGGCATTCTCGCCGCGGCCGATGCGCTCGATGGCGGCGGTCATGCGGCCCTGGCGGTTGAGCAGGCGGTCCGTATGGGAGACGATCAGCCGGTTCGGCGTCGCCGAGGGCGAAGCCTCGCGCAGTGCCCAGGCGAGCTCCTCTTCAGCCGCTTGCGGCTTGAACAGGCACATGGCGGTATAGGCCGCCGCCGTCGAGCGGCTGATGCCGGCCCAGCAATGGATCAGCATGGGTTGGCCGCGGTCCCAGCTCTTGAGAAAGCCCAGCAGTTTCTCGGCATCGCTCAGGCGTGGCGCGGTGAAGCCGTCAACCTCCTCGACGATGTCGTGAAAGGTGAGCTTGAGATGGCGCTCCCTGGCGATGCCGTCGAAATTGCGGTGCGGCGTGTCGGGGCCGAGCAGGCTTACCACGTGGCCGACGCCGTGCTCGTCGACCAGCGGCTGAACCGAATTCAAAGGGCAGACGATAATCATGGCCTACAGCAGTTGCTTGAACTTCTTCAGATATTGCGCCGCCGCGTCGTTGGGCGCCAGCGGTTTCAGATGCAGGAACTTGCGCGAGCCTTCGCCGCCGAGGCCGCGCGGCCTTCCGAAGAATTTCTCCGCCTCCGGCACCGTGAAGCCGGCAAGTTGAGTGGCTTCCAGATAGGCGGCCATCCGGTCGGCCTTCTTGATGGCGATTTCGAGGCCCTCCGGTGTGGCGGGCTTGAGGCCGAAGCGGACATGGATGGCCGCCAGCAGCCGCAACTCGAAGGCCTTGTAATCGACACCGAGCGCCGCCTTGAACGGCGAGATCATGTCGCCGATCACATATTCCGGCGCATCGTGCAACAGCGCCATGAGCCGCGCGGGACGGTCGAGACTGCGGTCGAGATGGCTGGCGATCCGCTCGACCAGCACGCAATGCTGGGCGACCGAGAAGGCATGATCGCCATGGGTCTGGCCGTTCCAGCGGGCGACGCGGGCCAGGCCATGGGCGATATCCTCGATTTCGATGTCGAGCGGCGAGGGATCGAGCAGGTCGAGGCGGCGCCCCGATAACATGCGCTGCCAGGCGCGCGGCTCCGGCAACCTAGCGGACAAGGGATTTGACCGCATCGTGGCGGTGGCAATCGAGGAGATGATCGTTGACCAGGCCGCAGGCCTGCATGAAGGCATAGACGATGGTCGGCCCGCAGAAACGGAAGCCGCGCCGCTTGAGGTCCTTGGAGATTTTCTCGGCGATGGGCGTGGCGGCCGGCACCTGCTTCAAGCTGCGATGGCGATTCTGCAGCGGCTCGCCGTCGATGAAATCCCACAAATAGGCGGAGAAATCCGGGATCGCCAGATAGGCTTGCGCGTTGCCCACGCTTGCCTCGATCTTGGCCCGGTTGCGCACGATACCGGCGTCATTCATCAGTGCCGCCTGTTTGCGCTTGTCGTAGCGCGCCATGGCCTGCGGATCGAAGCCGTCGAAGGCGCGGCGGAAATTATCGCGCTTGCGCAGGATGGTGATCCACGACAGGCCGGCCTGGAATCCGTCGAGCAGCAGCTTTTCGAACAGGGCGCGTGAATCATACTCGGGCACCCCCCATTCGGCGTCGTGATAGGCGACATAGACGGGGTCCGTGCCGCACCAGCCGCAGCGGCGGAGGCCGTCTTGGTGAATAATCGCTTTCATCTCAATTGCCATTGTCGCGCATGACTCGCGCCTTCTCGCTTACGACTCGATCTTGGAAAAATCGGCGACTTCCAAGGTTGCGGCGCGAATGCGGTTCAAAAGTTTCAGGCGGTTGTCGCGGAAGGTGGCGTCCTTGTCGTTGACCGTCACGTGGTCGAAGAAGGAATCGACGGGGGCGCGCAGCCTGGCGATGGCCCGCATGGCGCCTTCGAAATCCTCGGCCTCGGTGGCCTTGCGGGCCTGACCGATGGCGACGGTGATGGCCGAATGCAGCGTCTTCTCCTCGCCCTTGATCAGGAAATCGGGACGCACGTCGCCCTGATGCGAGCGGCCGTCGTTCTTCTCCTCGATCCTGACGATATTGATGGCGCGCTTGACGCCGACCAGGAGATTCTTGCCGTCGTCGCTATCGAGGAATTTCGACAGGGCCTCGACGCGCTTGACGATCATCAGGAGATCGTCCTGCCCGCCGAGCGAGAAGACGGCATCGATCAGATCGTGGCGGGAGCCGGACTCGCGGAGATGGACCTTGAGGCGGTCGGCGAAGAAAGAGAGGAGGTCATCGCCGCCGTGCCTGAGTTTCAACCGGACTGCCTTGTCGAGAATGATGCGGATCATGCCCAGCGCCGCGCGGCGTAGTGCATAAGGGTCTTTCGATCCCGTCGGCTTTTCGTCAATCGCCCAAAAGCCCACGAGCGTGTCGAGTTTGTCGGCGAGTGCCACGGCCTGGCCCACTCGCGAAACCGGAATCGTGTCGCTCGGGCCCTGCGGCTTGTAGTGGTCGCGGATGGCGTCGGCGACTTCGGAGTCGATGCCCTGATCGAGGGCGTAATAGCGGCCCATCAGGCCTTGCAATTCGGGGAATTCGCCGACCATGCCGGTGACGAGGTCGGCCTTGGAAAGTTTCGCGGCAAGTTTTGCTTTCTCGACATCGGCGCCGATGGTTTTGGCGATCTCGCCGGCCAGGGCCTCGACGCGCTTGACGATCATCAGGAGATCGTCCTGCCCGCCGAGCGAGAAGA
>JANMQL010000184.1:0-5012 GCA_031370475.1 Hyphomicrobiales bacterium | reverse complement strand
AAGAAGAAGACGAGCTTGGGTTTTTCCGGATCGCCCACTTCCGGCAGCTCCTCGAAGAGCTCGGAGAGCAGCCAGAGCAGGAAAGTGGCGTAAAGCTGCGGCGAATTGACCAGCTTGTCGGCGGCGAGCACGTTCATGTAGCCCTTGCCGTCGCGGGTCGTGCGCATCAAGTCCTTGATGTCGAGAGCCGGCTCGCCGAAGAATTTTTCGCCGCCCTGCTCCTCGATCACCACCAGCCGGCGCTGGATGGCGCCGATGGTTTGGTCGTTGACATTGCCGTAGTCGGTGGTGATCTCCTTGCCGCGATCGGCGAGGTTCTTGAGAAGAGCGCGCAAATCCTTGAGGTCGAGAAGTGCCAGGCCTTCCTCGTCGGCGATCTTGAAGGCGATGTTGAGCGCCCCTTCCTGGGCATCGGTCAGGCCCATCAGACGCGAGAGCATCAGGGGGCCCATATCGGTGATGGTGGTGCGGATCGGATGGCCCTGCTCGCCGAACAGGTCCCAGAAGATCGTCGGCACGGCCGCGAAGCCTTGTGCATAATCGTCGAAGCCGATCTGCTTGGCGCGCTCGAGCAGAAAATCCTTGGGCTCGCCCTTCTGCGAGATGCCGGAGAGATCGCCCTTCACATCGGCGGCGAAGACCGGAACTCCGGCATTGGTGAAACCCTCGGCCATGATCTGCAAGGTGACGGTCTTGCCGGTGCCGGTGGCACCGGTGACCAGGCCATGGCGGTTGGCCATGGGCAGGAACAGCTCTTCGCGCTTATCGCTTTTCCCGAGAAAAATCGTGTTGTCGCTCATGGCAATCCCTGCTCTATCGATGGGCGGATCACTTAAGACGTGAGACGAGAAATGCAAGACCTGATTGACAGGATCGCCGCGGCCACCGGGCTTGATGGGCCGCGGGCCGAGAAGGCCGTTGCCATCATGCTATCGCTGGTGAAGACCCAGGGCAATCAGGCAAAAGCGGACGAGCTCTTCGCCAAATTGCCGGGAGCCGCGGAACTGGCCTCGCGCCAGGGCGGTGATGGTGCCGCCAAAGACGGCCTGCTTGGCATGCTCGGCGGCGGAATGATGGGCGGACCGCTGGCGGCGATCTCCAAGCTTTCGGCGGCGGGGCTTTCCATGGACCAGATCAAAGTGCTGGGAACCTTGACCCTCGATTACGCCAAGGAGAAGGCGGGGGCGCAATTGGTCAAGGACGTGGCGGGATCGATTCCGGGCCTCAGCGGCTATGTTTAGGCAAAAGGCGGGTTTGCTTAGGGCCCGCCATGCCGCTAGTTTGTTGCAATGCAGCAGATCGATTTGAGCGCGTTTCCGGCGGCCACCCGCGAAGACTGGCTGAAGCGCGTCGATGCGGTGCTGAAGGGCGCCGGCTTCGACACGCTGGTGTCGCAAAACGCCGATGGCATTGAAATTGCGCCGCTCTATGGCGAGGCGCAAGGCCCCCGGGCCGAACGGACGGCACATGCTCCGTGGACGGTGCATCAGCGCGCCGATCATCCCGATGCAGCCCGCGCCAATGCCCAGGCGCTGGACGATCTCGCGCACGGGGCGACGGGACTGACGCTGACCTTCAAAGGCCACGCCTCGGCGCGCGGATTTGGGCTGGTGGCGAAAGATCTGCCGCGCCTTCTCGATGGTGTGGCGCTGCATGCAATGGCACTTCGTCTCGAAGGCGGTGCTGCGGAGGCGAGCGTGCTTGCGGCAATGATCGCCAGGCAGCCGGTCGATCCAGGCCGGCTCGATGTGTCGTTCGGCCTGGAGAGTGCGGAATTGGCGGGCGCGCTTGCGGCGCAGGGGTTTTGCGGGCCGTTCCTCGAGGCGGATGGACGGCCCTGGCACGACAAGGGCGCAACGGAAGCGCAGGAGCTCGGCGCCGTGCTGGCGGCGGCGGTTGGATATTTACGGGCTCTCGGGAGGCCGGCGCTCGGAATCACGCTGGCGGCGGGGCAGGACATGTTCCTGACCCTCGCCAAGTTCCGGGCCATGCGGCTGCTGTGGCGGCGGGTGCTGGAAGCGAGTGGATTGGCCGATGAACCGCTGCGCATTCACGCCGAAACAAGCTGGCGCATGATGGCGAGGCTCGATCCGCACACCAACATCTTGCGCGCCGCGGCGGCGGTGACGGGCGCAGGCCTCGGAGGCGCGGATTCGATCTGTGCACTTCCCTTCCCGCTCGCCCAGGGCCTGCCCGACGCTTTCGCCAGGCGGGTGGCGCGCAATGTGCAGAATGTCTTGTTGGAGGAAGCGAATTTGTGGCGCGTCGCCGATCCGGCTTCGGGCTCGGGCTATGTCGAGCATTTGACGCAGGAACTGTGCGAGAAGGCCTGGAGTGTATTTCAGAAGATCGAAAAGAACGGCGCATGGCCGGAGCCCGACGCGCAAGCGGCACCGGGATCGCCGATCATCGGCACCAGCGCCTACCGGCTCGACAAGGAATTTCCGGCGGCGGTGGAGCGCCTTCGATGAACCGCATCCCGGATTTTTCGAACATTCCATTCAATCCGTCATCCCGGCGAAAGCCGGGACCCATGGTCGCAACAAACGCGAACTACAAAGACTCTTCACGCGGGGAAATGGGTCCCGGCTTTCGCCGGGATGACGAAAATTGGTTAAGTGCGGAAGGCATCGCGGTCAGGCCGCGTTACACGGCGGAGGATACGCGGGGCTTTGCGCTGTCTTTCCCCGGCATCGCACCTTATCTGCGCGGTCCCTATCCGACGATGTATGCAACGCAAGCCTGGACCATCCGGCAATATGCCGGCTTCTCCACGGCGGAGGATTCGAACGCCTTCTACCGGCGCAATCTGGCGGCGGGGCAGATGGGACTTTCCGTCGCTTTCGATCTCGCCACCCATCGCGGCTACGACTCCGATCATCCGCGCGTTGCCGGCGATGTCGGCATGGCGGGCGTCGCCATCGACTCGATCTACGACATGCGTACCCTGTTCGACGGCATTCCGCTCGACAAGATGACCGTGTCAATGACCATGAACGGCGCGGTGCTGCCGGTTCTGGCGCTCTTCGTCGTGGCGGGCGAGGAGCAAGGTGTCGCGCCGGAAAAACTCGCCGGCACCATCCAGAACGACATTCTCAAGGAATTCATGGTGCGCAACACTTATATCTATCCGCCGCATCAGTCGATGAAGATCGTTTCGGATATTTTCAAATACACCTCCGAACATATGCCGAAATTCAATTCGATCTCGATTTCCGGCTATCACATGCAGGAGGCGGGAGCGACGGCGGATTTGGAACTCGCCTACACGCTGGCCGACGGGCTCGAATATGCCCGCGCCGGCGTCGCAGCCGGACTCGATATCGACAAGTTCGCTCCCCGGCTTTCGTTCTTCTGGGCGATCGGCATGAACTTCTTCATGGAAGTGGCGAAGATGCGGGCGGCGCGCATATTGTGGGCGAAGCTGATGGCACGCTTCGATCCCAAGGACGAACGCTCGCTGATGCTGCGCACCCATTGCCAGACGAGCGGCTGGAGTCTCGCCGCCCAAGATGTCTTCAACAATGTGACGCGCACCGCGATCGAGGCCATGGCGGCGACGCAAGGCGGAACCCAGTCGCTGCACACCAATTCGCTCGACGAGGCGCTGGCCTTGCCTACCGATTTCTCGGCCCGCATCGCCCGCAACACGCAATTGTTCCTGCAGCAGGAAGCGGGCACCTGCCGGGTGATCGATCCCTGGGGCGCCAGCTACTTCGTCGAGCGGCTGACCGCCGATCTGGCCAGCCGGGCCTGGAGCCATATCGAGGACATCGAGGCGATGGGCGGCATGGCCAAGGCCATTGAGGCGGGCGTGCCGAAGCTCAAGATCGAAGAGGCGGCGGCCCGCACCCAGGCGCGTATCGATGCGGGCGAACAGATCGTGGTGGGCGTCAATAAATACCCCATCGACGGCGATGCCGAAATCGACATTCTGAAGGTCGATAATTCGGCGGTGCGCGCCAGGCAGATCGAAAAGCTGGCGCGGCTCAGGGCCGAGCGCGATCCGGTCCAGTGCCAGGCGATGCTGGACAGGCTTTCCGGCGTGGCTCAATCCGGCGCGGGCAATCTGCTGGCCGCCGCCGTCGACGCGGCGCGCGCCAAGGCGACGGTCGGGGAAATTTCGCTAGCGCTGGAGAAGATCTGGGGCCGGCATCAGCCGACGGTGCGGGCCGTCAAGGGCATCTATGCGGCGACGCCCAGGGACCTGCACAAGATCGAGCGGGTGAAGCACGCGGTCGCGGCCTTTACCGAAGCCGATGGCAAGCCGCCGCGCATTCTCGTCGCCAAGATCGGCCAGGACGGGCATGACCGGGGCCAGAAGGTGATCGCTTCGGCATTTTCCGACATGGGATTCGATGTGAAGATCGGCGCGCTGTTCGCAACGCCGGAGGAAGTCGCCGATCTGGCGGTGACGGAAAAGGTTCACGCGATCGGCGTGTCATCGCTCACCGCGGGGCATCTTGCCCATATTCCGCCGTTGAAGGCGGCACTGGACAGGGCCGGGCGCGGCGACATTCTGATCGTGGTCGGCGGTGTCATTCCTCCACGGGATGCCGCAGCCCTGATGGAGATGGGAGTCGCGGCGGTGTTTCCGCCGGGCACCGTTATTCCCGATGCGGCGCTGGTGCTACTCGGGAAGCTGAATGAACGCCTGGGCTATGCCCAGAAGACGACGGGGAGGAATTAGATCATGCCGGCACGGATCGCCGTTCTTGCGGTTATGGTTTTGGCGCTTGCCGGATGCGTGTTGCAATCGCCGGAACCGGTGTTCAGCGACAAACAATCCAGTCTCGCGCTCGGCGCATCGTCCGTCACCATGAAGTCCTATAGCTGGAAGGATGGCGAGTGGACCGAGGATAAGGACAGGCTCACGCTCATGGTGGAGGGCCGCCACTATGTGGCCAAGGACGGCAATTCGGCCGCCGGTCTCGCCTTCATTCCGCTCTCCGGCGGCTGGTACGCGGTTCAGGCGACGGAGGCCGCAAAGCCCACCAACTACACGCTGGCGA
>JANMQL010000018.1:0-2175 GCA_031370475.1 Hyphomicrobiales bacterium | reverse complement strand
CCGCTTTCCACCCAAAGCGGACATTAGCCGAATGTTCGCTTTCCACCTAAACGGACTTGGCGTGTTGGGATTACCAATCAACGCTGTGCCGGTGAGAATTTGGCTGCCTCTTTTTTGCAATCGTATCCGACTTTAGTTTCTAAGCAGAAATCCGGCCACTTTCCTGTATCAGTCCAGTAGCGAACCAGTCCGAGACGCGCGGCAAGCGCCATGAAACGCCGGTCGTTCCTGATGCTGCTCATGTACGGCCGGAAAAAAATGGCTGTCGACTCAGCGAGCGGCCCTGTCCCTGCTTCATGCGCCAGGACTTCAAAAGCTTGGTCCGTTCGTCCGAACGCGCCAAGTGACAACAACATGGAGCCGATTTCCATTGGATCCTTTCGATATCGCGCCATGTACGCTTCCACTGTCCTGTCGATGTTCTCGGTAGCCGGTTTCAATCGCGCCTTGAGGAAGAGCTCAACGCCGGGATTGGGAGCCTGGCTGGATGAGTCCAATGATACGGCCTTGTCTTGATTTTCTCGCAATATTCGGAGCGCATTTGCGGCATCGCCAAGGCGCAGGTCAAAGGCGTAACGGGCGTCCGCCAGCATCTTCGAAGACGGCCAGATTTTCTCGGCTTTTTGGAGTTCGTTTTGTGCCTGCGAAAGTCGGCCAGCGTTGGCGAGGTGCTGGATGTAATTGGCACGGATCAGGGGCGACAGTGGATCTAGCTCGAGTGCGTGAGCCGAACTCGAAACGGCATCGTTCATTCTACCGACTTGGCTGAGCTCAAAGCCGAGACTGGCATGAAGCAATGCATCATCTGGACTCATCACCAACCCGCGCTGCAGAATGGCCTGCCTTTCCCTCCATTTAAAACGGGGCAAAAGGTTGCGCTCTGCTAAGTAGATTTTCCCAAGATGCGGGTTCAAACGGCGCGCCAGCGCCAAGTGCGACCGCGCCGCAGAATTCAAGCCGCCGTTAACCTCGAGCAAGGCAAGCTGGGCTAATGCGGGCGCGAAGCGGGGCGAGCGGTCGACGACCTTCCCGAACTGCCCGAGGCGGGCGGGGTCGGGCATTTCATCATATTCGTCCCCCGATTTTTCGCAACCGATTAGATAAAGCTTCAGAGTGGCCTCATCCAGCTGCCTTCCGCTCGCTGGACTACCTTCCATCAGGCAGCTCAAAACTGAGGCCAGCCTGGTCGCCGCCTGCATGCGCAAGCTCTCGTATGTGCCGGCGGGCTGTTCGAAATGACCGCTCCACAAAATCTGCGAGTCAGGGCGTGACAGCAGGCTAAGGTCCGCACTTGCGCTCTCCGGCGCCGAAACCTTCACAACATAGTCAGTGTCCCCACCGTCGCTATCGCGCAGGGCAAACGAGCTCGTTGAGGCAGTTTGCAGACTGCCGATGTCAACCGACAACGCGCGCGCGAGCGACTGGGATGCTCGGCGATCCGCTGCCCCGGCGGCGCCCACAATTGCGATCGACGGAACCTTGTATCTGTCTATCGAAACGTACCAGAACGCCGCGCCGCCGGCGGCGCCAATGATAAGCAACGGCGCGAGCACGGCCGCCAGAACCTTCTGCTTGCTTTCAGGCTCAACAACGGATGGTGGAACCGCCGGATTCGGTGTCTTAGGTCCGCGTGCCACTTTCGCCGCAACTGCGCTGGCCAGAGTCTTGAGATCGGCGCCCCCTCCGCCTTTCCATCGCGACAGATCAATCGTCTGAAACTGGCGGAAACCCAGCGGCGGCTCACACTCATCGAGGCGGACCGGCACCAGCCGTCCGGTATCACGGCCTGCCGCAGCTTCGTCGCGAACCCAGGCGGAGCCGATCGAATGTTTGGACCAGAGCACGACAACCACGTCGGCTGCCTTCAAAGCCTCGTCGATCTCGCGCCCATATTCGGCGCCGCCTTCCAGCTCCCCATCCCACCACACAGAATGGCCGGCTCGCTCAATCGCCGCGGCCAAGGTCTTTGCCCGGTCGAGGTCATCGCGCGCGTAACTGAGAAAAACCTGCGCCATTGAGGCCGCCCTCCGTATCTAAGCGTGGGCAAAAACAGGGGAACGCGCAAGAGAGGTGCGATTACCTAGAAAATGGTTAGGTGGAGCGCCAACTCCGGCGTTCAGCTTGCTCAAGGTGCTCCGATACCGCACGCGCTAATGTCCGCTTTCGACCCAAAGC
>JANMQL010000107.1:0-2221 GCA_031370475.1 Hyphomicrobiales bacterium | reverse complement strand
CGATCGCAGCTTCCCGCTGCTGGCCGAGCTGCAGGGCCGCGACCGCACCGTACTCCGCAACCTGATCCGCCGCGCCGGCGCCTTTCCGGCAAAGCGCGCCCCGGCGGAACCGGCGCCGGTGGCGGAGTTTTTGGAACGCCGCCGCCGCGTGATGGGCAACCGCCTCTATATGTTCTACGATCCGCCAGTGCACATGGTGCGGGGCGAGGGCGTATGGCTCATCGATGCCGATGGCCGCCGCTATCTCGACTGCTATAACAATGTGCCCCATGTCGGCCATTGCCACCCCTATGTCACCGAGGCGCTGGTCCGCCAGGCGCGCCGGCTCAACACCAACACCCGCTATGTCACCGATGAGGCCATCGAATATGCCGAGCGGCTGACCGCCACCCTCGACCAGAGCCTTACCGCCGTCGTCTACGTGAATTCCGGCAGCGAGGCCAATGACGTGGCCTGGCGCATGGCCAAGGCCTGGACCGGCAAGACGGGCGGTCTCGCCATGGATTTCGCTTACCACGGCATCACCGAGGCCATCGACGCCTTCTCGCCGTCCAATGCGGTCGGCGAATGGAACGCGCCCCATATCCGCCTGCTGCCGCCGCCCGACGATTACCGCGGCCCCTGGAAGCGCGGCGAAGCCGGCATTGCCGAAAAATATGCCAGCCTTGCCGATGCGCCGATCGCCTCCCTGGGCGAGGCGGGTTTCGGACTTGCCGCCGCCATGATCGACGCGGCCTTCATGACCAACGGCATGCTCGACGTTGCGCCCGGCTATCTGCAATCGGTCTGCAAAAAAATCCGCGCCGCCGGCGGCCTGTTCATCGCCGACGAAGTGCAATCGGGTTTCGGCCGCATGGGCAGCGCCATGTGGGGCCACCAGCATCACGGCGTCGTTCCCGATTTCGTCACCATCGGCAAGCCGGCCGGCAACGGCCATCCCCTGGGCGTGGTCGTCACCCGGCCCGAGATTCTCGACCATTTCACCAAATCCGCCGCCTTCTTCTCGACCTTCGGCGGCAACAATGTTTCCTGCGCCGCTGGCATCGCCGTCCTCGACGTGATCGGCGACGAGGGGCTCATCGACAATGCCCGCGAGAGCGGCGCCCATCTGAAGCGCGGCCTCGCGGGCCTGATGCGCAAGTACGAAATCATCGGCGACGTGCGCGGCGTCGGCCTCGCCGTCGGCATGGAGCTGGTGCGCGACCGCAAGACGCTGGAGCCCGCTGCCCAAGAGGCCGTCAGGCTTCTGAGCCTGATCCGCGACGAGGGCGTCCTGGTGGGTGGGGAGGGCAAATTGGCCAATATCGTCAAGATCAGGCCGCCCATGGTGTTCCGGCCGGAACATGCCGAAATCGCCGTGGCGGCCATCGGCCGAGCCTTGGCGCGGCTGTGAAGGCAAGGGGCGATTGCCGGGGTTGTTTGATTTGAGCTAGGTTGGGATGGGCAGGGAGCTAGAGCATCTTGGATAGTCTAAAAGGCAATAGCAGGGTCTTCTGGATTCTGGCGTTTCCGGCGACATTTTGGCTTGTGGTCTTCTTCCTGTTGCCGCTGGGCTTTCTCTTCATCATGTCGTTCAGCGACAAGGCGATGATCAACGGCGAAGTGTCGATCCTCGGCTACGACTATCTCACCGGCTTTTCGAACTACGTGCGTTCCTTCGATCAGCTTTACATCGGCATCATCTGGAAATCCGTTTGGATCAGCGGGCTTGCCACGGCCTTGTGCCTGCTGACCGCCTATCCCATCGCGTTCGGCATCTGCTTCGCTCCCGAGCGCCACAAACCGCTGCTGCTGCTCCTCGTCATCCTGCCCTTCTGGATCAACTTGCTGATCCGCACCTATGCGCTGATCGCCGTGTTCCGCAGCCAGGGCTACATCAACCTGACGCTCGGCTGGGTGGGCCTCGGTCCCTACGACATGCTCTACAACAATTTCGCCGTCACCTTCGGCCTGGTTTACGTCTACATGCCCTTCATGGTGCTGCCGCTCTATGCCACCATCGAACGCCTCGACAAGGCATTCCTCGAAGCCAGCCTCGATCTCGGCGCCTCGCAGTTCCGGACCTTCCTGAGCGTGACGGTGCCCCTGACCATGCCCGGCATCATTTCCGGCGTGATCCTGGTCTTCATTCCCTGCCTCGGATCCTTCCTCACGCCCGATCTGCTCGGCGGTGCCAATGCCATCATGATCGGCAACGTCATCGAACGCCAATTCAAGGCCG
>JANMQL010000103.1:0-1651 GCA_031370475.1 Hyphomicrobiales bacterium | reverse complement strand
GCCCGAGTGGCGTCCGACCTCGCTCACGCCCGCGGTGCGCGCGGTGCTCGACGGCCTGGAAGTGGACGGCGGCGAAGATGCACCCGAAATAGACCAGGACTGGGGCGAGCCCGGGCTCATGCCCGTGGAGCGGGTGTTCGGCTGGAACAGTTTCGAAGTGCTGGCCTTCACCTGCGGCAACCCTGACAAGCCCGTCAACGCCATTCCACCGCGCGCGAGCGCGCATTGCCAGCTGCGTTATGTCGTCGGCACCGATCCGGCGGACATCGTGCCCGCCTTGCAGCGGCACCTGGTGAAGAACGGTTTGCGCATGGTCAAGGTGACGCAGTCGCGCGAAGGTTTTTTCCCCGCCACGCGGCTGGACGTGAACCATCCCTGGGTGTTGTGGGCCGCCGCTTCGCTGCAGAAGACCTCAGGCAAGAAGCCGGTCATCCTCCCCAACCTGGGCGGCTCCCTGCCGAACGACATCTTTTCCGACCTGCTCGGCCTGCCAACCGTCTGGATCCCGCATTCCTATGCCTCTTGCAGCCAGCACGCGCCCAACGAGCACCTGCTTGCGCCCGTTGCACGCGATGCGCTCAGGCTGATGGCGGGAATTATGTGGGACCTCGGGGAACCCGAAACCCTGCCGCGCGAATGAGAACGCTTGCGGTATTCGTCCTGGCCGCGATAGCGCATGCGGCGCAGGCGCAGACGTTCCGCAGCGAAGAGCATTCATTCACCGTAACCAAGGTGATCGGCGGGCTGGCACACCCCTGGGCGGTGGCGTTTCTGCCGGACGGCAGGATGCTGATCACCGAGCGGCCCGGAAGGCTGCGGATCGCGAAATACGGCAAGCTCGATCCCGAACCTGTTTCCGGCCTGCCGACGGTTACGCCGCACGGGCAGGGCGGTCTGATGGACGTGGCGCTGCATCCGAACTACGCGCAGAACGGTTTGGTGTACTGGTCGTTCGCCGGGAAAGGCGCGGACGGCGTCGGCACCGAAGTGGCACGCGGCAAGCTGGTCGGGAATCGCATCGAGGGTGCGGAAGTGCTCTTCCGGCAGAGTCCGAAAGGGACGACCGGCCGTCATTTTGGCTCGCGCCTGGTGTTCGACCGCGCCGGATTCCTCTATATCGCGCTGGGCGAACGGGGCGAGATGGAACGCGCGCAGAAGCCGGACGATCACGCCGGCTCGGTGATCCGCCTGCACGACGATGGCCGCGTGCCGAAGGACAATCCGTTCGTCGGCAGGCCCGGCTGGAAGCCGGAAAAATACACGCTCGGCCACCGCAACATCCAGGGCGCGACGCTGCATCCGGTAACCGGCGCGCTATGGACGCATGAGCACGGCCCGCAGGGCGGCGACGAGGTGAACGTGATCCGCGCCGGCGTGAACTACGGCTGGCCGGTGATCACTTACGGCGTCAACTACGGCACGGGTACCAAGATCGGCGAAGGCACCCACAAGGAGGGGATGGCGCAGCCGCTGCACTACTGGGTGCCGATCTCCATCGCGCCCTCGGGCATGGCTTTCTATACCGGCGACCGGTTTCCGCGCTGGAAGGGCGACCTTTTCATCGGCGGGCTCAACGGATGGCTGGTGCGGTTGAGGCTCGACGGCGAAAAGGTGCTGCACGAGGAACGGGTGCTGCGTGCCGAGCTGGGTT
>JANMQL010000099.1:0-2082 GCA_031370475.1 Hyphomicrobiales bacterium | reverse complement strand
CGTCTCGGTCACCTTGGTCTTGTAGGCGATCCGTTCCTTGTCGAACACACAGAGCGCCCGGACCTGGCCGGCACGCCAGACCTCGAGATTCTCGCTGGGGTTGTTGACATTGGATTCGGTGTGATTGCCTACCAGTTGCGTTGCCGCCTCGCCGCCGGATTTATACGGCAGATAGGAGAACTTGGCGCCGGTGCGCTTTTCCATGAACACGGTGAGCACGTGGTCTTCGCGCTTCGACCCGGTGCCGCCCATCTTGAACGGCGACGATGAGGCTTTCGCTGCGGCGATGAAATCTTTGACCGTTTTTGGGCCAGCGGCATTGTCCCACAGCACGAATTGATCCATCGCCACCACCGCCACCGGCGTCAGCTCGCGCCAGTTGAACGGGATCTTCGCCGACAGCGGCAGCATGTAGATCAGCGAATAGGCGATCAGCACCTTGTTGGCGTCGCCGTCGCTGGACTTCATGTACATCAACGCTTCGGCGCCGGAGGCTCCGCCCTTCAGCGACACCACCATCGGCTGCTTCATCAGATTGTTCTTCTGGATCGCGGCCTGCATCATCCGCGCCATCTGGTCGGAAGCGCCGCCGGCGCCCGCCGCGACCACGATCTCCACAGGCTTGGCCGGCTCCCAGGCCATGGCCGGCACGCTTGACGCAGCGATTGCCAACCAAACGGCGGCGCCTTCCACCACCTTGCGCATGCATTTCTTCCCTCTCGTTTCCAGCCGGGCGTTGACACCCGGCGCTTTAATCACCACCGACAAAAAGCTTCGTTCCGCTTGTCGGTTTTCCAATCCACCATCCGTGCTTTCCTGCATGACCCGCGAGTTCCAGTTCGCCATCCGCAGTCAACTGCCGATCACTTTGAGATGAGTGGGAGAATTGGTTTCCGTTCGCCCTTCGAGATACCTCATCGCAGCTTCGACACCGCCGGCCCGATACGGCACCCCCGCGGCGGAGAGACCCATCTCCACGCCGGACAGGGCTCCCATTAACGTGAGCTCGTTGCACTCACCGAGATGACCGATGCGAAATACTTTGCCGGCGAGTTTCGTCAGCCCGGAACCGAGCGACATGTTGTAATTGTCGAGCACGGTTTTGCGGAATTGGTCGGCGTCGTGGCCCGGTGGCATCAGCACAGCCGTCAGCACCGGCGAATATTCGGCCGGTTCAAGACAATTCACTTCAAGGCCCCAATGCGCGACGGCGGCGCGGGTGGCGGCCGCAAGGCGCTTATGACGAGCGAATACCGCATCTAAACCCTCCTCAAGCAGCATCGCGATGGCTTCGCGCAGGCCGTAGAGCAGGTTTGTCGCCGGCGTGTAGGGGAAGAAGCCAGCCGCGTTGGGCTTCAGCATCTCTTCCCAGTCCCAATAGGACCGCGGCATCTTGTTGGTCTTCGCTGCGGCGCGGGCCTTCTCCGAGATGGCGTTGAAGCCGAGCCCCGGCGGCAGCATGAAACCTTTTTGAGAACAGCTGACGGTGACGTCGACCTTCCACTCGTCGTGCCGGTAATCGACCGAGCCGAGCGAGGAGATCGTATCGACCAGCAGCAGGGCGGGATGGCCGACCTTGTCCATCGCGGCGCGGATATCGCCGACGCGACTGGTCACGCCGGTGGACGTCTCGTTGTGCACCACCATCACCGCCTTGACGGCATGCGCGGAATCCTGCGCCAGCCTGGCCTCGATCGCAGCGGGATCGGCGCCGTGGCGCCAGTCGCCCGGCATGAAATCGACCTCGATGCCCCAGCGCGCCGCCATCTGCCGCCACAGCGTTGCGAAATGGCCGGTCTCGACCATCAGGACCTTGTCGCCGGGCGACAACGTATTGACGATCGCCGCTTCCCAGGCGCCGGTGCCCGACGAGGGAAAAATGATGACCGGCCCGGCGGTCTTGAAGATTTTCCGGCAGCCTTCGAACACCGCCTTGCCGAGTTCCGCGAATTCGGCGCTGCGATGATCGATGACCGGCATATCCATGGCGCGAAGCACCCGATCCGGCACCGGGCTCGGGCCGGGAATTTGCAGAAAATGGCGTCCCTGGTACTGAGTCATGGCTTCCTCGTCTGATTTGGC
>JANMQL010000060.1:0-7250 GCA_031370475.1 Hyphomicrobiales bacterium | reverse complement strand
AAGCTTGCCTATGTGACGCAGACGACGCTCTCGGTCGACGACACGGGCGATGCGATCGCCGTTCTGCAGCGGCGCTTTCCGGCGATCCGGGGGCCGGCCAGGGAAGATATCTGCTACGCCACCACCAACCGGCAGGAAGCGGTCAAATCGATCGCCGGCCGCATCGATCTGTTGCTCGTGGTGGGAGCGCCCAATTCATCGAACTCCCGGCGGCTCGTCGAAGTGGGCGAGAAGAGCGGTTGCCGGCGCGGGCTTCTGGTGCAGCGCGCCGCCGATCTCGACTGGGCCGCGCTGCAAGGCTTGCGCAGCATCGGTCTCACGGCGGGCGCTTCGGCGCCGGAAGTTCTGGTCGATGAAATCATCGATGCCTTCCGCGCCCATTATGAGGTGACAGTCGAGACGGTGACGTTGCGCCAGGAGAATGTCTCCTTCAAGCTGCCGCGCGAATTGCGCCAGGGCCGGCCCGCCGCATGACGAAGCCGGTTATCGTCCACACCGATGGCGCCTGTTCCGGCAATCCCGGCCCCGGCGGCTGGGGCGTCATTCTCGATTACGACGGCCGCCGCAAGGAGCTTTCCGGCGGCGAGGCCCAAACCACCAACAACCGCATGGAGCTGACGGCGGCGATCGTGGCGCTCGAATCGCTTACTCGTCCGTGTACGGTCGAAATGCATGTCGATTCGAAATATGTGAAGGACGGCATCGGCAAGTGGATTCACGGCTGGAAGCGCAACGGCTGGAAGACGGCGGACAAGAAGCCGGTGAAGAACGCCGAGCTCTGGCAACGCCTCGACGCGGCGCTGGCCCGGCACAATATCTCCTGGCACTGGGTCAAGGGCCATGCCGGCCACAACGACAACGAGCGTGCCGACGAACTGGCCCGCCAGGGCATGGCGCCGTTCAAGAAGCGGCGGCGGCCTAAAGCTGACTGAGAATCGTCTCGGCGCCGGAGACGTTGATGCCGGGCTTGTCCTCGACATTGAGCGTCCTGACCACGCCGTTGTCGACGATCATCGAATAGCGGCGCGAGCGCTCGCCCATGCCGGATTTGGTGCGATCGATGTTGAGGCCGATGGCCCTGGCAAATTCGCCATTGCCGTCGGCCAGCATCATGATCTTGCCGTCGGCGCCCGTCGCCTTGGCCCAGGCATCCATCACATGCACATCGTTGACCGAGGTGCAGGCGATCGTGTCGGCGCCCTTGGCCTTGAGCGCGTCGAGGAGCTTGAGAAATCCCGGCAGGTGATTCATGCTGCAGGTCGGCGTGAAGGCGCCGGGCACGCCGAACAGCACCACCTTGCGGCCGGCGAAGACCACGTCGCTCGCCAGCTTCTGTTCGCCGTCGCCGGTCATGGCGAAGAATTCGGCATGGGGAATCGGGTCGCCCGGCTTGATCGTCATGGATTCTCCTTGGGTTTCGGGGCTGACTTAAGCGACGACGACCGGCTGTTCAAGGCCGGTGTCGCCGCGCGCCAGCGTTAAGACGAGGCGCTGGCCCTTGAGGGCGGCCGCATCCTTGAGACCGTCGGCCACCAGACGCGCGTTTCCGCCGTCGGCCGAAAATTCCGGCTTGCGGAAATAGGCGGTCAAGGCGGACTCGACGAAAATGTCGTCGAAAGGTTCGGCAAGTTCGAGCAGCAAGACAGGCTTGCCGGATTCGACGGCGGCGATTGCCCGAACGACCGGCTTGGCGGCCCCGGCCGGCTGCGGGACGCGCTGGAGCCATTCGGCAATCAGCGCCGCCGAAGCGGGATCCGCACTTGCCAGAGGGAGATCGATGGAGGCATTGGCCTTGCCCGGAATGCAGATCACGTCGCACACCGCAAAAAAGAGATCGAGACGGAGACGCACCGGCTTGCCGGGGTCCTTGGGGACAATGGAAACCGGAAACAGGACACGATCCTTGTAGCCGATGGATTCACCGGCGGCGTCGCGGTAGCGATGCGGCAGCGGATAACGAAGCTCGACGGCGGCGGCATTCTGCGAGCCGCTCCAGTCGAATTGCGGCGGAATGCCGGCATCGCCTGGAACGCGCCAGTAAGTCTTCCACAGCCCGTCGAGCTCGACCTGAACGCCCGCCAGATGGCGGCCGTCCGTGTAATCTCCGGCCAGAAGGGAAACACGGTAATGGCGTTCAAGCGCGGCCCGCGCGCCACCGGCAAGGAGCGGCAGGACCAGGCATGATGCGACGGCGCGGCGGCGGTTCATGGCGCCTATATGACTCCGATTTGCACTCGCGCCAATCACGATCCCGTCAGAATGCCGTTCTATACGGGAAGGCGGATTCACGTTATCCTTAACGCCCATGAAGCCCACGATCTCGCTCGACGGCCAGATGCTCATCGCCATGCCGGGGATGAGCGATCCGCGTTTCGACCGGTCGGTCATCTATATCTGCGCCCATTCGGCCAACGGGGCGATGGGCATCATCGTCAACAAGGCGGCACCCATGCTGAGCTTCGGCGATCTGGTCGCCCGGCTCGATATCGCGCTGGAAGACGACGGCATCCGCATCCCCGAGGACGTCATGCGCATGGGCGTGCAGTTCGGCGGGCCGGTGGAGCCGGGGCGCGGTTTCGTGCTGCACACGTCCGATTATTTCTCCGCCGACACCAGTTTGCCGGTGAGCGAGCGCATCGCCCTCACCGCCAGCCTCGATATCCTGCGCGCCATGGCGGCGGGCCAAGGGCCGCAGCGGGCGATGCTGGCGCTCGGCTATTCCGGCTGGGCGCCGGGTCAGCTCGAAGACGAAATCCAGCGCAATGGCTGGCTGCATTGCGCCGCCGACGAGGACTTGCTGTTCGGCACCGACCATGACGAAAAATACGGCCGGGCATTGAAGAAGATCGGCGTCGATCCGGCCATGCTGTCGGGCGAGGCCGGTCACGCCTGAGGGATGGATTGCATTCGCCGGATGACGCGCCGATTTCCGGCGCGAATTTTTCGATTCAAACTTGGCGGTCGGTGCGTTATGGTGGATGTGGCGGGAGCGTCGCGCGGCCCGCGTCGCGATATGCAAGACGATCGGCTGCCGATCGGGTGACTGGGGATCGGACCGGAAGTTGTATCCTGCAATCTTGACACTTGAGCCCGAGGCAGTGCCGTCGGCCCGCCGGGTGCAGATCGACGGTCTAAGGGCGCTGGCGATGGTCGGCGTCCTTCACGTTCATTTTTGGGGCGCCGGTCCCGTCATTGAACGTCTGCGCGTGTCGCTGTTCTTCGTGGTCAGCGGATTCCTGATCACCCATATCCTTTACAGCGCCAAGGAACGCGGCGGCCGAATTCATGTCCTGAACTTCTACGCGCGCCGGATGCTGCGCCTGTTCCCCGCGCTTGCCGTGCTGGTGGCGATCGCGTCGATCTTCGACATGGACGGCTTTCGCGACAATGCGATTTGGCACATCATGCAGGCGTCGAACATCTTCTTCGCGACGACCGAGGCGTTCAAGCCCTGGGTCGCGGCGCAATTGTGGAGCCTGAACGTTCTCGAGCAGTTCTACCTGCTCTGGCCGATCGTCGTCCTGCTGTTGCCGCTTTCGCGGATTTACGCGGTTACTCTCTCGGTGCTGGTTGCGATGATCTTCATCCGCGTGAACGGCGCGGAACTGGGCATCGACGTATGGTGGCGGAAATTGTTTTTTGTTTCGGACCCGATCGCCTTCGGAGCGTTTGCCTATCTCCTGCAGCGGCACGAGCCGGTGCGTCTGGCGGCCCGGTCGGTCGCGGCCATCCTGGTCAGCCTCGCGGTGCTCGCTTCGCCGTTTTTCATGTGGGAACGGTTCGGTGCGTCGGAGTTCTACGATGTCATGATCCAGCCCGCCCTGTGCGTCATCGTCGTCGGCGCCTTTGACGGGTATGGCGGGCCGGCTGGCTGGCTCCTGCGATCCCGCGCGGCCCGTTTTCTCAGCGAGATCAGTTACGGCGTCTACATTTACCACCTGATGCTGTGGTGGTTGGTCAGTCGGGTGCTCCCGCAACTCTTTGAAAAGAGCCTGCGGACATTCCTGGTCATGTCGGCGATCACGGCGCTCTTCGCCACGGTATCGTGGTATCTGATCGAGCGGCCCATTGGCCGGCTCAAGCATCGGTTCCCGACCGCATCTCCGGGCGGACGTCCGGCCAAGGCCCGTCGATAATCGCTCAATGCGGCCTGCCGGAACGGATCGGATGGTCCTAAAACGAGCTCGTTCTAGCGCAACGGGCCCTCAAGTGGAATCCACTTGAGGGCGAAAAGTTGCGCCGGATTATATGCTTGAGCATCGGATTTTCCCAAAAGTGGTATCCACTTTTGGGTCCGATGCTCTAGCCACTCGCTTGCGGCTTGGCCGGCGGCAGGCGGCGCTTGCGGCGGGCGGCCCGCTTCTCCTTGCGGGTTAGCGCCGGCTCGGGTGCTTGCGGCTTGGCGATGCGCGGCGCCATCGGCGCCGATCCGAGCGGCGGCGGCATTTCGCCGGCGTCCTTCCCGGTCTTCATGGCGGCAATCGCCGCCGCGGTGATTTCAATGGCGGCGGGCGGCGGAGCCGGGTCCCTGGCGGCGCGCTCCCAGAGAGAGGCCATCGCCTTCCGGTCGGCATCGGGCGCATAGGGTAGGCCGGCGAGGGCCTCATTGATCTGCTTCGCCGGCATCGGCGGCGCGATGAAATAACCTTGACCGAAATCGCAGCGCAGGCCGTTCAGCCGATCGATCTGGTCCCGATCCTCGATGCCCTCGGCGACGATGGCGAGGCCGAGGCCGTGGGCCATGGCGATAATCGCCTCGAGAATAACCGCGGCGCGGCCGTCTTTCGCATCCGGCGCAATGAAACTCTTGTCGAGCTTCAGCGTATCGAAGGGCAGCAGGCGCAGGCTCGACAACGAGGAATAACCGGTGCCGAAATCGTCGCACGCCAAACCGATGCCCAATTGCTTGAGACGTTCGAGAATCTGGCCGGTCCGCTCGGGCGATTGCATGACCAGGGATTCGGTGATTTCGAGTTTGAGCGTGCCGCGCTTGACGCCCTCGCGCTGTAGCACCAGCTTGATGTCTTCGACAAGGCTGGCATCGATCAGTTGCAGCGAGGAAATATTGACGGCAACGAAGACCGGATCGTTGGGCCGGAAGGCGCGTTGCCAGATGCCGAGCTGGCGGGCCGCCTCGTGCAGCACGACGCCGCCGATATCGCGGATCAGGCCGGTCTGCTCGGCCAGGCCGATGAAGCTTTCGGGCGGCAGCAGGCCGAGTGCCGGATGGCGCCAGCGGGCAAGCGCCTCGAAGCCCACGAGATTCATGCCGGAGAGACCGGCGATCGGCTGGTAGTGAACCTCGATCTCGTTGCGCTCGATGGCGCGGCGCAATTCCTGCTCGAGCGTCACCAGTTCGCCGCGGGCATCGCGCATGGCGGCGGTGTGGATTTCAATCGAAGCGGCGCCGCGCCGCTTGGCTTCATAGAGGGCGGTGGCGGCATCCTTCAGCATCTGGGCGGCGGAATTTCCGGTGTCGCGCGCTCCGGCAATGCCGATGCTGGCGGTGAGGAACACTTCCCGCCCGCTCAGCGCGATCGGCCGGGCGATGGCCCGGCCCAGGGCCTCGGCAAAGCTTTTGGCGTCGCGCGGTTCGGCGGACGGCGCCAGCACGACGGCGAATTGGTCGCCGGGAAGGCGGGCCACGGTATCGGCGGGCGTGGCGGCGGCAACCAACCTGCGGCCGACGATGGCCAGAAGACCGTCGCCCACCTCATAACCCAAGCCGTCATTGACCGGCTTGAAGCGGTCGATGCCGATGAGCAGCGCATGGACGCCGGCGCCCTTCGCTTCCGCCAGCGCCCGTTCCAGGCGGTCGACGAGCAAGGCGCGATTGGGCAGGCCGGTGACCCGGTCGTAGACGGCATCGTCGAGCAGCCTTTCCTCGGCGCGCTTGGCGCCGGTCACATCGGTGAGCGTGCCGATGCAGCGGACGGCGCGGCGGTCCTGCCCCGGCATGGCGCGGCCGCGCAATTGGAACCAGCGATATTGGCCGTTGCCGCCGCGCAGGCGGAATTCAACGGCGATCGCGCCGCGGCCTTGCTGCTCGACGGCAGCGACGGTGGCGCGATAGGCGCCGCGGTCGGCGGGGTGCATGAGTTCGAGAAAGGCCTCAACACCGCCATCGGCGGGCTGGCCGGGGGGCAGGTCCAGGGCCCGAGCGATCTCTTCGCCAACATAGAGCTCTTCGTCCTCGGGCTGCCAGTCCCAGACATAGTGCTGCGCGCCCGCCAGGGCCAGGGCGCGGCGGCCCGATTCCTGAAAGAAGTGCCGCGACAGGAAACCGTGGTTGAAAGCGAACTGCACCAGGGTGAAGGCCATGACGACCAGGACGGCGCCGAGGCCGGCGAGGAGAAGCGGCGTCAGCAGGCTATCGCGGCCCTGAGTGAGGGCGATGGCCGCGGCAAGAAAAGTCCACAGCAGCAATACCGACCAGGTGAACACCACGGTATCGGCCCGCACTTCGCCGCGCCACCACTGGATGACCACGAGAATAAATCCCCCAACCACGGTTGCCGCGAAGACCAGACGGGCGATGCCGGCGGCCAGGGCCGGTTCGGCCAGGCCATAGACCGGGAGGGCGAATGTCAGGGCGCCGGCCAGCAGAACAAGATTGCCGGTGACCGGCATGGCGCGGCGCAGCCCGGCGTAACTTACCAGGCATAGAATGAGAAAGGCCGCCATCAGGCCCTCAACCGCGGCGCGGGCTTCGATGAGGGTAAAGCCGGGCATTTGCAAAATCCCGGCGAGAACCGGGAAATGCCCGGTCTCGAGGGCGATGAACCCGACGCTGCAGAAGGCGAAGCCGGCCGCGGCAAGGAAGACGACGCGCGGGCGGATGACATAGAGCACAATCATGCCGGCCGCCAGAAGCATGGCGATGCCGAGCAGGGCGCCGCGGAAGAAGGCGTAGGAATCCTCCTGGGCTTCGTAGGCCTGGCGCTGCCACAGGATCATGGCAGGCTGGCTGAGATCACCGATCTCGAAGGCAATCGTGGCACTTTGGCCGGGCGCCAGGCTCAGTCCGTAAACATCGTGGCCCGCCGACGACATGGTTTGCAGGGCGGCATCGCCGGCGGCGACGACACTTTCAACGTCGCTGCCCGGCGGCCGCAGCCGGAAAATTCCGGACCCGGAAAAGCCCCGGTGCGGAATGTCGATCACCAGTTGCTGGTTCGCCGTGCCGCGATTGACCAGGCCGAACACCGCCCAGCGATGCAATGGTCCCGCACCCTTGGCCGCGAGCGTCA
>JANMQL010000448.1:0-12333 GCA_031370475.1 Hyphomicrobiales bacterium | reverse complement strand
GGTCCGCCCTGAGAAACAGGTCGCTCAACGGCTATAAATTCGTCAGGCAAGCACCCATCGGCAGATACTTCGCCGACTTCCACTGCCGTGAACGAATGTTAATTGTTGAGGCCGACGGCGCCCAACATCAAGACAGTGATTATGATGGCTCCCGCGACGCATGGTTGATCGCTCAGGGCTACGTTGTCCTTCGCTTCAACAATACCGACATATTGCGCCATAGACACATGGTTCTCGACACAATCGTCGAAGCGCTGGAGGGTAGGCTTGAAGCACAGGAGAGTGCCGAGATGAAATTCAAGACTCTGTCACGCGGATAGAGGCCCCTCATCCGGCGCTACGCGCCACCTTCTCCCCGCGCTGCGCGCGGGGAGAAGGGGAAAACTCTATTTCCCCGAATGGGCGAAGTCCCAATAGAGCTGCCGGGCCTTGGCGAAAATGGGACCGGGCTGGAGATTGCGGCTCTCGATGCGCGTCACCGGCATCGCCTTGGCGTAATTGCCGGTCGAGAACACCTCGTCGGCATCGAGGAATTCCGGCCAGCGGATCGAGCGTTCATGCACGGTGATGCCGGCGCCGCGCAAGAGCGCGATGACGCGCTGGCGGGTCACGCCATTGAGGAACGTGCCGTTGGGCACCGGGGTGTGGGCCTCGCCGTCCTTGACCAGCCAGAGATTGGCGGTCGCCAGTTCGGCGACGGCGCCGAGCGCATCCAGCATCGCGGCATTGTCGAAGCCGCGCGATTTGGCCTCGCGCAAGGCGCGGCCGGCATTGGAATAGTGGCAGGCGGCCTTGGCGTCGGTTGGCGCATATTCGATGGAGGGCCGGCGGAAGGGCGACAATGTGACGGAAAAACCTTGCGGCGCCGGCAGCGGCGAGTCGTAAACCGAGACGGAGAATTGCGTCGATTCCGGATCGACATCGACGAAGCCGTCGGCGGCCCAGAACATCGGGCGCAGATAGAGTTGCGCATCCTTGGGGAATTTGGCGATGCCGGCGCGGGTTAATTCCTCGATCTCGACGGCCGATTTCAGCGCCTTGAGGCCGAAGCTTTCGGCCGAGCGGACGATGCGCTGGCAATGCTTGTCGAGATCGGGTGCCACGCCCTCGAAGGCGCGGCCGCCGTCGAAGACGCAGGAGCCGAGCCACGACGCATGGGTCATGGGCCCCATGATCATGGGGTTGCCTTCATGCCACTTGCCTTGATACCAGGTCCAGGCGGTCTTGTGCTGCGCGTGTCCGGCCATGCCAAAGCTCCTATCGATCGATTGCCAGTGTAGAGCAGTTTGTCATTGAGTCGAATCGATCTCCAACACTCGTCATCCCGGCGCAAGCCGGGACCCCCTGAGCCTTCTCCGCGGGCAGTATGCCGCAAGAGATGATTCAATGGGTCCCGGCTTTCGCCGGGATGACGGAACAAATTGAAAGATGCCGAAACTCGCCGCGACCGGTTCTAGGTGTCGGAATAGAAGATGTGGCGGCCGATCTTGATCAGGCGCTTCATGCTCTTGGCCCATTTCGGATTGACGTAGTCGGCGTGATAGTTGGTGGCGGTGCCGATGACGCGAACCGTCTGGTCGCCGGCCAGCGCCTTTTGCGCCACCAGCTTTGCCTCGCTCCAGGCGGCGGGCTGCCGGACATCGTCGGCGAGGCCGTCGCAGGCGAAGGAGAATTGGCAGGAATTGCGCCGGCCCGAGCCCTGATAGACGACGCCGCAGATGGTTTTCGGATAATCCGGATCCTTGACTCGATTGAGGATCACCCTGGCCACCGCCAGCTGGCCCAGTTCCGATTCGGAGCGGGCCTCGAAATAAATGGCCCGGGCCAGGCAGTTTTCCTCGGCAAGCTGGGTGCGGCGCTGGGCGATGACCTTTAGCTTGGCGCTGCGCGGCAACTTGAAGCTCTGCTCGATCGCCGAGATTTCCGGAACCAGGACCAGTCGCTGCACCGCCGAATCGATGCGCTGCGGAGTCAGCTGGAAGGCGGCGGGTTCGATGCGGATGGACTCGACGGGATCGCGGAAGAGGTAATCGCCCTTGCCGGCGCTGACGACGGTTTGTTTGTCGAGAATTTTGAGATTAACGAGATCGAAGCTGCCGCCATCGGGCAGTAGCGATCCCTTGGTGACGATCGATGTGGTTGGCGACACCAGCGAGCCGAGCGGTTCACCGGCCACGAAGTTATGGGCGACGGCCTGCCGGCCCATGTAAAAGCCGGCGCATGCGAAAGCTGCGATGAGCAGGGCTCCGCCGAGGGCGAAGGGAGCGTATTGGCGCAAAGATCCGCGCCCGCCCTGCGGGGCGAATGACCCGCGATAGGCTGGACTGTCCGGCCGTTTGATCCACCCTGCCTTGTTCACTTCCCCTGGTCCACCGTGGCCGCATGCTTGCGGTATTGTTAACTCGCGGTAGCTTAACCCCTCGGCGTTTAGCATAAGTTAACCATGCCGACAACCCAAAGCGGCCGGTTCTCAACCGTCCGGGCCGCCAGGTTGAGGCAAGCTTAAGATCCTGGCCCAATAGGGAATAGTCAGCGATTCGCGAGGCTTGCCTGGGCCGCGGCGAGGCGGGCGATGGGCACGCGGAAGGGCGAGCAGGAAACATAGTCGAGGCCGGCCGTCTCGCAGAAGCGGATCGAGGCGGGATCGCCGCCGTGCTCGCCGCAGATGCCGAGCTTGATGGCGGGCCGCGCGGCGCGGCCCCGCTCGGCGGCGATCTTCACCAATTCGCCCACCCCTTCGATATCGAGCGAGATAAAGGGATCGGTCTTGAAGATGCCCTTGGCCGTATATTCGCCGATGAAGCGGGCGCTGTCGTCGCGGCTGATGCCGAAGGTGGTCTGGGTCAGATCGTTGGTGCCGAAAGAGAAGAACTCGGCGGTCTGGGCGATGTCGCCGGCGCGAAGTGCTGCACGCGGCAATTCGATCATGGTGCCGACGAGGTAATCGATCTTGATGCCGGTTTCCTTCTGCACGGCCTCGGCAACGGCGACGATCCGGTCGCGGATGATGTCGAGCTCGGCCTTGGCGGCGACCAGCGGCACCATCACTTCCGGGATCGGCGCGCGGCCGGTGCGGCGGCCGACTTCCACCGCCGCCTCGAAAATGGCGCGGGCCTGCATCTCGGCAATCTCGGGATAGGTGATCGCAAGTCTCACGCCGCGATGGCCGAGCATGGGATTGAACTCGTGCAATTCGGCGACCCGGGCCCGCAGCAATTCCGGATCGGCGTTCATGGCATCGGCCACTTCCTCGATCTCGTGATCGGCCTGGGGCAGGAATTCGTGCAGCGGCGGATCGAGCAGCCTTATGGTGACGGGCAGACCGGCCATGATCTCGAACAGCTCGACGAAGTCGCCGCGCTGCATGGGGAGCAGCTTGGCGAGCGCGGCGCGGCGCTCCGGCTCCTTGCTGGCAAGGATCATTTCGCGCACCGCCTGGATGCGGTCGGTCTCGAAAAACATGTGCTCGGTGCGGCACAAGCCGATGCCTTCGGCGCCGAATTCGCGGGCCGTCTTGGCGTCGCGGGGCGTTTCGGCATTGGCCCGCACCTGCATGCGGCGCACCGCATCGGCCCATGACATCAGCGTGGCGAAATCGCCGGAGAGTTCCGGCTTGCTGGTGGCGACCTCGCCCCTGATCACCTGGCCGGTCGAGCCGTCGATGGTGACGATATCGCCCTTCTTCAGGCTGACGCCGAGGGCGCTGAGCGTGCCTTCGCGATAATCGATGCGGAGTGAGCCCGCGCCCGACACGCAGGGCTTGCCCATGCCGCGGGCGACGACGGCGGCGTGCGAGGTCATGCCGCCGCGGGCGGTGAGAATGCCCTGCGCCGCATGCATGCCGTGAATGTCCTCGGGGCTGGTTTCGATGCGCACCAGAATGACGCGGCGGTTCAGCGCCTTGAGGCGCTCGGCCTCGCCGGAATCGAAGACGATCTCGCCCGAGGCGGCACCCGGCGAGGCGGGCAGGCCGGTGGCGATGATGTCGCGCCTGGCCTTGGGATCGAGTGTGGGGTGCAGCAATTGATCGAGGGAGGCGGGATCGATGCGCCCGATCGCCTCGTTGCGGGTGATCAGCCCCTCGCCCGCCATGTCGACGGCGATTTTCAGCGCCGCCTTGGCGGTGCGCTTGCCGTTGCGGGCCTGCAGCATCCACAGCTTGCCGTCCTGAATGGTGAATTCGAGGTCCTGCATGTCGCGGTAATGGCGCTCCAGCGTGTCGAAAGCGGCGGCGAGTTCCTTGAAGGTCGCGGGCATCAGGGCCTCGAGCGAAGGGGCGTTGGAGCCCGCTTCGATGCGCGCCTTTTCGGTGATATTCTGCGGCGTGCGGATGCCGGCCACCACGTCCTCGCCCTGGGCATTGACCAGGAACTCGCCGTAGAGCGCCTTCTCGCCGGTGGCCGGATTGCGGGTGAAGGCGACGCCGGTGGCCGAGGTTTCGCCCATGTTGCCGAACACCATGGCCTGGACATTGACCGCCGTGCCCCAATCCTCGGGGATCGCGTTGAGCTTCCGATAGGTGATGGCGCGGGCCGACATCCAGGAGCGGAACACGGCGCCGATCGCTCCCCAGAGCTGTTCGTTCACATCCTGCGGGAAGGGCTTGCCGGTGTGCTCGGCGACCAGCGCCTTGTAGCGGACGATCATGCCCAGCCATTCATCGGCGGTGACCTGGGTATCGAGGGAATAGTCCCTCTCGTCCTTGAAGCCGCCGAGGATATCCTCGAACTCGGCATGGTCGACGCCCAGCACCACGCCGGAATACATGGTGATGAAGCGGCGGTAGCTGTCATAGGCGAAACGGCGGTCGCCGGAGCGGGCGGCGAGGCCTTCGATGGTTTGATCGTTGAGGCCGAGATTGAGCACCGTGTCCATCATGCCGGGCATGGAGGCCCTGGCACCAGAACGCACGGAAACGAGCAGCGGCTTATCCCGGCTGCCGAATGCGGCACCCACGCTCTTGCCGACTTCGGCCAGGGCGGCTTCGGCCTCGCCGGTCAATCCGTCCGGGTACTGACGATTGCCGCGGGAATAGGCGGTGCAGACCGCAGTGGTGATGGTGAAGCCGGGCGGCACGGGGAGGCCAAGATTGGCCATCTCGGCGAGGTTTGCGCCCTTGCCGCCGAGCAGGTTCTTCATATCGGCGCGGCCGTCGGCCTTGCCCGCCCCGAAGCGATAGACGCGCTTATCCGCCATGCCCGAACCCCCGCAATGTTGCGACGCAACAATCATGCCGTGAGGGCGCGGTCAAGTGCGGCGGCGACGCACGAGCAGCCAGATGGCTATCCCCAAGTTGAGCAGGTTCCAGGCGATGCCATTGAGGAAGGCGGCCTGGTAGGAGCCGGTCAGATCGTAAATCTCGCCCGACATCCAGCCGCCCAGCGCCATGCCGAGCACCGTGGCGGTGAGCACCAGGCTGATGCGGCGTCCCGCCTCGCGGGCCGGGAAATAATCGCGCACGATCATGGCATAGCTCGGCACGATGCCGCCCTGGGCCAGACCGAAAAAGGCCGAGACGACATAGAGCGAGGCGAGCCCGTCGAAGGGGATATAGAACAGGAGCGCCAGGGCTTGCAGCATCGAGCCGGCGATCAGGGTGCCGATGCCGCCGATGCGGTCGGCGATCAGGCCGGAGCCGAGCCGGCTGACCACGCCGAAGCCCAGCATGATGGCTAGCATCTCGGCACCGCGCGCCGGGCCATAGCCGAGATCGGCGCAATAGGCGACGATGTGGACCTGCGGCATCGACATGGCGACGCAGCAGGCAAGGCCCGCGACGATCAGCAGCGGCTGCAGGAAGCGGGGCCTGGGCAGAAGGCCGCTCGCTCCTTTCAGGCTGCTGGCGGGGCTCGCCCGGTCGTCGAAGGCGGGACGCGGCCTGAGCAGCAGGGCCAGCGGCATCATGGTGGCAACGCAGAGCAGGCCGATGGCCCCATAGACCGGGCGCCAGCCATAGGTGGCGATGCCATATTGCAAAAGCGGCGGCCAGATGGTGCCCGCCACATAATTGCCGCTGGCCACGATGGCGACGGCGATGCCGCGGCGGCGGTGGAACCAGAGCGACACATCGGCGACCAGCGGACCGAATGTGGACGAGGAGCCGAGGAGGCCGATCAGCAGGGCCTGGACGATGAGGAATTGCAGAAAACTGCCCGAGAGGGCGGCGAGAATGAATCCCGCGCCCAAGGCGATGGCGCCCGTGAACAGCGGCACGGTAATGCCGAAACGGTCGGCGATGCGGCCCATCAGCACGCCGCCCAGGGCGAAGCCGATGGTGGTCACCGTATAGGGCAACGATGCGCCGGCCCGGTCAATGCCAAATTCCGCCTGGATGGTCGGCAGCACCACGACCGCCGACCACAGGCCGATGCCGCCGATGGTGGAGAGCGCCAGCGATATGGCGAGGCGGACCCAGGAATAGCGGCTGTCGGGGGCGTGGACGGTCGTCATCGGAATCGCCAATCGTCAGGCAAAATCTCCGTCATTCGTCCCGAATTCATTTTGCTTCCGCTCCGGGCACGTCATAGCGCGCCCAGCGCGGCTTAATGACCCGCGTCCCCGCACCGGCCGCGAGCAGCGGCTCCTTCGCCTCGGCCAGCCGGTCGAGCCGGATCAGCGCCAGCCCATCGGGGCCCACGGACGACAGCAGAGTGCCCATCACCTTGCCGCCGGAGAGAATCTCGCTGCCCTTCGCCGCGGCGCCATCGAGGCGTACCGGAAGAATACGGCTCCGCGCCGTGGCCCGGTGCTCCATGCGCGACACCACTTCCTGGCCCACATAGCAGCCCTTCGCGAAACTCACCGCCCCCAGCTGATCGAGATTGGCCTCATGCGGGAAGAATTCGCCCGAACCCAGATCGGCGTCCGTGTCGGCAAGGCCCGACCGGACGCGCAGCCCATGATAGCCGGAAGCTTGGGGCAGGGTGCCCTTGGGCGCGATCACTCGCCAGCCCATGGTCCCGTCGCGCGGATCGGCATAGGCCGGGCCCGTCGCCGGCTTTTCGGGCGAAACGCCCACCTCTCGATAGGCCAGATCGGCGATCGTCACTTTGGCCCTGAGCCTGTAGAAGCCGAGCCGCTTGATGAGTTCCGCCTTCTGCGACAGGGCGCAATCGACGAGGAAGCCCTCGCCATCCCCGATGACGAAGAAATCGAACAGCATCTTGCCCTGGGGCGTCAGCAGCGCCGCATAGGTGGCCTCTCCCGCCTGCAGCCCCTCGATATCGGCGGTCAGCAGATTGTGCAGGAAATGCCGAGCCTCCGGCCCGTCGATCCGAAAGGCCGACCGCTCCGGCAAGGCGCCCGGGGAAAATGACTGTGCTGCCATGACTGTTGCTTCGCTTCCCGTCCACATTTACGTAGGAGGCAGCGCACAATCAAGGAAACCCTATGCCAGCGACCGCCGATCTCATCCTCAAGGGCGGCACCGTCGTCAACCATGATGGCGTGGGTCTCCGCGATGTGGCGATTCGCGATGGCCGCATTGCCGGGTTAGGCAGCTTCGCCGCCGCGCCGGGAGGCGAGACGATCGACTGCCGCGCGCTGCACATCCTCCCCGGCGTCATCGACACCCAGGTGCACCTGCGCGAGCCCGGCGCCGAGCACAAGGAGGATCTCGCAACCGGCGGCCGCGCCGCGGTCATGGGCGGCGTCACCGCCGTCTTCGAAATGCCCAACACCAAGCCCCTGACGGTCACGGCCGAGGCGCTGGCCGACAAGGTGCGCCGCGCCAGCAACCGCATGTATTGCGATTTCGCCTTCTTCATCGGCGGCACAAGGGAGAATGCCGGCGATCTGGGCCAACTCGAACGCCTGCCCGGCTGCGCCGGCACCAAGGTCTTCATGGGTTCTTCGACCGGCGAGCTTTTGGTCGAGAACGACGGCGGCATCGCCGAAATCCTCGCCAATATCACCCGCCGTGCCGCCTTCCACAGCGAGGATGAATTTCGTCTCCGCGCCCGCAAGCACGAGCAACGTGAAGGCGATCCCGCAAGCCATCCGGTCTGGCGCGATGCCGAGGCCGCGCGTCTGTGCACCGAACGCCTCTTGCGGCTGGCCCGAAAAGCCGGAAAGCGCATCCATGTGCTGCATGTCTCGACCGCCGAGGAAATGCCGCTGCTCGCCGCCAACAAGGATATCGCCACCGTCGAAGTGACGCCCCATCATCTGACCTTATCGGCGGACGATTACGGCCGCCTCGGAACCCTCTTGCAGATGAACCCGCCGGTGCGCGAGGCCACCCACCGCGAAGCCCTGTGGCGCGCCCTCTATTCAGGCATCGTCGATGTGCTGGGCTCCGACCATGCGCCCCACACGCTCGAAGAAAAGGCCAAGCCCTATCCCCATTCGCCTTCCGGCATGCCCGGTGTCCAGACCCTCGTTCCGGTCATGCTCGACTGGGTGGCCAAGGGCCGGCTTTCGATCGAGCGCTTCGTCGATCTCACTTCCCACGGCCCCTCGCGCATTTTCGGCATCGCCGCCAAGGGCCGCATTGCCGAGGGCTATGACGCCGATCTCACCATTGTCGATCTCGCCCACCGCCGCGAGGTAACCGACGGCTGGATCGAAAGTCGTTGCCAATGGACGCCCTATCGCGGCATGACGGTCACCGGCTGGCCGGTTGGCACCATCGTGCGCGGCCGCCGCGTCATGTGGGAGGGCCAGATCGTCGGCGAGGCCCACGGCCAACCCGTCCGCTTCACCGAAACCCTGTGAGAGAGAACCCATGCCAGCCACTTTCCGCGCCATCCTGATCGGCAAGACCGATAGCGGCCAGAAACTCGACTTCGTCAACTTGACCGAAGCCGATCTGATGCCCGGCGACGTCACCGTCGCGGTCAGCCATTCCTCGGTCAATTACAAGGATGGGCTGGCGGTCACCGGCAAGGGGCCGATCATCCGCAAATTCCCGCTGATCCCCGGCATCGATTTCGCCGGCACGGTGACGAGCTCGACCCATGCCAAATGGAAGCCGGGCGACCAGGTGGTGCTCAATGGCTGGGGCGTGGGCGAGCAGCACCATGGCGGATTTTCGGAAGTGGCTCGCGTCTCCGGCGATTGGCTGGTGCCGGTGCCGCAAGGCTGGACCTGCGCCGATGCCATGGCCGTCGGCGTCGCCGGCTATACCTCGATGCTCTGCGTCATGGCGCTGGAAGAGCAGGGGGTGAAACCGGCAGACGGCGACATCCTGGTGACCGGCGCGGCGGGCGGCGTTGGCACCGTCGCCATCGCCATCCTCGCCAGGCTCGGCTACCGCGTCGTGGCCTCGACCGGGCGTATCTCGGAAGAACCATTCCTGAAGAACCTCGGCGCCGCCGCGGTCATTGATCGCAATGAGTTCAGCGGCCCGGTCAAGGCGCTGGCCAAATCGCGCTGGGCCGGGGCCATCGATTCGGTGGGTTCGGTGACACTCGCCCATGTCATCTCGCAGATGAATCCGGAAAGCACGGTGGCCGCCTGCGGCCTTGCGCAAGGAATGGATCTGCCGACCTCGGTTGCCCCCTTCATCCTGCGCGGCGTCAAGCTCATCGGCGTCAATTCGGTGACCACCCCCATCCCGCGCCGCATGGAGGCCTGGCGGCGCATCGCCCGCGATCTCGATCTCGGAAAACTCAAGGCGCTCACCACCCATGTGAAACTCGACGACGTGCCGCGCATCGCCGCCGATATCGTCGCTGGAAAAGTCCGCGGTCGCGTCGTCGTCGATATCCGCTAAAGAATGGATTTCGCGCTGATCGCCATCGGCATTGCCATCGGCCTGGCGGTTGCGGCACCGCTTGGGCCGGTCAATCTTCTGGTGATCCGCGCCGCGCTCAACCGGGGCATGACGGGCGGCCTCATCGCCGGATCGGGCGCCGTTCTCGCCGATTCCAGCTTTGCCGCCATCGCCGCCTTTGGCATCCGCGCCGTCGAACACGCCATTGCCGCTTACGCCGTTCCCCTGCAATTGCTGGGCGGCCTGCTGCTTGTGGTCATCGGCATCCGTACCGCCCGCGCCCATGTCGCGTCATTGAATTCGGCCGCACCCGAAGTCTCGCCCGGGCGCACGGCGCTCGCCGCCCTGACGCTCACCCTCGTCAATCCCGGCTCGCTCATGGGCTTCCTCGCCATTTTCGGCGCCATGGGTGCCGCACTGCAACTGGGGCTCGCGCCCCATCGCCCGGCGCTGGCGGTCGCGGGCGTTGCCATCGGCGGCACGCTGTGGTGGCTCTTCGTCGCCGCGACCGCCCATCATCTCAAATCGCGGCTGACACCGGCAACGCTCGACCGCATCAATCGCTGGGCCGGCGTGCTGATTACCGCCTTTGGCTTTGTCCTGCTGTTGGAATTGGCCGCCTGATTATTGGCGGGTCTTGCCGACGGTGAATTCGCCGGCCCTTATGCGCTCCGGCAATCTTGCGCACATCACCGCCACCGGCTCCTCGCCATAGCTGGCGATCATGTCGGAGAGGGCGGCGAAAATCGCCGCCGTGGCGATGCAGTCGGGATCGAGCCCGTCATAGACCGCCTCTTCCCAGGCATCGAGAATATAGCGCAGCGCCACATGCTTGGCCTCGTTCGCCAATGCGGCGGGCATGGGTCGGGCGGGAAATTTTTGCATTTTGTCCAAGCTTGCAGTCCGGCGTCCACATCGATGCCGCCGACCTGTCCCACCGTCGCGGCATCCCAAGGCTTTACCTTAGCAAACCGGGCTTTCCCGGCGACTCGTTCCTTAAACGAAGGTTAACGCAATAGATCGAATTGTTATCAGATGCTTAGCAACAGCCGGGCGCGGGCTATCGCGTCCTTCACATGCGGCGCGAAGGCAAGACCGGAAAGTTCCGTGGGGCTTGCCCAGCGCGCCGCCTGGGCATCGCCGGCCGCTTCCGCCTCGCCGCTCCGCCAGTGCCCGGCATAGCAGGCGATGGCGTAATGCAGCGTCACCAGGCCTTGATCGTCGCGCCGGACGATATCGAAGAGCCCGGCGAGCTGCGCAAGATCGGCGGCAATTCCGGTCTCTTCGTCAAGCTCGCGCTGGGCCGCCGCCAGCGCCGTCTCGCCCGGCTCCACATGGCCGCCGGGCAGGCTCCAGATGCCGCGGCCCGGCTCCTTGCCGCGTTGCACGATCAGCACAAGCCCGTCGCGGAACACGCAGGCCGAGGCGCCGAGTCTTGGGAATTGTTGCGGAGCCGTCATCGGGCTAGGCTTCCTCCATGTGCGGGCTTTATAGCTTCAGAAAAACCTCCGAGGAAACCCGGAGCCTGTTCGACTATCTTGAGCGGCCGGATTTTCCGCCGCGCTCCCATGTGGCGCCGGGCGGCCCCATTGCCATCGTCCGCGCCGAGAAGGGCGAGCGCCATTTCGTCCTCGTGCGCTGGGGCCTGGTACCGTCCTGGGTGAAGGAGATCAAGCCCGGCAAGCCGCTGATCAATGCCCGCGCCGAGAGCGTGCTTGAAAAGCCGTCTTTCCGTAATGCCATGAAGCGCCGCCGCTGCCTCATTCCCGCCGACGGCTTCTATGAATGGGAGGGCGATGTGCCGGGCAAGAAACGGCCCTGGTTCATCCATAGGCCCGATGACGGCCTCTTCGCCTTCGCCGGCCTGTGGGAACATTGGATGGGCGCCGACGGCTCGGAGATCGAGACCGCCGCCATCGTCACTTGCGAGCCGAACCGCACCATTGCCCGGATTTACAATCGCATGCCGGTGGTGATTGAACCCGCCGATTACGCCCGCTGGCTCGATGTCGAGAATGTCGAGCCCCTCGCCGCCGCCTCGCTCTTGAAACCCGCGCCCGAGGATTTCTTCATCGCCGAGCCCACCCGCATCGAACGCGCCGCGCCGAAGCCCGGGGCGGAGAAGCCGGTGAGCCAGATGAAACTCATTTGACCGGAGGATGACGCGCATGGCGCAGGCGGAAATCGGCTTGATCGGGCTTGGCACCATGGGCGCCAATCTGGCGCTCAACATCGCGGAAAAGGGTTTCCGCGTGGCCGTGTTCAATCGCACGCTGGAACGGACGCGCCAATTCCATGCCCGCGCCGGCGAACTCGCCACCCGCATCGTGCCCTGCGAAACGCTTGCGAGCCTTGCCGCCGCCATCCGCCCGCCGCGTCCCATCATTCTCCTGGTCAAGGCCGGAGAAGCGGTGGACGAGCAGATCGCCGGACTCCGGCCGCATCTCGCCGCCGGCGATATCGTCATCGATTCCGGCAATGCCAATTTCCACGACACCCGGCGGCGCTTGGCGGAATTGCAAGACTCGGGCCTCGCCTTCATCGGCATGGGCATTTCCGGCGGCGAGGAGGGCGCCCGCCACGGTCCTTCGATCATGGTCGGCGGCGGCGCCGAATCC
>JANMQL010000437.1:0-2165 GCA_031370475.1 Hyphomicrobiales bacterium | reverse complement strand
TGCTGAGCGGGCGCAGCTACACCACCGTCGCCGGCAAGGCGTACCGGCCGCGCAATCTCGATCTCGGGCGCTGGCGCTGGTTCACCTTCGGCCTTGGCATCGTCTATCTGGTGGTGGTCGTGATCCTGCCCAGCCTCGCCTTGATCGTGGCGGCGTTCCGCAAGTTCATGTTCATCCGCGATGCCGCCAGCCTGTTCGACATGCGGCAGTATTCGCTGATGCATTTTCACAGCATCTTCGACAATCCGCTGACGCTGCGATCGATCTACAACGCGGTCGAAGTCGGGGTCGTCACCGCGGTAGTCGGAGGTACGCTGGCCTTCGCCATCGGCTACACCATCCATCGCACCAATGTCGGCGGTCGGCGCAACCTCGATCTGATCTCGACATTGCCGGTGGCGATCCCCGGGCTCGTGGTCGGCGTCGCCTATCTGTGGGCCTGGATCGGCATTCCCGGCGGGCTCTACGGCACCATCTGGATCCTGGCGCTGGCCTTCATCGCGCGCTTCATGCCCGACACCGTCAAGGCGCTGTCGACCTCGTTCCTGCAAATCCATCGCGAGCTGGAGGAAGCCGCCTGGGTCTGCGGCAAGGGCATGCTCGGCACCATCAGGACCATCGTGTTGCCGCTGGCGCGGCCGGGCGTGCTTGCCGCGATGACATTGCTGTTCGTGCTGGCGATCCGTGAGCTGGGCTCGTCGTTGTTTCTCTACACCAGCAACACCATGGTGATGTCGGTGCTGCTGCTCGACTATTACGAAGGCGGCAATCTCGGCAAGACCGCGGCATTCAGCCTGGTGCAGACGGTTTTGCTCGGCGTTCTCATCGGCGGCGCCAACTGGCTGTCGCGGGGGCAGGCTCAGGGCAGTGTTGCCCGCACCGGATAGATAAACCAAGGGAGGATCGGCCATGAACAAAGAAATCGTTGCCAGGATCGCTACCGCTACCAGGTTCGTCACCATAGCCGGCGCCGCCGGCCTTGTTCTGGGTCTTGGGCTCGCGCTGGGCGCGCTGCCTGCGCAGGCGCAGGAATTCGGCTCGCCCGAACTGATCGCGGCGGCGAAGAAGGAAGGCAAGCTGGTCTACTACACCGCGAATTTCGCCGAGGTCGAACAGCGGGTGATCAAGGAGTTCAACAAGCGCTTTCCCGAAATCAGGATCGAAATGGTGCGCGCGCCCGGCGGTCAGCTCATTACCCGCGTCAAGACCGAGGCTGCGGCCGGCAAGCTGATCGCCGATGTGGTCGATCACTCCGACCGCGCGCTGATGCAACCCTTGGCCGACATGTTCCAGGACTATGCGCCGCCGAATGCCGCCGACTACAATCCCGAGGCGCAGATTTCGCCAAAGCTGTGGCCGCGCGTCACGCTGGTCTGGTCGATCGCCTACAACACCGAGCTGGTCAAGAACCCGCCCAAGAGCTGGATGGATCTTACAAAACCGGAATACGACAAGATGACCGGGCAGGTGTTCGCCCGGTCCGGCGGCACCACCTGGACGCGCATCATGTTCGAGCGCCAGGTGCTGGGGGAGGACTATTGGGCGAAGCAGGCGTCGACCCATCCGATCCTCTATCCGTCGGGCGCGCCGATGTCGGACTCGATGGTGCGCGGCGAAGTCGCGATGGGCCCGTTGCTCTACAATGCGATCTACCCGAAACAGAAGGACGGCGCGCCGATCAAGATTTTCTTCCCGCCGGAGGGGACGCCGGCCAATCCCTACGCCACGGGCATTCCGAAGACCGCGGCCAATCCCAATGCCGCGAAACTGTTCCTCAACTGGTGCCTGTCGAAGGAGGGTCAAACCTTCATGATCAAGGAGTTCGGCAACCTGACCTCGCTCAAGGTGGCTCCGGTCTACCCCGAGGGCTTCGATCCCAAGGTGGTCAAGGTCTGGTTTCCGAAATTCGAGGAATACGTCAAGCTGCACGAGTCCTGGGTTGCGGAATGGGACAAGACCTTCGGCCACCGGCAGTGAGCGTCGCATTCATGAAACTGATGACATCATGACGGCGACTCTCGACGTCACCGACCTGCGCAAGCAGTTTCCGATCGGCCGGCCCGCCGTCGACGGCGTCAGCTTCGCGGTGCCGGCAGGCGAAATCGTTGTGCTGCTCGGGCCCTCCGGCTGCGGCAAGACCACGACGTTACGCTGTGTCGCCGGAC
>JANMQL010000411.1:0-12409 GCA_031370475.1 Hyphomicrobiales bacterium | reverse complement strand
GCGGGCAGCAAGGACCGCCCGTCTGGAATTCCGCCGAGGAGGATTGCGTGCCACATGGGAGCGCGGCCGCATGCGTGCGCATGCGCGGTGGCCGCGGCCCATCTGGTATCGATGCCCCCTGCGGCGTTCATCCCGTCATTGCGAGTCGCGTTGACGCCAACAGCAAAGGCATCATTACACAGCTTCGTATCGGGTCATCCCATTAACTGGAATTGATCCTAGCGGGCGGTTAGCGGCGGCGCTCAAATTTGCCGAAACAACGAGACGAATTTGCGCATCCCGCTTTTCGGCATAATCCACAACCCCAACATCTCCCCTTGCCGCCCTGCAGTTTCCCCCCTACACAACCGGCTTTGATGACAGCTTCGCGCCGCACACCGCTCCTCAAGGGCCAGCATCTTCTGGCGATTGCCGACGTTTCCCCCGCCGAGATTGAAGCCCTGCTGGAACTCGCCGGCAAATATGTCGAGGTCAACCGCCAGATCGAGAAGCGCCACGCGCTGCGCCGCGCTCACCATCCCGCTGGTGCCGGCGTTTCTTGCTTAGGCCGCCTTCATGACCTTGATCTCGAGATTGCGTCCCATCGCCGCCAAGGCTGCTTCGATAGCGTCAAGCTTTGAGGCATGATTGAGATCGAGCAAACGGTCGATCTGCGGCAAATGCCAGCCAAGACGTTTCGCCAGCGCCGCCTTGCCAACGCCGTCCTCGTGCATTGCCCAATAAAGCGAAAGCTTGGCGGCGGTGAGCGCCGGCAGCACCGCGAAGGTCTTGCCGGTCTTGCCCGGCCGCGGAATCTCCTCGCGCCCGGCGATCCGGCCCATGAGAGCCGTTTCAATTGCGTCGACGGCACGCGCCAGGGCATCGTCGCGATCATCGCCATAGGTCACGACCTCCGGGAAATCCACGGCGGTGACCAACACCGTACCATTGTCATCGTGCGTGAGCTTGACTGGATAGCGCATCATTCATCCTCCAGGCCGAGTTGCTTTAGAATGGTCCGCCACAATCCCTTGCCCAGTTCTTTCGAGCCACCATGCATCGGAAGAACGGATTTCTTGCCGTTGAGTTGGACAAGCAAATGGCCGCCTTTTCCGGGCGAAAAGGTACATCCCTTCTTGGCCAGAAATCGCTTCGCCTGATTGCTGTTCACTGACACAACATAAGTGTTAACCGATTCCGAGTCAACACAAGTGTTGTGTCAACGGGCTGGCTCCCGCCCACCCCGGCCACAGGACAGCAAAAACAGTAGCGGACATTTAGCGCGCTACCAAACCCGAACATCTTCACGCGCTATCCACAGCTTCCGCCGAACCACTTGCCGCCCACCCGATTCCCCCCTACACACCCGGCTTTGATGACAGCTTCGCGCCGCACACCGCTCCTCAAGGGCCAGCATCTTCTGGCGATCGCCGACGTTTCCCCCGCCGAGATTGAAGCCCTGCTGGAACTCGCCGGCAAATATGTCGAGGTCAACCGCCAGATCGAGAAGCGCCACGCGCTGCTCGGCGGCCGCACCCAGGTCAATCTCTTCTTCGAGGCCTCGACCCGCACCCAGAGCTCCTTCGAGATCGCCGGCAAGCGGCTTTGCGCCGATGTCATGAACATGGCGGTCGCCACCTCGGCGCTGTCCAAGGGCGAAACCGTGCTCGACACCGCCATGACCATCAACGCCATGCACCCCGATTTCCTGGTGGTGCGGCATCCGTCCTCGGGGGCGGTCGAGCTGCTGGCCCAGAAAGTTTCCTGCTCGGTCGTCAATGCCGGCGACGGCCAGCACGAACATCCCACCCAGGCGCTCCTCGATGCGCTGACCATTCGCCGCCGTCTCGGCCGCATCGAGGGCCTCATCGTTGCGATTTGCGGCGACGTTCTGCATTCGCGCGTGGCCCGCTCCAATATCCATCTTCTCAACAAGCTCGGCGCCCGCGTCCGCGTCGTAGCACCCTCGACATTGCTGCCCTCAGGCATTGAAAATTTCGGCGTCGAGGTTCACCGCAATATGGCCGATGGTCTCGCCAATGCCGATGTGGTGATGATGCTGCGCCTGCAGCTCGAACGCATGAGCGGCGCTTTCGTGCCCTCGAGCCGCGAATATTACCGCTTCTTCGGCCTCAACGAGGAAAAGCTGAAATACGCCAAGCCCGGCGCCCTCGTCATGCATCCGGGTCCGATGAACCGCGGCATCGAGATCGACTCGAATGTCGCCGACGGCGTCCAGTCGGTGATCCGCGAGCAGGTCGAGATGGGGGTTGCCGTGCGCATGGCGGTGCTCGATGCGCTTTCCCGCAACATTCCCGGCGGAGCCAATTCATGATGGCGCCCGCCCATGAGGCCGCCCGCCGCCGCGCCTATCTCAACGCCCACATCGTGGCGCCGGCGCAAGGGTTGAACGGCAAGGGTGGAATTCTCATCGAGGACGGCTGGATTCTCGCCGTGGGACCGCAGGTGACGCGCGAAACCGCCGGACCGGGTACCGCCGTGACCGATTGCAAGGGGCTTACCCTCATCCCCGGATTGATCGACATGCGCGTCTTCACTGGCGAGCCCGGCACCGAATACCGCGAGACCCTGGCCAGCGCCTCCGAGGCCGCGGCCTCGGGCGGGGTGACGACGATGATCGTCATGCCCAATACCCAGCCGGCCATCGACGATGCCGCCATCGTCGATTTCATCATGCGCCGGGCCCGCGATACGGCGCTGGTCCGCGTCGCCCCCATGGCCGCCATCACCAAGGGTTTTGCCGGCGAAGCGATGACCGAAATCGGCCTCCTCAAAGAGGCGGGCGCGGTGGCGGTGACCGACGGTACCAAAGCGGTGGCCAACGCCAATCTGCTGCGCCGGGCGCTGACCTATGCCCGCGACTTCGACATGCTCGTCGTCCAGCATATCGAGGAGCCCAGCCTTGCCACCGGTGTCATGAACGCCGGCGAAATCGCCGGCCGACTCGGCCTATCGGGCATTCCCGCCATGGCCGAAGTGATCCTGCTGGAGCGCGATCTCCGCCTCGTCGAGATGACCGGCGCCCGCTATCATGCCGCCCAGCTTTCCAGCCGCCATTCACTCGATGCAATCCGCGCCGCCAAGCAGCGCGGTCTTCCCGTCACCTGCGGCGTCTCGATCCACCATCTCACTCTCAATGAGAACGACATCGGCGCCTATCGCACTTTCTTCAAGCTGTCGCCGCCACTGCGCGGCGAGGACGACCGCCGCGCCTTGGTCGAAGCGGTGGCCGACGGCACCATCGACGTCATCGTCTCCGGCCACGATCCGCAGAGCGCCGACACCAAGCGCCTGCCCTTCGCCGAGGCCGCCTTCGGCGCCATAGGCCTTGAGACCATGTTCGCCGCCGCCTTGGGCCTGCATCACAATGAGGGCCTCAAGCTCGAGCGCCTGGTCGAGGCCATGGCCTCGGCGCCGGCGAAAATCCTCGGCCTCGAAACCGGCCGCCTGGCGCCGGGCGCGCCGGCCGATTTCGCCCTCGCCGATCTGCATCTCAACTGGAAAGTCGAGGACGACATCCTGCGCTCGCGCGCCAAGAACTCGCCCTTCGAGCACCGCACGCTTGAGGGCCGCATCGTCGAAACACTCGTTGCGGGCCGTTCCGTTTACACTTACTCTCTCTGACATGCTTGAGCTTCTGGCGATCGCCGTGGGCTATCTCTGCGGCACCATTCCCTTCGGCCTGATCCTCACCAAATCGGCCGGTCTCGGCGATATCCGCAAGCTTGGCTCCGGCAATATCGGCGCCACCAATGTGCTGCGCACCGGCAACAGGAAGGTGGCGGCTCTGACACTTTTGCTCGACGCGCTGAAGGGCACGGCACCCGTCCTCGCCATGACCTGGCTCGCCGGCCCCGATGCCGGAATTCTGGCCGGGCTCGCCGCATTTTTCGGCCATCTCTTTCCCATGTGGCTGGGCTTCAAGGGCGGCAAGGGAGTGGCCACCAATATCGGCGTGCTCCTCGGCCTCCATTGGCCTCTGGGACTGATCTTTTTGGCCGTCTGGCTCGCCGTCGCCTTCGCCTTCCGCATGTCGTCGCTTGCCGCGCTGACTGCGAGCCTGCTGACGCCGCTCTGGGCCTATCTTCTCGGCCGCACCGATCTGCTGTTTCCGGCCGTCATCCTGGGCGTTGCCATATTTCTCACCCACCGCGCCAATATCGCCCGGCTCCTCAAGGGCGAGGAACCGAAGATTTCCCTGTCGAAGCAGTCATGAACCTGCCCTTGCTCTCCCATGAGCAGCGCCGCGACTGGCTGCGGCTGGCCAAGAGCGAGAATGTCGGCCCCGCCACCTTCAAACAGTTGATCGCCCGTTATCATTCCGCCCGAGCGGCCATTGCGGCGCTTCCGGAACTGTCGCGCCAAGGCGGCCTGTCACGCAGCCTCCGCGTCTATGGCCTCGACGAAGTCGAGGCCGATTTCGAACGCGCCGCCGAGTATGGCGCCCGCTTCGTGGTACCGGGCGAAGCGGGCTATCCGCCGCTGCTGCGCCACACCGACGGCGCCCCGCCTTTCCTTTGCATCAAGGGCGCCGCCGCATTGGCGGAGAAACCCGCTGTCGCCATCGTCGGCGCCCGCAATGCCTCGGCGCTGGGCCGCAAATTCGCCCGCCAGCTTGCCGCCGAGATCGGCGCCGCCGGTTTCATCGTCGTCTCGGGCCTCGCTCGCGGCATCGATACGGCGGCCCATGAAGCCGCGCTGCCAACCGGCACCGCCGCCATTCTCGCCGGCGGCATCGATGTCATCTATCCGCCCGAGAACGACGCGTTACATAACCAGATCGGCGAACGCGGCCTGCTCGTCACCGAGATGACTCCCGGCACCGTGCCGCGCGCCGAATTGTTTCCGCGCCGCAACCGCATCATTTCCGGCATGGCCCGCGCCGTCATCGTGGTTGAGGCGGCGCTGCGCTCGGGCTCGCTCATCACCGCGCGCCTCGCCGGTGAACAGGGCCGCGAGGTTTTCGCCGTGCCGGGCTCGCCCCTCGATCCCCGCGCCGAGGGCTGCAACAAGCTGATCCGCGACGGCGCCACTCTTCTGACCCGCGCCGCCGACGTTCTCGATGCGCTGGGCGGCGACTTCTCACCCAACCGCACCAGGTTCCTCGAGCCCGAAACGCCGGCGCTGGAAGATCCCGCCGATGCCGGCCCCGACGATCGCCGCCGCGTCCTGTCGCTGCTCTCGCCCAGCCCCGTCGCCATCGACGATCTGATCCGCGAATCCGCGCTCGCCCCCGCCGCCGTCGCCGGCCTGCTGCTCGAACTTGAACTCGCCGGTCGCGTGACGCGCCACCCGCGCGGGCTGGTATCGCTCAACTGAGCGCTTGCACCGCCCCAAAAGTTTCAATAGCTTGGGCGAGTTGACGTTAGGGAGCTGAGCCATGCACCGAATTGCCATCTTCGGACTGGGCCTGCTGATTGCCTTCGGCGCAAGTCTTGCCGATGCCGATGCGGCTTCAAAGAAAAAAGGCAAACGCTGGGTCGACTTCACGCCTGCGGAACGGGCCCAACTCATGAACGAGGCGCGCAAGGTCTGCCGCAAGAAATTCGGAGCGATAATCACCAGCGTGAGGATCGATTACGGCCGCGAGATCATCTGGTGCTCGCAGTAGCGGACGGCTAATCGACCTCGTCCGACGGCACGATCCATGTCTCCTTCAGCGCCGCCTCCTTCCATGCCTTGAAGGCCGGCGTCGCCATGACATTGTCCATATAGGCGCGGGTGTCAGGGCGCACCGGCACCGCATAGGTGTCGAAACGCGCCACCACCGGCGCATACATGGCGTCGGCATTGCAGAAGCGTCCGAATAGAAATTTGCCGCTCTTGCCGAAGCGGCTCCGGCAATCGCGCCATAGGGCCTCGATGCGCACCACATCGGCCAGTGCCGCCTGCGACAGGGGCACCGGCTTTCTCGCCCGCCGCAGATTCATCGGACAGGCATTGCGCAAGGCCGCGAAACCTCCATGCATTTCATTCGATATCGACCGCGCCATGGCCCGCGCCGCCAAAGGCTTCGGCCACCAATGCTTCTGCGGAAACGCCTCCGCCAGATATTCCAGAATGGCCAGCGACTCCCAAATCGTAATCTTGCCGTGATGCAGCACCGGCACCTTTCCTGCCTTGCTATGCTGGGCGATGGCCGCCTTGGTCGCGGGCGTATCAAGCGGAATCACCGTCTCGTTGAACGGCAGGCCCGCCATGCTCATCGCCAGCCACGGCCGCAGCGACCACGACGAATAGTTCTTGTTGGCAATCACCAGATGCAGCTTGCTCATTTTGCCTCGACCTTCTCGACCGGCCCGCCCGCCTCTTTCCAGGCGCCGAAGCCGCCGCTCAGATTCAGTACGGGCTTCAGCCCCATGCTCTGCAGCGCCTGCGCCGCCAGCGTCGAGCGCCAGCCGCTGGCGCAATGGATGATGAAGGTTTTGTCCTCGGCGAAGATCGGCCGGTGATAGGGGCTTTCCGGATCGACCCAGAATTCCAGCATGCCGCGGGGCGCGTGGCAGGAGCCGGGAATGCGGCCCTCTCTCTGCAACTCGCGCGGATCGCGGATATCGACGATCGTCACGTCCTCGCGTCCCAGCATGGCGATTGCCTCCGCCGCCGTCACCTGGACGATCTCCGCTTCGGCCTGGGCCATCAGCGCCTTGTAGCCAAATGCGATCTTCTGTGGCATGCCTCTTCCCGTCCGATCGCAGGTTGCCGCTCCGGCGAGGGCGGCGTCAAGTCCGATGCACCAGGAATACACCCACCGCGAAGCCATCGCCGCCCTCGACGGCAGCGAGCTTGTGGCCCTCAAGACCACGTCCGACGGGCCGGGCCTGGTTCGTCTTGCCTTTCATTTCGGCTGGCTCGCCGCCACGTCCGTTGTCATTCTCGCGGCGCCGAATGTTTTTGTTCTCCTCCCCGCTCTGCTGCTGCACGCCATCGCCCTCATTTTTCTCTTCTCACTCGAGCATGAATGCATCCATGGCACCGCCTTCCGCAACGCCCGGCTCAACACCGCGCTGGCCGAAGCCGCCGGCTTTCTTCTCCTCCTGCCGCCCCGCTATTTCCGTTATTTTCACTTCGCCCATCACCGCCACACCCAGGATGCGGCCCGCGATCCGGAACTGGCCACGCCGCGCCCGCGCAAGACGAGCGAATATCTCCGCTATCTTACCGGCCTGCCCTATTGGCGCGCCCAGATTTCAATGCTGTTCGGCGCCGTGTGCGGCAAGACCGACTACGCTTTCGTACCCCGGAGCGGCCGCAGCACTCTCGTCCTGGAATCCCGCGCTCATCTCGCCGCTTATGCCGCGCTGGCCCTTGCCAGCCTGTGGCAGGGCTGGACCTGGCCGCTCTATCTGTGGATCGGTCCGGCGCTGATCGGTCAACCCTTCCTCCGAGCCTATCTCCTTGCCGAACATGCCGCCTGCCCGTTGGTGCCCGACATGCTGGCCAATACCCGCACCACCTTCGCCAGCTGCCTGGTCAATCTGCTGGCCTGGAACATGCCGCACCACACGGCCCATCATGCTCTTCCCGTGGTTCCCTTCCACCAGCTCCCGCGCCTGACGGCGCGGCTCGAGCAGCACTTGAAAAGCCGGGCCGAGGGCTACATCGATGCCCACCGGCAGATCCGCGCCGCCTGGAAAAGCCGCGTCACATCGAGCGCGGCAGATATTTCCAGCTGACCAGGCCAATGACCGCCAGCGCCCCGGCGAGAATGATAAAGACGCTGCCGATCTCGAAATAGGATAACGCGAAAATGAAGACGAAGGACGGAATGAGTTCCGAGAAATCGATATAGGTGCGGTAGACCGCCGCCATGGATTGCCGGTCGTGCGGCTTGACGGCGCGCAGAAACGGAATACCGCCGATGCCATCCAGCGCCGATGCCCCCACCGAGCCGAGAAGCAGCAGGGCCGCCGCAATATAGGGCGAGCCCTTGCCGGCAATTCCAGCCGCCAGACAAGCGGCCGCGGAAACCGCGAAGGACAATGCGATGACGATCCGCACACCGTGGCGCTGGGCAATGCGCCCCGACACATAGGCCAGCAGCAGCACCGCCTGGCTTGCCGAGATGACAAGCCCGCCGAACTGCTTGCTCAAGCCCCCTTCGACGATCAGCAGCGGTCCATAGATGAAGAAGCCGCTCCAGAAGCACGAACGGCCGAAAGCGATCAGCCAGGCCAGGCGCAGGCGCGGCTGGGCCGCGAAACGCCGCACATTGGCCAGCGGATTGAATTTTTGCAGCGTGCCGGACGGCAGCGTCGTGCGGTCGGAGAGCCGCAAATACCAGAACAGGCCGAACAGCGCCGCCGCCGCGACGATCGCCGCCGCCTGAGTCGCCGCCGGGCCATATTCCGAATAGAGCCAGACACCGGCCGCCGGACCCACCATCCACGAGAAGGTCGACAGGCTGAGACGCAAGGGCTCGACCCGCGCCAGCTCGTTGCGCTTGAAATGATCGAGAATATAGAGCGACAGGGTGATGTTCAAAACCGCCGCGCCGCAATTGCGCAGGAACATGCCGGCGACCTGGCCGGTGAGCGTGAAACTCCCCAGCGCCAGGCTGGCGGCGACCAGCAAGGCGATGCCGAGACTATAGGCCCAGCGCCGTCTCAGCCGGCCGAGCACATAGGGCAGCAGCAGTGTCGCCGCCAGCACCGACAGCGAAACGCCGGTCGACAGTTCGCTGACCTTCTGGCTGGACCCCAGAATGTAATAGGCCTGCAGCGAGACCACGGTGGAATTGAGCGAACGCACCAGGGATTCCAGCGCGAAGATGGCGCTGAAGGTAAGGGCCCCCGCCTTGCGCGGCAGGGGCAGGCTTGTGCTGGCGGAATCGGACGGCATGGCTGGTGTTTCGCCGCAAGCCAGCACGAATTCCCGCCGCCGCGCAAGCCATCCGCGCGCCGCACCTGCATGCGCCGCGCGAATGGCCCGGCGGCCGCCTTACTTCGCTCCGAATTCGCGCCAGCTTGCGCCGCCGTCTTCGCTCGTCAGAACGGCGCCGGTATGGGTAGCGGCATAGAGCCTTTTGCCGTCCATCGGATCGACCGCCAGGTGCAGCGGAATGGCCTCGCCGAAATCGTTCGACAGCACCGTCCATTCGCCCGGCGTCCGTTCATTGGCCGCGACAAAGCCGCGCCCCACCGCGAAGGCGAAGAGCGCGCCGTCCGCTCCCGTCTCGACGACGCTCACCGGCTCGCCGCCAAATTGCAACGGCGCCCAACTGGCTCCGCCATCGGCACTGACGAACAGCCCCTTCTGGGTCGCGGCAAAGATCCAGTCCCGTTCCAACGCCGAGGCGGCAATATCGATGAGCCCCTCGGGCAGCGGTCCCGCCATGCTCCAGCTCCGCCCGCCATCGTGGCTAACCTGCAATCCGTCATAGGCGCCATAAATGGTTTTCGGGTCGGCCGGACTCACGTCCATGGTGTGGTAATCGACCGGCCCGTTGAGGCCCTCCGAAATCTGCCGCCATGTGGCGCCGCCATCCTTCGATGCCAGCACGCCGAGATTGCCGCCCCCCGCCGGATGGCCGCTGGCGTAATAGGTCAGCGGATCGGCGGGATCGGCCGAAAAACCCATGTAATCCTGCACCGCCGAAACCTGCGTGGCATTGCCCGCCGCATCCACGGCATAGAGGCCGTTGTGGGTGGCGACCAACAGCTTGGCGGTTCCCGCTCGCGCAACGGCGATGCCGTGGATATGGGTATGGCCGGCAAGCTCGCCGAGCGTCTCGGCGGACGCCGGTATCGTGACCGCAAAGCCCGCAAGGGCGGCGGCGAATAGGGAAATAGCCTTCATGGCTGGAACTCCTGCATGTCTTCAATGATTGGATCGGTTGTTGAAGGGCGCTGGAGAAAGCCTAGGCGGGCCGGATCGGCGGCCGTGCAACATGTCCGCCCGGAACGCGCATCGAAACGACGTCGAATGCCGGCTCGCCCGGCATTTCAGTCGGCGTTGCTTCCTGCTTGATATTGGCGCTCAGACAGAAACCGGCCGCGCAGCTTCCCGATGCCGCGGGCATCGGCGCACATGTCTTGCAGTCCATCGTATCCGAAACCACCGGCCCATGCGGAACCGCGATCGCCTGCGCCGGTGCCAATCCGGCGCTCGCCTGCAAGATAGCGAAGGCAATAGCGGCAATCCAACAAACGGCTTTACCGGCCAGGCTCTTTTGCATGCCGTAAACATAGGCGAACGCTTTCACCGCGGCAAGCCGGTCGGCTTGTCACAGCTCCTCGCAGGCCCTAGACACAGCCCCATGTCGGCCTCCGAAAAGCAAACCGTCGCCCTCTATTCGCTGCTCGCCAGCGCCCTGCTCGCCGGCTCCAAGCTGGCCGCCGGGCTGTTCACCGGCTCGCTCGGCATTCTCTCGGAAGCCATCCATAGCATCGTCGATTTCGGCGCCACCGTCGTCACCTGGATCGCCATCCGCTGGAGCGACCAGCCCCCCGATGAGGAGCATCACTACGGTCACGCCAAGGCCGAAAGCGTCGCCGCCCTGATCGAGACCGGCCTGCTCTTCCTGGTCACCGCCTGGATCGTCTATGAAGCGGTGCTCCGCCTCGTCACCGGCGAAACCCATGTCGAGCTCGCCTGGTGGGCGGCGGCCATTATCGCCGCCTCGATCGTCATCGACTACAACCGCGCCCGGGCGCTGTCCCGCGTCGCCGCCAAGACTTCGAGCGAGGCGCTGGAGGCCGATGCCCTGCATTTCAGCTCCGATATGTGGAGCTCGATCGTCGTGCTCCTGGGCCTGGCCGCCGTCTGGTACGGCCTGCCCGCCGCCGATGCGGTCGCCGCCCTGGTGGTGTCGTTCTTCGTCGCCCTGGCCGGCTGGCGTCTCGGCCGGCGCACCCTTTCCACCCTGCTCGATACCGCGCCCGAGGGTGCGACCGAGCTGGTGCGCGGCATCGTCCGGCATGTCGACGGCGTACTCGCCATCAAGCATCTCCGCCTGCGCCCGGCCGGCGCCACGCTCTTCGCCAGCATCGTCGTCGAGGTCGCCCGCACCATGCCGGTCGATGACATGGTCAAGCTCCGCGACACGGTATTGGCCAGGGTCAAGGAAAAATTCGCCAATGCCGACATCACGGTGACCGCCAATCCGGTGGCGCTCGACAACGAAACCGTGTTTCAGAAGGTCATGCTCATCGCCGGGCGCCGCAATCTGGCGATCCATCATCTGACCGTGCAGCACATCGGCTCGAAGCTCGCCGTCAGTTTCGATCTCGAAGTCGATGGCGCCATGGCGCTGGCCGCCGCCCATGAGACGGCGACGAAACTCGAGAACGCCATTCGCCGCGAGCTCGGCCCCCATGTCGAGGTCGAAAGCCACATCGAGCCGCAGCCCGAACGCCTGCTGGAAGGCGCCGATGCGCCGCCGCGCGAACGCAAGGCGATCGAAGCGGCATTGGCGCGCTTCGCCCGCCGTGAGGCGCATCTCACCGATCTCCATAACACGCGGGTCCGCAAGAACGATCACGGCGTCTTCGTTCATTACCACTGCCGCTTCGCGCCGAATGAAACGGTCGACGACGTGCATGCCGCCGTCGACCGCATCGAGAACGGCCTGCAGGCGAAATTTCCCTCGATCCGCCGCGTCATCGCCCATGCCGAGCCCATCGGCCGGACCCGCCACAAGCTCTGACCATGCGCATCCTGCGAAACTCCGATTATCGCATCATGCCGTGGAAGAACGGCGGCGGCACCACCACGGAAGTTTTCGTCTCCCCGGAAAATGCCGGCCTTTCCGGTCGGCCTTTCGACTGGCGCGTCTCGATCGCCGATGTGGCCGGCGACGGTCCTTTCTCGCCCTTTCCCGGCTATGACCGCCACATCATGGCGATCGAGGGCCGCGGCATGATGCTGGAGGGCGGCCCCGAAGGCCCCATCGACCTCACCCGCCCATTCGCGCCCCACAGCTTTTCGGGCGATTGGAACATCAAGGGCCGTCTCGTCTCCGGCCCGGTGCGCGATTTCAACCTGATGGCGCGGCGCGACCGCTACGGGAGCCGCCTCGAAATACACGAAGCCGCATCGGACTTGCGCCTCGATGCGGCTTCCTCGACCCTGCTCCTTCATGTTCTCGATGGCGAAGTCACCGCTTCGGGCCATGTGCTTGCCGCTGGCGAAACCGTGGTGCTCGGCCCCGCAGAATCGATGATCGCCCGGCCGCTGGCGGGACCCGCCCGCCTTGTTGTTTGCCGGATTACGCCACGTCCTTGGCCGCCGCCTCCAGCGCCTTGAGCCGCTCCACCTCGGCCGGCGGGATATCCACCTTGTTGGCCAGCGAGAAGGCCTCGTAGAAGGCGATCTCCAGAAGCCCGCTCAGGGTCTTGAGCTCGGCGGTGCGCGCCAGATTGCGCAGCTCCAGCACCATGTCGGTAATGTATTGCGCCGTTTCCTTCTG
>JANMQL010000446.1:0-14725 GCA_031370475.1 Hyphomicrobiales bacterium | reverse complement strand
GAGATTACGTTGGCGCATGAGAAGCAACACCGCGACTTATGTACAAAAACGGGCGCGGCGGCATATTGGGAGCGGCCGCTCAGCGAAATGGCCGCCGAAGAGTCCAACCGCTACGAAGACCAGGCCAATGCCATGCGGGCGCAGTTGAAGCGGGTGATCGACAATGGAACGGTGACGGTCGAGGCGGAGATGGAGATGCGGGTGTTCGGTCCGCAATTCGACGTGACCTATTCCTATGTGACCGATCCCATGGAGATGCAGGGCAAAAGCTCGCCCGGCGCCGACGACTGGACGCTGAAGGGCGACGGCCACCAGGCCGGCACCATCAAGCGCGCCAAGATCGCCGGGATGAATTGCAAGCCGAGCGGCCAGCTCAACGATGCCGTGAACATGGAGATCGAAACCGACGGCTTGTGGATGTCGCTCGACGAAAAAACCACCGGCCAGGCCGGCGACGTCAAGCTTAAATGCAAGGGCGGCTTCGGCATGTCGATGCGGCCCCAGGGCGAGACCGGCGGCGGACGCTTGCTCGATCGCCAGCGGGTGGCCACGGAAGTCGCCAAGGAAACCGATGTGAGCGGGCTCGACTTCGCCAAATATATCCGCCAGGGCGGCATGTCGGTGGAAGGTACCCACAAAATGAAAGTGCTGATGATCTGCCCGGGCCAGTAAGGGGCCCGACTATTTCTTCTTGCGCGGCGGCTTCGGCGCGGCGGAAGGGGCCGGTTGCGGGGCGGCGGCGGGCCGGGCAAAACCCTTGCGCAGCAGGCAGCCCGCGATACAGCCGATGAAGAAGGCCAGAAGACTCCACAGGGCGAGTTCGAGAACCAGATGTTGCATGGGATTACTCCGCCCCCTTGTCCGGCTCGCCCGGACTGGTCACCCAGCCGACCCAGACGCCGAGCCCCAGGGCCGCCAGCATCCAGACCCAGTTTGCCTGCACCAGAAAAAACGTGCCGTTAAAATTGAAAAGCTCGTTCATGGGTCATTCCTATTGCACGATGCGGATGACGACGCGGCGGTTCCTGGCGCGGGGGGCATCGCCCTTGCCGGGATCGAGAGGATCGGCGCTGCTCTTGCCTTGCACGCTCAAGCGGGCGGGCGAGACGCCGGCGGCGGCCAGCATGTCGACCACGACCTGGGCCCGCTTTTCGCTCAGGGCCTGATTATAGAGATGGGGACCCAGGTAATCGGCGTGTCCGGTCACCATGGCTTTAGTTTCGGAGCAGCGCGCATCCTTGAGCAGCGCCGCCACCTGATTGACCGAGAGATCGTAGGGCGATTTCAGAGCCGTTTCGTCGAAATCGAAGCGGATCGGGAAGACGCCGCCGATCTTGTCGAGGGCGCCGGCACAGTCATAGGGCGGCGCGGGTGGCGGCGGAGGTGGCGGGGCCGGCGGCGGCGCTGCTTCCTTCACTAAAATTTCGAATTTCGTCTGATCGGTGGCGATGCGGCCCAGAGCGTCGGCGGTTTCGACGGCGACATCGTAGCTTCCCGCTTCGAGGGCGCGCGGCAGAGTCAGCATCCAGACGTCGCCCTGCGAGGCGAGCGCCGGATCGCTGCCCAGAGCGGCGGCGATCCCGGCCTTGGCGATCGATACCTTCAGGCTCTTCGCGGCGCCTGCATCCCAGGTGCCGGCGATGTTTTCGGGACTGGCCTCGCCGGCATAAAGCTTGACCGTGGGCGTTGCCGGTCCGGCGGCATCGACGGTGAGCTCGTCCTTCGTCGTGTCGGCGGCTTTGTTGCCGGAGGCATCGGCGGCTTCCACCGCCACATCATAGACGCCATCCTTGAGCGGCCGCGGCACGGTCAGCGACCAGGCGCCGGCCGTGGCCGAGGTCAGGGCTTCGCCGGTGCCCAGAACATAGGTGACGCCGGCCAGCGACACACTGAGCGAGGTGGCGGCCGGTTGCGGCCAGGTGCCGGAAATCGCCGGCCGCGCCACGGTGGCGGCCAGGGCGATGACAGTGGGGGCGCTCATCGCCGGCGGCGGTGGCGGCGCGGGTTCCGGTGGCGGAGGTGCTGGTTCCGGCTCCGGCGGCGCGGCGATGACGATTTCATCCCGGGTCGCATCGCGCGCCACATTGCCGGCGGCATCGCGCAACTCGATCGCCAGGTCATAGGTGCCCGGCGCCAGATCGATGTCCGGCTTGAGACGCCAATGGCCCTTGCCGTCGGAGGAGAGCGCCGCGTCGCTGCCGAAGCTCCAGCTCTTGCCCGCCAGTTGCGCCGTGAAGGACGAGGCGTCGCTCTCGGCCCAGGTGCCCGAGGCTTCGATCTTGCCCGGTAGCGCGGAGACCGGAGCGATCGTCGGCGCGGCCGGCGCCAGCGTGTCGATGACAATCTTTCCGGGTACGGAGGATTTCACCGCGACGCCGCCGTCGCCGATTTCGGCGCTCACATCATAGCTGCCGTCGGCCAGCGGGATTGACGGCTTCAAAGTCCAGGCGCCGGCATTCGAGGTCAGTTCCGCGGCGGTGCCCAGGCTGTAAGTGCGGCCGGCCAGCGAAACCGCCAGTGTCTTGGCGATGCCCTCGGCCCAGGTGCCCTTGATCGCCGGGGTGGCGGTATTGGCAAGCAACGACTCGACGGTTGGAGGTACCAACTCGACGGCGGGCGGCGGTGGCGGCGGTTCGACCACCCGGGCCAGGGATTGGACGCGCCGGACGCCAGATGTCGCCGCCACCAGCCGGACCGCTTCGCCGATGGCTTCGGCGCTTGGCGCATCGCCCGACAGTTTCACGTCGCGGCCGTCGAGCTTGGCTTTGGCCCAGCTCGATTGGGCCAGGCTGGCCGTCACCCGCTCCGTGAGGTCCAGCAGCATAGGCCTGGTATTCACCGCCCAGGCGGCCAGGAACGGCAAAACCGCCAGCGGCGCGTAGAGAAGCCATTTCTGCGGCCGGCACTTGATCGGCATTAATTTCCCCCCGTCGCAACCTTGGACCGGCTCTGGCGGAGTGATTCTCCGCGCCTGGCCCCTCCCGTCCCCCTATAATGGCCGCGGCAACGTCCGTAAACGGCCACCACCATTCACCCGGCGCAGTGGAAAACCGCCCCCAAAAACAGTCGGGTCACGGGGCCGTGATTGGTTCTTAACAGATTGATTTTGCTCTTATGTTTTCCATATTTAGCCCCCTGAAATGACTGTGGCAATTGAGTTACATTTGGCGAAATTCTGGCCGATCTGTGTCCTTCTTCATTGACCTGAAACCCCCGGAAAGCGAAAACATCCTCCGTGTGCGAGAGTCTCGTGCATCGCCTACCCAAAACCATTTGCAGGGGATCGGGGGGCTACTCAACTCCAGAGAATGTGGGAGAATAAGAATGAAGATGATGAAACTGGCACTCCTCGGTGGCGCGGCTCTCGCCGTTTCCGCCATCGGTGCGCAGGCTGACAGTCTCGACGCCCTCAAGGCCGAGATCGAAGCCCTGAATGCCCGCGTTGCTCAGCTTGAAGCAACTCCGTCGGTCCCGGCCGGCTATCAGCTCATGACCGTCCGCGAGGGCGACGCCATGACGGTTCCGGGTCTCGACACCAGCGATCCGGGCTACGGCACGAAGGCCACCGTGATCAGCATCCTGCCGACGGCGGATGCTCCGTCCTCGACCTCGATCGAATGGTCCGGCTATGCCCGCGCCATCCTGATGTTTACCAGCAACTATGACGGAGATGGTGACGGCGAGCCGGACGACATGGATATCTTCGGCCGCGGCCAGTTGAAGGTCGTCGGCAAGACCGATACGGCCGTTGGTGAAGTCGGCGCCTTGGTTCAGCTCCGCGCCAACAGCACTTTTGTGGATACGAAGGGCAGCTTTGTTTCCAACGAGTATTGGGGCTGGTGGGCGATGACCCCGGAAGTGACCCTTGGCGGTGGCTATACGGGTTCACTCGGCAACATCGGCTATGGTCTTGACGGCGCCTGCAACTGCTACGGCACCGACAACTTTGCTTCGCTGAATCCTGGCGATGCAACCCAGATGCGGCTGAGCTGGGCCAGCGGCCCAATCACCGCAGCGGTCGCGATCGAAGACGGAAGCCTCGATCCTACCGCTCTCACGGCGAAATCACTCGGGGCCGCTGGTGAAGTCAAGTATAGCGGCGATTCGGTTAATGGCGAAGTGTCGGGCATCTGGCGTGATGGCGGCACTCTTGGTGACGACTTCTGGCAGGCTGGTGCGGGCATCGGCTTCTCGCTGGGTGACATGGCCTCCATTTCGGCTGGTACGGCGTTCGGCCATCAGTATTCGGGCAATGACTACTGGAAGGTGTCGGCTCTCGCCAGCGCCAACCTGTCCGACGCCATTCACGCGGAAGTTGCCTATCAGCACGACGAAAATCAATCTGGCTTTGCCGATGTCGATACCGCTCTCGCCGGTGTCTACTATGATCCGGTCGCTCAACTCACGATCGGTCTCGAAGCCGAGTGGGCTAAGCAGCCTGGTGCCGACGCCATGGTTGGCGACCTTGTGACCGTGTTCCGCTTCTAAGCTGAAACTCAATTATCAACGGAACGGCCCGCTTCGGCGGGCCGTTTTGTTTATGCCGCCTTGTTGTTGCGGCAATCGCTTGCTATTGGCGGGGCGCTTCACATGAGGATTTCATCCTTGCCTTCCGCCAACCGTCTCCTCCTGGCCGCTCTCGGTCTCGCCCTCGCCGCCTGTACCTCAACCCAGGATGTCGAGCTCGAAGGCCGCGACATATCGGTGGCGCAGAATGCCGAGCCCGCCGCCAATTTCGCCATGTCGCAATCGATCGCCGGGCTGGTGCGCGACGCCGGCCCCTCCTATGTGACGCTCACCGTCTCGCAGGTCGACAAGAAAAGCAGCAATAAGGACGACAAGAACGGCGTCGCCGTCACCTCCGGCAGCGGCTTTCTCGTCGATGCTTCCGGCTTTGTGCTGACCGCCGGCCATGTGGCGATGGCCAAGGGCAACAGGGTTTCGGCCCGGGCCGCCAACGGCCGCATCTATTCCGGAACCGTCGTCGAAATCCGCCCCGAAAGCGACATGGCCCTGATCAAGCTCAAGGGCTATCTGGGCAAGGCGGTCACTCCGGTCGCCGACAATTGCGTGGCGCGCGGCTCGACCGTCTTCTCGCTCGGCAAACCGCACGCCCAGGGCGATACGGCGCGCATCGGCCAGCTTGAGGCCATGCATTTCGGCCGCGCCGTGCAATATGGCAAATTCGGCTACGCCGATGCCATGGTGCTGCACATGAATACCCAGAAAGGCGAATCCGGCGGTCCCCTGTTCGACGAGCGGGGCCGGCTCATCGGCATGGTGGTGAGCACGCTGTCGGACGGCAACGGCCTGCCGCTCAACCTCGCCCATGCGGTGCCGGCAACAAGCCTGGCCGGTTTCCTGTGCAGCCAGATCGCCTGCACCGGCAACTGGACGGCGCTCGCGGTGCAATCGACCGGCGACTGCTCAGATAGTTAGAGCATCGAATCTTGAGCGTTTCCTTTTCGGCGAAGCGATTCCACTTCGCCGGGAAACGCTCTAAGGCAGCAGCACCGTCGTGCCCGTGGTCTTGCGCGCCTCGAGATCGCGGTGAGCCTGCACGGCATCGGCCAGGGCGTAGCGCTGGTTGACCGGGATCTTGACCTTGCCGCTCTTCACCATGCCGATCAGGTCGGCGGCGGTTTCCTTGAGTTCCGCTTCGCTCGCCGTATAGGTCATCAGCGTCGGCCTGGTCACATAGAGCGAGCCCTTGGCCGAGAGCAGGCCGAGGTCGAGCGATTTCACCGGCCCCGAGGCATTGCCGAAGCTCACCAGCAGTCCGCGCGGGCGCAGGCAGTCGAGCGAGGTCATTAGCGTCGCCTGGCCGACGCCGTCATAAACGACGGCTACGCCCTTGCCGCCGGTCAGCTCCTTGACGCGAGCCACGACATTCTCGGTCGTGTAGTTGATGACATGGGCGCAGCCATGGGCCCCGGCGATCGCCGCCTTTTCATCGGAGCCCACCGCGCCGATCACCTTGACGCCCAGCGCCTTGGCCCATTGGCTCAGAATCAGACCGACGCCGCCCGCCGCCGCATGCAGCAATATGGTTTCGCCGCGCTTCACCTTGTAGGTGGCGCGCAGCAGATAGCGCACCGTCATGCCCTTGAGCATCATGCCGGCCGCCGTCTCGTCGGAAATCGACTTCGGGATTTTGATGACGCGGGCGGCGGGCATGATGCGCGCCTGCGCATAGGCGCCGATCGGGCCGGTGCCATAGGCGATGCGGTCGCCGGGTTTCAAGCCCTTCACGCCTTCGCCCAGCTCCTCGACCACGCCCGCCGCCTCGAGGCCGATGCCGCTCGGCAGCGCCACCGGATAAAGGCCGGAGCGGTGGTAGGTGTCGATATAATTGAGGCCGATGGCGGTCTGGCGCACGCGAATTTCGCCGGGCCTGGGCCGGCCCACCTCGACATCGACAAGCTTCATAGCGTCCGGTCCGCCGGTGGCCTCGATCCTGATTGCTTTCATGCTTGCACCTTTATGCCTCGCCCGGCATGGTTTCGCTTTTCGTCTGCCGCCATTGGTGCCCTATCATGCAATACGCCGTCAATCCCGCGATCTCCCAGGTCGAGGCGCCGCCCATCGCCGAAGCCATGGGCTGGGTGCGGCCGGGCCTGATAAACCGCCCGCTCATCAATCTCTGCCAGGCGGTGCCGAGCTATCCGCCGGCCGCCGAAATGCAGGCGGAAATCGCCCGCCTGGCCGGCGATCCGGCCACCAGCCTCTATACCGATATCGCCGGCCTGCCGGAGCTTCGCACCGCCTTGGCGGAGCACATGGCGGCGGATTATGGCGGCAGGATCGGCGCCCAGGAAGTCGCCATCGCGGCCGGCTGCAATCAAGCCTTCTGCGCGGCGATCATGGCGATCGCCGGACGCGGCGACAATGTCGTTCTGCCGGTGCCGTATTACTTCAATCATCAGATGTGGCTTGCCATGCTCGGCATCGAGGCGCGCTTCATTCCGGCAATCGCGGCAGACTCCGCCGTGCCAAGCCTTGCGGACGCCGCGAAAGCGATCGACGCCCGCACCCGGGCGATTGTGCTGTGCAGCCCGAACAATCCCACCGGCTCCATTTATCCCGCCGCGCTGATCGGAAGTTTCCACGATCTGGCGCGGCGGACGAACATCGCGCTGATCGTCGACGAGACCTACAAGGATTTCCGTAGCGATCCCGCCCCACCGCACGATCTCTTCGCGCGAAACCAATGGCAGGATAATTTCATCCAGCTCTACAGCTTCTCCAAAATCTTCGCGATGACGGGCTACCGGGCGGGGAGCATTATCGCCGGAGCCCGCCTCATCGCCGAGATCGAGAAGATTCTCGACTGCATGGCGATCTGCGCGCCGCATATCTCGCAAGCTGCGGCGCTCTTCGGCCTGCGCCACCTCGATGCCTGGAAGGCGGAGAAGAAAGCCATGATGGCGGCGCGCGGCGCGGCCCTGCGGGCGGCGTTCGGCAATCCGCGGCTCGGCTACCGGCTGATCGGCGCGGGGGCCTATTTCGCCTATGTGCGGCATCCCTTCGCGGGCCAGACCGCCAAAAGCGTGGCGCAGCACCTGGCAGGGGAGCACGATCTCCTCTGCTTGCCCGGCTCCATGTTCGGCCCCGGCCAAGAGAATTACCTGCGGCTGGCCTTCGCCAATGTCGAAGCCGGAACGATGCCGGCGGTGGCCGAGCGGCTGATCGAAAGCCAGGGCGGCTGAACTCAGATTTCCGCGAGCTGGCGAAGCCGCTCGGGCTTTTCGATCGCGTAACAGCCCTTGACCCGGGCCAGAACGCCATCGCGCAGGAATTCGTTGATCGCCCGGCTGGCGTTTTCGCGGGCCACGCCGGCCATGCCGGCAATGTCGGACTGGGTGACCCGCTGGGCAAGCAGGATGCGGCCGCCGGCTTGCGGCGCGCCCAGCCCTTCCGCCAGCGAAGCGAAGGCCCGGGCGACGCGGCCCTGGACCGTGACGCTGCCCTGGGCCACGACCGACTCGTTGGTGTCGCGCAGCCGCCGGGCCAGCAGCCGCAAAGCCAGACGGTAAATGGTCGGATTGGCGTCGCCGAGGCGGAAGAAGGCGGATTTGGTAAGATGCAAAAGCCGGCAGGGGCGCAGCGCCGTGACGGTGGCCGAGCGCGACTCGTCATCGAGCAGCGCCAGTTCGCCGATCAGGGTGCCCTCGCCCAGCACCGCCAGCAGCCGCTCCTGGCCATCCACCGAGACGACGGAGGCCTTCACGGTGCCCGCACGGATCAGATAGCAGCCGTCGCCCTCGTCACCCGCATGGAAAAGAATTTCCCTGGCGCGCAGTTCGACGGGCACCGCCGCCTTGAGGAAAGCCCGCCAGGCGCAGAGCGGCATGAGCGGCGGCTTGCCGCCAGCCATTCCACTGAATTTGTTGTTTTCGTTGCCCATGGTTCCGAACGTGTATTGATATGTGATCTATATCACAATTCCACGACACTCCAATTCTATCCGGCAACACATTGCCGTGATTGCGGTTTTCAGCAATTTGCAAGGCCGGCTGGAAACCTGGGGACGGCCGCTGTTCATCGATCCGCGCAACATTTGGCGCGAGCCTTCGTTCTTGACTCTATCTCCTCCGGACGCCAACAGGTTCCGGCCAACACCGAGGAAACCGGCAATGCAAATTCTGGTCACGGGCGGCGCCGGTTTAACCCGCACCATCGATTATTTCCGCGCGCACTTGGCGGAGACGGTGGCATGAACCGCATCCTGGTTACCGGCGGGGCGGGCTATATCGGCAGCCACACCTGCAAGCTTCTGGCGCAGCAGGGTTGTGAAATCGCCATCCTCGACAATCTGTCGCGCGGCCATCGCGGGCTGGTCAAATGGGGCCGGCTGATCGAAGGCGACATCCGCGACGGCACGCTGGTGCGCCAGAGTCTGCTCGATTTCCGTCCCGATGCGGTCATCCATTTTGCCGCTTTCGCCTATGTCGGAGAATCGGCCACCGACCCCGGTCTCTATTACGATAACAACGTCAACGGCACCCTGTCGCTGCTCGCCGCGATGCGCGACACCGGCGTCGGCCGCATCGTCGTCTCCTCGACCTGCGCCGTCTACGGCCAGCCGGAGCGCATGCCGATCACCGAGGACATGCGGCTCGACCCGATCAACCCCTATGGCAGTTCAAAAGCCACGATGGAGCGCATCTGCCGGGATTTCGGCTCAGCCCATGGCATCCGGTCGGTGGCGCTGCGCTATTTCAATGCGGCCGGTTGCGACGCGGATGGCGAGATCGGCGAACGCCACGATCCGGAGCCGCATCTCATTCCGCGCGCCCTCATGGCCCTGGACCGGGAAATCGAGGCCCTCGACGTTTTCGGCACCGATTATCCGACGCCGGATGGAACCTGCATCCGCGATTATGTGCATGTCAGCGATCTGGCCGCGGCGCATGCCATGGCGGCGCGCCATCTTATCGGCGGCGGCGGCAGCGATGCCTGCAATCTCGGAACCGGCCGCGGCGTATCGGTGCGCGAAGTTCTGGATGCGGTGGCCCGCGTCGCTGGAAAGCCCGTGCCACACCGGCTGGCGCCGCGCCGTGCCGGCGATCCGGCGGTGCTGGTAGCCGATGCCGGCCGGGCCCGGACAGTTCTCGGATGGACGGCCGGGCATTCCGATATCGACACGATCATCCGTACCGCCTGGGCCTGGCACCGCCAGGAGCGCGGCAAGCGCTGATCGAAACCGGATCAACGCTTGCGGGCGATGGTCAGCCCGTCGCAGATCGGCACCATGGCAAGATCGACGCGAGCGTCGCCGGCAATCTTGGCGTTGAGGGCGCGGATGGCGGCGGTGTCGGCGTCGGTCTTGCCCGGATCGGCGACATCGCCGCCCCACAGCACATTGTCGATGAGAATGGCGCCGCCGGCCCGCAGCAGCTTGAGGCCGCCCTCATAATAAGTATCATAGGAGGGCTTGTCGGCATCGATGAACATCAGATCGATGCGCCCTGCTTCGCCCTCTGCCAGCAGTTTGGCGATTGCTTCGGCGCCCGGCTTGACGATCAGGTCGATCCGATCGGCCACGCCCGCCTTCCGCCAATATTTGCGGCCGATCGCCGTCCATGTCTCGCTGACATCGGCGGCGGTGATGCGCGCCGCCCCGGCCAGCGCCATGGCGAGCGCCGAATAGCCGGTGAAGGTGCCGATCTCGACGATGCGCCTGGCATCCATGAGCCTGACCAGCATGGCCATGAAGGCGCCCTGTTCCGGCCCGATCTGCATCTCTGCGTCGCTTCCGAGCCGCGCCGTCTCCTCGCGCAACTCTCGCAATATATCCGGCTCGCGATAGGCGACCGACTTGTAATAATTGTAGAGACTGCCTTCGAGTCCCAGGGTCTTGAGCGACATGGCTAACCTCACTCCACTTGTGAAAGCCGGTGCAGCACCGCATCGAAGGCGGCGGGCCAGTGCCGGCCCTCTTCGGCCACGCGCCAGCCCTGTTCGGTGATGCCGCCGGGCGTCGCCACGCCGGCGATTATGTCGTTGAGCGCAAGCGGACTGTCGCGCAACACCGTGGCATTGCCGCCGACGACTTCCGCCACCAGCTTTCGCGCATCGGCGGCGCCAAGGCCGTTCGCCGCGAACCAGTCGATGGCCTGCTTCATCAAGAGAAGACTCATGCCGGAAAAAGCCCCAAGCACGCTGGCGGCGGCAAACTCGGCATCGCTTCCATAGGCATGGACCGGACCGAGATGCCGCAGTAATTCGCGCGCCGCCGGCATGTCCGGATGGAGGACCGATGGCCCCACGCCCAGGGCATTGGCATGACCCGGCATCATGGCGACCGCCGCTGTCGCGGGCGAAACAAGTTCGCCGATCGCCGCAAGGCCGATACCCGCCATGACGGATAGAACCGTTTGGTCGCCGCGGAAATTCAATAGCGCTAGCACGGCGCGCGCCTGTTGCGGCAGGACGCTCACCACGATGACATCGCAGCCATCGATGACGGCCTGATTGTCCGGTGCGATCGCCGCGCCGAAACGGGCTCGCAAATCCTCCGCTACATCCGCATTGCGCGGCGACAGCGTGACCTTATACGGCGCTCCCGCCCGGCTCAGGCCCTCGACGAAGAATGCAGCAAGATGGCCGGTGCCGATAAAACCCAATGCGGTCACGGCATCTCGTCCAGCACTTCGCCCACGGCCTTCGCCGTTTGGGCGATGTCGTCCTCGGTGTGGACGATCGAGGACAGCGAATGCAGCGACGGCGAGGGCGACATATAGATGCCCTTGTCGAACAGGCGCACGGCGAAATCGCGGAACTTGGCGCGGCGCACGAAATTGCTGTAGTCGCGGTAATCGGAAATCTCGTCGGCGTCGGTGAAGAACACCTGGAACATGGAGTTGACGCCCTGAACGATGACGCGGTGGCGGTTGTGGCCCTTGGTGACGCCGCGGATGGCGTCCGCCATGGCGGTGCCCAGATGGGCGAGCCTGGTGAAATTCGCTTTGCCGTCGGCCAGCATCACTTCCAGCATGGTCTTGGTGACGGCGAGCGACAGCCGCCCGGCATTGTGGGTGCCGTAGTGCAGGACCTTGCCCCATTCGAGACCGGACATGACCCGGTCCGGCCCGGCGATGGCCGCCATCGGAAGCCCCGCCCCCAGCGCCTTGCCGTAGGTGACGATATCGGGTTTCAGATCGTAGAGCTCGGCGCAGCCGCCGGGCGCCACGCGGAAGCCGGTCACCGTCTCGTCGAGATAGAACATGGCGCCATAGAGCCGGCACAATTCCTCGATGCGCTTGAGATAGCCGGGCTTCGGCAGGATCACGCCCATGTTGGCCATGATGCCCTCGGTCACCACGCAGGCCGCGTCATGGCCGTGGATTTCCATGGCCCGCTCGAGCATCTCGATATCGTTCCACGGCACCACCACGGTGTCGAGCCAGGTTTCTTCCAGCACGCCGGCCGAATCGATGATGCGGATGGGGCTCGATTTGGGGCCCATCATGGTGGGCGGCACGGCATTGGTGTTGAGGATCACCGGGTCCGACCAGCCGTGATAATGGCCTTCGAACTTGATGATCTTGCGCCGCCCGGTCAGCGCGCGGCACAGCCGCAGCGCGGCGATCGCCGCCTCGGTTCCGGTATTGGCGAAGCGGATCTTGTCGGCATGGGGCAGGAGCTTGACCAGCATCTCCGCCACCTCGACCTCGAGTTCAAGCGCGGTGGCGAAATGGGTGCCGCGCGTTACTTCGCGGATGACGGTGGCGACGATTTCCGGATGCGCGTGGCCGAGCGGCAAGGCGCCGAAGGCCATCATCCAGTCGATATATTCATTGCCGTCGGCATCGACGATGCGGGCGCCCGAGGCGTGCGACATGTAGCGCGGGAAGGTGCCGAAGGTGGCGGGCCCGCGCGAGGCGGAGGAAACGCCCTCGACGAGAACTTCGAGGCCGCGCTGGAACAGCGCTTCGGAGGCCGCGGTATTCATGGTCATGGGTTGTGTCCGTCCTCGAAGGCGAGACCATAAGCGGCATTGCCAACCTGTTCAACGGGATAGATTGGCAGGCCGGGTGCTGTGTCCCGCAATGTGAAATGGCGCCCTATGCGACATTGTGCCGGAGCGAAAACGGAGTCATGCTCGCTGCTGGCCGTTGCAACGGCCGCAAGGGGAAAATCCAAAGAGGGGGAACATCGATGCAAGTCACCAATCCGTCACCGGCATTGTACAATGCCGATCTGGCGCCGGCCACCGAACGAAAATGGGGCGCCTTCAGCATCTTCAATGTGTGGACGTCGGACGTCCACAGCCTGTGGGGCTATTATCTTGCCGCCAGCCTTTTCCTGCTATGCGGCAGCTTCATCAATTTCGTGCTGGCCATCGGGCTGGGCTCGCTGGTCATCTTCTTCCTGATGAGCCTGGTCGGTAACGCCGGCGTCAAGACCGGGGTTCCCTATCCGGTGCTGGCGCGCGCTTCCTTCGGCACCTTCGGCGCCAACGTTCCCGCCCTGGTGCGCGCCATCGTGGCGTGCTTCTGGTACGGCGCCCAGACATCGGCGGCCTCGGGCGCCATCGTGGCGCTCTTGGTGCGCAATGAGGGCCTGCTGGCTTTCCACCAGAACAACCATTTGCTCGGCCATTCGACGCTGGAGGTCATCGCCTTCGTCGTCGTCTGGGCCCTGCAACTCCTCATCATCCAGCGCGGCATGGAGACGGTGCGCAAGTTCCAGGACTGGGCCGGACCCGCGGTGTGGGTGATGATGCTGCTGCTGTCGATCTATCTTATCGTCAAGGCCGGCACCTTCTCGTTCGGCAGCGAGATCCCCGAGGACGTGCTGTTGCAGAAGACGGCCGATGCCGGTGTCCCGGGCGAGCCCGGCTCCTTCCCCGCGCTGTTGGCGGTGGCGGCGACCTGGATCACTTATTTCGCCGCTCTCTATCTCAACTTCTGCGACTTCTCGCGCTATGCAACCGACGTGCCGACGCTGCGCAAGGGCAATCTCTGGGGCCTGCCGATCAACCTGCTGGCCTTTTCCCTGGTGGCCGGTGTGACAACGACGGCGGCCTACACGGTCTATGGCGAAGTGCTGCTGCATCCCGACCAGATTTCGGCCAAGTTCGATAGCTGGTTCCTGGCGCTGCTTGCGGCTCTCACGTTCACCGTGGCAACGCTCGGCATCAACGTGGTGGCGAACTTCGTGTCACCGGCCTTCGACTTCTCCAACGTCTTCCCGAAGCAGATCGACTTCAAAAAGGGCGGCTACATCGCGGCTCTCATTGCCCTGGTGCTGTACCCCTTCGCGCCGTGGGAGACGGGTGCCGCCCACTTCGTCAACTTCATCGGCGCCACCATGGGTCCGATCTTCGGCATCATGATGGTCGACTACTACCTGATCCGGAAGGGCGTGCTCGACGTCAACGCGCTCTACCGCGAGGACGGCGAGTTCCGCTTCCAGAACGGCTGGCATGTCAATGCCTTCATCGCCTTCGCCATCGGCGGGTTGTTCTCCTCGGTGCTGCCGACCTTCACGACGATCCTGCCGTCGTGGTGGGGCACTTACGGCTGGTTCTTCGGCGTGGCCATCGGCGGCGCGGTCTATTACGGACTGCGCATGTCCGCCGTGGGCAAGACATCCAAGGCCTGAGGCATTTGCAACAAGACGGGGCGGGCGCCGCAGGCGTCCGCCCTTTCTCCTGTCCGAATGACCGCCACCGCATCGGTCTTGAAAGTTGCGTGGGGCTGGTTCTTGACAACCGCAGCTTATGCGCCTATATAGGCGCATCGTATTCATGCCGAAGGTTGAGACCAACCGGAACCGGATTATTTCGCGGCTCGTCCGGGAAGGGTGGGAACTCGTCCGGCATGGCGCGGAGCACGATATCTTTCGCAAGACCGGCGAAGCCCGCGTAATCGGCGTCCCGCGGCACCGGGAGTTGTCGCCGGGCGTGGCACGGCAAATTGCCAGGACTGCCGGATGGATTTGAAGCAGGAGTAACCGCATGAGCCGCTATGTTGTGTTGATCGACGGCAAGAAGGGCGCCTATGGCGTTGTCGTGCCCGATCTCCCCGGCTGCACCGCCATGGGCCGCAGCGTCGATGAGGCGCTGGCGAATGCCGCCGCGGCGATGCGCGATTGGGCGGAAGTGACCGAGGAAAGCGGCGGTGGTATCAGGCGGCCGCGCGCCGTCGAGGCTGTGGCTGCCGATGCCGAAGTGCGCGCGGCGCTGGCGCGCGGCGCGGTGCTGGCGAGCGTTCCG
>JANMQL010000370.1:0-24303 GCA_031370475.1 Hyphomicrobiales bacterium | reverse complement strand
CGGTCATTTTGAACCGCTTCTTGGCCGCGGACTTGGTTTTCATCTTGGGCATTTGGCTTATCCTTTCAAAGCATAGAGAAGCCGCCATGGCATGCCCTTTACAGGCCAGGCGGCTGGACGGCGGGGTTTAAGCAAATACGGCGGGCAAATGCAAGTCAGACCCGGATCGCCACCCTGAGACCCCCCAGCTCGGAGCGACCATAGGCCACCGACAGGCCGTAGAGATCGGCGATGTCTTCGACGATCGACAATCCCAAGCCGGACCCCTGTTTCGATTCATCGAGCCTGCGGCCACGCTCGCCGATCCGGCCGAGTTCCGATTGAGGAACCCCCGGGCCATTGTCCTCTATGGTCAGCAGTGGGGTTTCAAAATGAATTTTCACACGGCTTTCGGCCCATTGACGGGCATTGTCGAGGAGATTGCCGAGCAGTTCGGTCAGATCGCCGGCCTCCAGCGGCACGCTGGCATCGGCGGGGATATGGACGTCCCAGTCCAGTTCCTCGCCCTTCGGCAGGCGGGCCAGGGCGGCCACCATCTTGTCGACCGCCGGCCGCAGCGGCGTGGTGACGTGGCTGCGCCCCGTGGAAAGCCGGGCCCGGGCCAGCGCCCGCTCCACATGGCGGCGCATGATATCGGCCTGTTCCTCGATCTCCTTCGATTGCTTGACCAGCTTGCGCTTGCCGATGTCGCGGGCGATGGCCGAGAGCACCGTCAGCGGCGTCTTGAGGCCGTGCGCCAGGTCGCCGGCCCTGCGCCGCGCCCGTTCCAGGGATTTATCGCGCATGTCGAGCACATCGTTGAGTTCGCCGACCAGCGGCGCCACTTCGGTCGGGAAATCGCCCGCCAGATGCTGTAGCTGCCCGGAGCGCACCGCGGCGAGCTGGCGGCGCAGTGCGGCAAGCGGGCTCAGGCCCACCGAGACTTGCACCCAGGCGGCAATCGTCAGGGCCACACCGATCAGGGTCAGCGACAGGATCAGTTGATAGCGAAATACCTCCAATGGGACATCGACTTCGGACTCATTCGCCGCGACTGTCACCCACACAGGAAATTCCTTGTCCTTGGCCGCGATGGTGATCTGCCGCTGCACCTGAACCAGGCGCTCGCCATCGGGTCCCACCAATGGGTTTGCCGGATCGAGATCGGCATCCCACAGGGATCGCGACCGCAGCGGCTCCTGCGTCGCCGCTTCGCCCGGCGCCGCCAGATCGATCCGCCAGTAGCGTCCGCCATAGGGCTGTTCGAAGCGCGGATCTGCGAGCCGCCGGCCGACGCTTACACTGCCGTCGGCGGCCACTTCAACGGCGCCGGTGAGTTGCAGAAGGTCGTTATTGAGTTCATAGAGAACCCGGTCGCGCACCTGTTGCTCGAAGAGATTGACCAGTGCCAGACCGGCGAGAAATAAGGCGATGGCGATCGAGATTGCGGCGGCGGCCAGCAGCCTGAGCCGCAGCGATCCGGCGGTCATGCCGCCTCGGCGGGAACGACATAACCGAAGCCGCGCCGGGTTTCGATGACATCGGCTTTCAGTTTCTTGCGCAGGCGGCCGACCAGCGCCTCGATGGCATTGGAATCTCGCTCGCTGTCGTGGGAATAGAGATTGTCGCTGAGTTCTGTCTGCGACACGACGCGGCCGCGGTGATGGAACAGATAATTGACCAGCCGGAATTCGAGCGGCGTGAGATTGACCGGAATGCCGTTGACGCTGACCTGCCGGGTGCGCGGATCGAGAATCACATTGGCAACCGCGATCGACGGCTGCGCCCGGCCCGAGGCGCGCCGCACCAGGGCCCGGAGCCTGGCCAGCAATTCCTCCATGCGGAATGGCTTTGGCAGATAATCGTCGGCGCCGGCATCGATACCGTCGACCCTGTCGCTCCACGAGCCCCGTGCCGTCAGCACCATGACCGGGGTTGCAACACCCTCCTGCCGCCAGCGCTTGAGCACCGTAATGCCGTCGAGCTTGGGCAGGCCGAGATCGAGTACGATGGCTGCGTAGTTTTCGGTGCCGCCGCGAAACCATGCCTCTTCGCCATCCGCCACCGTCTCGGCGACGAAGCCGCCGGCATTAACCGCCTCGGCAATGTCTGCTGCGATGCGCTCTTCGTCCTCGACGATGAGCACCCGCATCAGACGACCTTTGCCGACAGAATGCGGCGCGAGACGGCATTGATGCGGATTTCGACAAGCCGGCTCTGTTGATCGATGATCCGGATATTGTAAGTCAGGTTCTTGCCCGATCCCGTCAGGCGCACCCGGACGACCTCGCCCTTGTACTTCTTGCGCACGATTCCCATGACTTCGCCGAGCGATGCCGCTTTGCCGCTCCTGACCGCATCGCGGGCCTTACTGCTGTCATCGTCTTTGCCGCTGTGATCGTCGCCGCCATCACCACCGTCATCGCCGCCGCCATCACCACCGCCGTCGCCGCCACCATCTCCGCCGCCGCCATCGCCACCATCCCCGTCGTCGGCTTGCGCCTTGCTGATGGTGAGGACATGGGGCGCCAGACAGACGAAGAGCGCCAGGATGCTGATCCGGGCCAGAGCTTTGCGTCGGTTAACCGTAGAAGAAATGTCGGACATGTGTTTAGCCCTTCATCCTGCGGCGCCGGCACTGTCGGCAGAAGCCATTAGGAAGCTCGCGGGAGTTGTGCCCGCGAGCCAAAGGGGCAAAAAATATCTGTTATAGATCATGACATTAGGTCTCAACGCCAAGTACACAACACGAACAGCGTGACAGCCTTCCTAACGCATAACTTGCGGACCGGCCATTACACTTCGCAAACATACTCCCGGAGCACTGACAGTTGGGTGAACGGCCCTGTCAGCGTCTTGTCAGCGAGGCGCCAGCACCATGACGATCTGCCTCCCCTCAAAGCGTGGTTCGGACTCGACCTTGGCAATCTCGCCGGTATCCTTTTTCACCCGGTCGAGAAGCCGCTGGCCCAGTTCCTGATGCGCCATTTCGCGGCCGCGGAAGCGCAGGGTGATCTTGACCTTGTCGCCTTCCTCGAAGAAGCGCCTGATGGCCTTCATCTTCACATCGTAATCGTGGTCGTCGATCATCGGGCGCATCTTGATCTCCTTGATCTCGATGACCTTCTGCTTCTTGCGGGCTTCCGCCGCCTTCTTCTGTTCCTGGTATTTGAATTTACCGTAATCGAGAATCTTGGCAACCGGCGGGCTGGCGTCCGGCGAGACTTCGACCAGATCGAGATTGGCCTCTTCGGCCATGGCCAGCGCCTGGTAGGTCGGCACCACGCCGAGATTCTCGCCGGCGGCACCGATCAGGCGGACGTCGCGTGAGTCGATGCGATGATTGATCCTGTGTCCTTCTTCCTTTTGCGGGGGGGCGGCTCCGCGGTTTATCGTCGGCCTCCTGGGTGGTATGCTCAAGTCTCCGGTAGCTCCTTCTTGGGGCGATGGCGGGATAGGGCTTGACGAATCCGCCCGTCGCCGGTTGCAAGGACCGCTTTAGACCTTAGAAACGAGGGGCTCGTCAAGCAGACCATGGAGGCCGTCCAATTCAGCCGCGGGCCGGAAGGCGAGAAGCTCGCCTTTCTCGAGGATGGCGGCGGCCAGGATCTGGGCCGCTGCGGTTTCTTCTGGCTGGGCGGATTCAAGTCCGACATGCAGGGCGGCAAGGCCGAAGCCCTAGCCGCCCTGGCCCGGGAAACCCGCCGGGCATCGCTCCGCTTCGACTATTCCGGCCACGGCAAGTCCGGCGGCGTTTTCACCGACGGTACCGTCTCGCGCTGGTTGGCCCAGGCGCTGCACATGTTCTCCACCCATGCGCCGGGCAAGCGCATTGTCGTGGGCTCCAGCATGGGCGGCTGGCTCGCCATGCTGCTGCTGCAGGAGCTGCGGCGCAGCCAGCCGAAAGCCGCCGGCCGCATCGCCGGCCTGGTGCTGATCGCCCCCGCCGCCGACATGACCGCCGATCTGATGTGGGACGCATTTCCGCCCAAGGCCCGCGACGCCATCCGCGACACGGGCCTGTGGATGAAACCCTCCTCCTATGGCGAGCCCTATCCCATCACCGCCGAGCTGATCGAGGATGGCGCGGCGCATTTGATCCTGGAGAAGGGCGTGATGGCCTCCTGCCCGGTTCGCATCCTGCAGGGCGAGGCCGATCCCGACGTGCCCCCGGCCCACGCCCTCAAGGTCTTCGAGGCGATCCAGGCGCCGGATATAAGCCTCACTTTGGTCAAGGGCGGCGATCACCGGCTATCGACGCCGGCCAATCTGATGCTCCTTCGCGAGACCGTGCTGCGGCTGGCCGAGCGCGCCGACGGCATCATGGTGTGAAATCCTTGCAGAGCGCCCGAAGCCCGGCGCGATAATCGGGGTAGGCGAGCCCGACGCCGAGCTCGGTCTTGATGCGGCGGTTCGAAACCCGCTTCGATTCGGCATAAAAGCTCCGCGCCATCGCCGAGAGCTCCGCCTCATCGAAGGGAATTTCCGGCGGCGGGGGGCGGCCGAGCAATTGCGCCGCGTAAGCGATCACCTCCTGGGGCGGGCAGGGCGCGTCATCGCAGACATTATAGGCGGCGCCGGGATTGGGCCGCGCCATGGAAGCTTCGAGAACCGTGGCGATGTCCTCGACATGGATGCGGCTGAACACCTGCCCCGCCTTGACGATGCGCCGGGCCGTACCGTCGGCGACCGATATGAGCTGATTGCGGCCGGGTCCGTAAATGCCGGCAAGACGGAAGATATGAACCGGCAGGCCGTGGCTTGCATGCAGCGCCAGCCATTGCCGCTCCGCCGCCAGCCGCCGCCGCCCGCGCTGGGTCGCCGGCGACAAAGGAGAATCTTCGTCAACCCACTCGCCGCCATGATCGCCATAGACGCCGGTGGTGGACAGATAGGCAAGCCACCGGATGGCCGATGCCCGCGCCGCCAGGTCGCGCCCATGCAGGTTGAGGACCGGATCGCCGCTCTCGTCCGGCGGCGCGGAAATCACCACATGGGTGACGCCGTCGAAGGCGCTCGCCGCAAGCGGCAAATGCAGGCCGCGATAGCCCAGGGACTCGATCTCCGCGATGCCCGCATCGCTCCGGCTGGTTCCGGTGATCGTCCAACTGCGCGCCTTGAGACGCACCGCCAGGGCCCGCGCCGAGAAGCCGAGACCGAAAAACAATATGTGACTCATGCGGCCAGCCATTCGTTGCGCACGTCATCATCGGTCTCGCCGGCGAGGTGCCGGCTCCGCAGTGCGCCGAACCGCTCGGGCGACGAAAGCCGCGCCAAGGCCCACACCGCCATGGCGCGCACCAGGGGCGAGGCATCGCCGAGCAATGGTTCGGCGTGCGGCGCAAGTTGAGCATTGCCGCTGTTGCCCAGCGCGATGAGGGCATTGCGCACGAAACGGTCGCGGCCGGTGCGCTTGACAGCGGTGCCGGCGAATTTCGCGCGGAACGCGGCATTGTCGAGAGCCACGAGTTCGGCGAGCGGCGGCGCCACCAGGTCGTCCCGTGCTTCGAGTCTTGCATCCGCCGCCGCCTTGGCGAATTTGTTCCACGGGCACACCGCCAGGCAGTCGTCGCAGCCATAGATGCGGTTGCCGATGGCTTCGCGGAACTGGCGGCCAATATGGCCCTTGTGCTCGATGGTGAGATAGGAAATGCAGCGCCGCGCGTCGAGCTGGTAGGGCGCCGGAAAGGCCTTTGTCGGGCAAATGTCGAGACAGGCCCGGCAGGCGCCGCAGTGGTCGGTCTCGGGCGCGTCGAAGGGCAGTTCCGCCGCGGTCAGCATGGCGCCGACGAAGAACCACGAGCCGAGATCGCGCGACACCAGATTGCTGTGCTTGCCCTGCCAGCCAAGTCCCGCCGCCTGGGCCAGCGGTTTTTCCATGAGCGGCGCGGTGTCGATGAAGACTTTTATTTCGGCGCCCGATTCATGGGCGAACCACCGGCCGAGCCGCTTGAGCTTGCCCTTCACGACATCGTGGTAATCGTGGCCCATGGCATAGACGGATATGACGCCCGTATCGCGCTGCGCAAGACGCGCCATGGGATCGACCGACGGCGTATAGCTGGCCGCCAGCATGACCGCCGAACGGGCTTGCGGCCACAGGCGCTTGGGATCGCCGCGCCGGTCGATCGTGTCGGCGATCCAGTCCATGTCGCCATGGCGGCCCAGTTCCACGAAATCGCGCAGGTGCGCGCCGGCGCCGCCGAATTCCGCCGCCGGTCCGATGCGGGTAAGGCCGAAGCCTTCCTGGCGGGCGCGTTCTTTGAGACGGTCAGAAATCGAGGTCGGCATAGATGGCCGAGGGAGTCATACCGCGCACGGTGTCGGCGAGCAGCGGCCGGAACGACGGCCGCGACTTGATACGCTGGTACCAGGCCTTGGCGGCGGGATAGTCCGCCCACGGAATGTCTCCCGCATAATCGACCGCCGACAGATGCGCCGCCGCCGCCAGGTCGGCCAGCGACAATTGTCCGCCGGCCAGCCAGCTCCGGCCTTCGGCCAGCATGCCGATATAATCGAGATGATGGCGGAGCTTGGCCAGCGCCTGGCGGAAACGCACCATATCGGGCGCGCCGCCGCCCGCCTCGCGGCTCATGAAGCGGCGGACGATCTTCTCGCTGACCACCGGTTCGGACACTTCCGCATAGAATTTCGTGTCGAACCAGCCGGTGAGGCGGCGCACTTCGGCGCGCCCCGCGGCATCGCCGGGGATGAGCGACAGCTTTTGATTGCGCGTTTCCTCAAGATATTCGCCGATCGCTTCGACGCCGCACACGGCTCCGCCGCCGTCTTCCAGATAGATCGGCAGCGTGCCTGCCGGATTGAGGGCGACGACGTCAGGTTGCGGATTCCACGGGCTTTCCTCGATCAACTCGGTGGCGACGCCATATTCGGCGAGCGCCAGGCGCATCCGGCGGCTGAAGGGATCGAGACAGAAATGAATGAGCGACGGCATGGCTGGTGGAAACGATCCTAGTGCAAATTAATCATCCGGCCAAACGGCTGCCGCGCCGCAATTGCTCCAACCGGCTTGGCTCTATAAAACCCGCCCACCATTGCGGCAAGCGATTCGACCGGGGCTCGCGGTGGCAAGAGGAACCGAGCCGTGATGCCGCTTGAGCAGATCGTCGTGCTGGCATTGATCCAGGGGGTCACCGAATTCCTTCCGGTGTCGTCCTCCGGCCATCTGCTGCTGGTGCCGCTTCTCACCGGCTGGCCGGACCAGGGCATCATGACCGATGTCATGGTGCATATGGGCTCGTTCCTGGCGGTGGTCGTATATTTCTGGCGCGACTGCATGAATCTCGTGGGCGGCGCCATCGGCATGCTACGCGGCCGGCCGTCGGCCTGGGGCAAGCTGGCGTTGCTGATCGCCGCCGCGACCATACCGGCGGTTCTGTTCGGGCTGTTGCTTGACAGGCTGGGCCTGATGGATGCCTTCCGCACCATGCCGCAGATCGTCGCCTGGAACGCCATCGTCTTCGGCATCCTGATGTATGTCTGCGACCGGTTTGGACTGGCCGACCGGCGCATGGCCCACATGACTCTGCTGCCCGCCATGATCATCGGTGCCGCCCAGGCGCTTGCCATCATTCCCGGCACCAGCCGTTCGGGCATCACCATGACCGCGGCCCGGGCGCTCGGCTTCGAGCGGCCCGAGGCGGCGCGCTTTGCCTTTCTGCTCGGCATTCCGGCCATCGGCGCGGCGGGCATTCTTAAGCTCGCGGAAGCCGCGGCCCAGGGAATTTCGATTTCCTTCGCCACCCTGCTGACCGCCGTGCTCACGTTTTTCGTGGCGCTTGGCACCATCACCATTCTCATGCACCTGGTGAAATTCATGAGTTTCCTGCCCTTCGCCATCTACCGGGTCTTGCTCGGCGCGGCACTCCTGGCGCTGATCTATTCCGGGGTGCCGCTGGGCGGGGTGAACTGACCGGCGCGGCGGTAGCGGTAGAGGTAAGAGGGCACGATGCCGGCGATGCCGCGCGGGCTTACGCCGAGGCCCTCGAGAGTGCGTTTCTCGCGCCCCGCCGCCTCGCTCACTACATTGTCGCTCTTGAGCAATTCGACCTGGTCGGCGGTCAGCAGCGGCTTCGGCAGCAGGCCGAGGATCATGCCTTGAATTCTTGCAACCGCCCAGGGCAGGGGCACCAGCAGGCGTTTGCGGCCGATGGTCTCGAGAGTGAACTGCATGAGCTGCTTGAAGCTCAAGACGTCCGGCCCGCCCAATTCATAGGTGCGGCCGTCGGCCTCGCCGGCATCGACGAGACGGGCCACCGCCTCGGCGATATCGCCCACGAACACCGGTTGGAACTTCGTGGCGCCGCCGCCGATCAGGGGCAGGGCGGGGGAGAGGCGTGCGAGGCCGGCGAATCTATTGAAGAAACCGTCCTCCGGCCCGAACACGATCGACGGGCGAATGATGATGGCGCCCGGAAAGGCGGCGCGGGCCAGGGCCTCGCCCGCAGCCTTCGAGCGGGCATATTCGCTGGCAGAAGCGGCATCGGCTCCGATCGCCGAGACCTGAATGAACAGCCGCGCCTTGGCCGCCCTGGCGGCCTTGGCCGAAGCCTCGGCGCCGAACACATGCACGGCATCGAAGCTTTGAGCACCGGAACCGTAGAGAATGCCGGTGAGGTTGACGACCGCGAAGGCGCCGTCGCAGGCCGCCGCCAGCGAGGCCGGATAGCGGACATTGGCCTGCACCGGCATGATCTGGCCGGGGGTTCCGAGCGGCTGCACATGGCCCGCCAGATCGGGCCGGCGGCAGGCCACCCTTATGCGATAGCCGCGCTTGGCCAGCGCCTGCACGAGGTGGCGGCCGATGAAGCCGGAGCCGCCGATGACGGTTATGAGTTTGCCGGAAGTCGAAGCTGTCGCGTTCATGCGTCTCGCCTGGTTCGGATGGCGCCGCTTTTAGCCGGGGCGGGGCGGCGATGCAAAGACCCTGTGGCGGCGGTTCCACGGCCTTCGGTTGACAATCTTGCCCCCGCGCCTCTATGAGACGGCCCGAAGCCCTGATGGCGGAATTGGTAGACGCACTAGTTTCAGGTACTAGCGCTGAGAGGCGTGGAGGTTCGAGTCCTCTTCAGGGCACCAATCGTCGATTTTGATAGCGGCAGGCATTCCCATGGCCATCAAGCTCTACAAGGGCGACTTGCCCGCCGGACTGGATCTGGGCAAGACGGTTGCTGTCGATACCGAGACCTTGGGCCTCGTGCCGCGCCGCGACAAGCTCTGCCTGGTGCAGCTGTCCTCCGGCGACGGCAATGCCCATCTGGTACAACTCGACCGCACCCATTACCAGGCGCCCAACCTCAACGCCCTGCTCGCCGATCCGGCAGTCACCAAGATTTTTCATTTCGCCCGCTTCGACGTGGCGGCGCTCAAGCAATATCTCGGCATCGATACCGCGCCCGTCTATTGCACCAAGATCGCCTCCCGGCTCACCCGCACCTATACCGACAAGCACGGCCTCAAGGACCTGATCAAGGAGCTGCTCGGCATCGAGCTGAACAAGCAGCAGCAGAGTTCCGATTGGGGCGCCCATGTGCTCTCCGACGCCCAGAAGCAATATGCGGCCCAGGACGTGCTCTATCTGCATGAGCTCAAGTCGCGCCTCGACCAGATGCTGGAGCGCGAGGGGCGCCTGGGCCTGGCGCGCGCCTGTTTCGATTTCGTGCCGGTCAGGGCGGCACTCGACCTCGGGGGCTGGACCGAGGAAGATGTCTTCGCTCACTGACGAGAAAACCTTTCCCGGCAACGATGCCGCGCGCCGGGCCAACAGACGCGCCCGGCTGGCGCGAATTGCCGGCTGGCTTGCCGCCACCTTGGCCGCGGGGTTTCTTGCCGTCTTTCTGATCCAGGCGGGATTTTTCACCGCCTTGCTGCCAAAGGACCAAACCCCTCCCGTCGAGGTTGAAAATCCCGAGCAGGTCACCTCTTCCGGGGCGACACTGGCGGGCTTCGACCGCGAGCATCAGCCCTATGAGGTCAAGGCCGAAAGTGGCCATCAGGACAAGGACAAGCCCAATCTCGTGCATCTCGAAACCGTCGCCGCGACCTTCCGCAAGGCAACGGGCGAGGTTTATGACGTAACCGCCCTCCACGCCCTCTACGACACCAAGGCCAATGAACTCGGGCTCTCCGGCGATGTCGAGATTGTCGAGCCGGGCCGCTTCACCGCCCGCATGCAGCGCGCCCATGTGGTTGTCGAGGAGAAACGGCTCACCTCGGATACGGCCGTTTCCGTGACCCTGGCGGACGGCTCAATCGAGGCCCACGGTCTTGAAATATCCGATGACGGCAGGACCATATTGTTCTTGAATGGGGTCAAGGCCCATTTCGGGTCCGAGACTATGCAGGGAGACGGCGGCCCATGATGCGGAGACTGGTCCTGATCGCGGCACTATTGTTGCCGCTTGCCGCCGCGGCGCAATCGCCAAAGTCGAAGGAAGTCGATATCGCCGCCGACCGGATGGAAATCCTCTCCACCGAGCATCGCGCCATCTTCACCGGCAAGGTCGACGTCAAGCGCCAGGATGTCAACCTCACCTGCGAGCGGCTGGTGGCTATCTATGCCGAGGAAAAACAGGCCGACGGCACCACCAAGAACAAGGTGACGCAACTTGAGGCCGAGGGTTCGGTGACCATCGTCACCAGAAACCAGACGATTACCGGGGACTGGGCAAAGATGGATGTGAAGGCCGACAAGCTGGTGGTCGGCGGCAAGGTGAAAGTTGTGCAGGGAGATACGGTTCTTGAAGGCGAACTGCTCAATGTCGATCTTAATACCGACCGAAGCGACATGACTGGCGGTCGCGTCAAGGGCAGTTTCGTTCCGCAATAAAGGGCTTTCATTCAAAATTAATGCAAATGGGCGGTAATCCAATTGACGCAGGACGTTGAAGTGAGACCGGTTCCCGGTCCCGGCAGGGCAAAGTCAGCCCCACCGCGGCCGCAACGGCCGGGGCTTGTGGTTGAAGGGCTCTACAAGAGCTACAAGCGCCGGCCGGTGGTTAGAGGGGTTTCGCTCTCCGTCAAGCGTGGGGAAGCCGTGGGCCTGCTAGGTCCCAACGGGGCCGGCAAGACGACCGTGTTCTACATGATCACCGGTCTGATCGCCGCCGACCGGGGAACCATCGGTCTCGACGGGGCGGATATCACCCATCTGCCGATGTACCGGCGCGCCAGGCTGGGCATCGGCTATCTGCCCCAGGAGAGTTCGATTTTTCGCGGACTCACGGTGGAGGAAAATCTGCGCGCCGTTCTCGAGCTCGTCGAGCCCGGGAAAGCCGGGCGCGAGCGTGTGTTGCGTGAGTTGCTTGATGAGTTCTCGATCGCCGATCTCCGGCATTCGCCGGCTGTTTCACTCTCTGGCGGCGAGCGCCGCCGCGTGGAAATCGCCCGCGCTCTCGCCGCCTCGCCGCAGTTCATGCTCCTCGACGAGCCCTTCGCCGGAATTGACCCGATTGCGATCGGTAATATTCGCAAGCTGGTGCGACAGCTCACCGCTCGGGGAATCGGGGTGCTTATTACGGATCACAATGTCCGCGAAACCCTCGAACTCGTCGACCGCGCCCTCATCATCCATGAGGGCAAGGTCCTGACCGAGGGCACGCCCCATGACATCGTCAACAATGCCGATGTGCGGCGCTATTATCTCGGCGCTGAGTTCAGCATGTGAGGCCGCGGCATGGCGCTGATGCAAAGAATGGAACTGCGCCAGGGCCAGTCCCTGGTGATGACGCCGCAATTGCAGCAGGCGATCAAGCTGCTGCAGATGTCGAATCTCGAATTGCAGGCCTTCGTCGAAGGAGAGCTCGAGCGTAATCCGCTGCTTGAGCGCGACGAGACGAGCGATGCTCCGAAACCCGAGCCGCGTCCGGAACCGGCAAGCGAGCCCGATGTGGTCAGCGCACTGGCCAGCGGTGCCGCCGCCGCCGAAACACCCGGTGCCAGTGATTCCGGCTGGGCCTCGCTCAGGCCGTCGGGCGGCGGCTCCTTCAACCATGACGAACTCGAATCCGGCGCCGGCCTGGCCCGCAGCGAAACGCTGGCCGAGCATCTCGAGGCCCAGCTCAATCTCGCCGTCGCCGATCCCGTCGACCGGCTGATCGGCCAGCATCTAATCGGCATGGTCAACGAGGCGGGCTATCTGACCGGCGATACCGCCGGCGTCGCCCAGATGCTCGGCACCGATATTGCCCATGTCGAGCGGGTGCTGGCGATCCTGCAGGACTTCGACCCGACCGGCGTCTTTGCCCGCAATGCCGAGGAATGCCTGACTCTGCAATTGAAGGAGGCTGGCCGCTACGATCCGGCCATGGCCATCCTGGTCGCCAATCTCGAACTGGTGAAGAGGCGCGATTTTGCCGCCCTCAAGACCCTGTGCAAGCTCGACCTCGACGACATCCACGACATGATCGCCGAGCTGAAGCGCCTCAATCCCTGGCCCGGCCACGCCTTCGGCTCCGAGCCGGTGCAGCCGGTCATTCCCGATGTCTTCGTGCGTGCCGCCCCCGACGGCACCTGGCTGATCGAACTCAACAGCGAGACGCTTCCTCGGGTTCTGATCAACAATCGCTATCTGGCGCAGGTTTCGAAGAAGGCGGTGCAAGAGAAAGACAAGGCCTATCTCAGCCAGTGCCAGGCCAATGCCACCTGGCTGGTCAAGAGCCTCGACCAGCGCGCCAGAACCATCCTGAAAGTGGCCCGCGAGATCGTCCGCCAGCAGGATGCCTTCCTAGTTCTGGGGGTACAGCATCTGCGGCCGATCAATCTCAAGACCGTGGCGGAGGCCATCGAAATGCACGAATCGACGGTGAGCCGGGTGACCTCCAACAAATACATGGCAACCCCGCGCGGCACCTTCGAACTGAAATATTTTTTCACCACCGCCATTGCCTCCTCGGAATCCGGCGGCGATGCCCATTCGGCCGAAGCGGTGCGCGACCGGATCAAGGAAATGATCGCCGGCGAGGCGGCGGGCAAGGTTTTGTCCGATGACTCCATCGTCACGATTCTGAAGCAGGCGGGCATCGAAATCGCCCGGCGAACCGTTGCCAAATATCGGGAATCGCTAGGTATTCCTTCTTCGATCCAACGCCGCCGCGAGCGCGACGCAAAGCCTCGCCAGGATCGTTGACTTGAGGGAGGCGGGCGACTAGGTTCCGCGCCGCTTCGCTAGGAAGGCGCGGCCAGGCAGGTTGGCGGCAGGCCGGGACAGCGGTTCGAAGCGGTGAATTTTCACAGCCTCCGGCAGACCAGTTGACGTTGCCGTTGCAAACGCCCATTTTTGGGCAACGGGCGGAGAAGGACTTTGTCGCACGCCATGCAGATCAAGATCACCGGGAAGAATCTCGACATCGGTGAGGCGCTGAGACGGCATATCGAAGAACGCCTGCGTCAACTCCAAGGCAAGCATTTCGAAGGCACCGTACACGGGCACGTCACCGTCGAACGTCAGCGTGTGGGATTTCAGACCGACTGCACCCTGCATCTGGCCACCGGCCTGGTGCTGCAGGCCTATGGTGCGGCGGGCGATGCGCGTCCGAGTTTCGATGCCGCCGCCCAGCATCTCGAAAAGCAGCTCAAGCGCTACAAGCAGCGCCTCAAGGATCACCACAAGTCGCGCCGCGTGCCGGTCCGCCATAGCGAGGCGGACAGCTATGTGATCGGCGCCGCCGACGAAGCGGCGGCCGAGCCCGCCGGTCTCAATCCGGTGGTGATCGCCGAAACCGCCGCCAAGGTTCCCGAACTCACCGTCGGAGAGGCCGTCATGCAGCTTGATATTTCCACCGTTCCCTTCGTGCTGTTCCGCAACAGCGGCCACGGCCAGCTCAATGTTGTATACCGCCGCCACGACGGCAACATCGGCTGGGTCGATCCCCACCCCGCCATCTGAACCCAATTCGCCATCCCGTTGATGAGGACGATTCCATGATTCTTGCCGATATCATCGACGCGCAGTCGGTTCTCGCGAACCTCAAGGCGCAGAGCAAGAAGCAGCTTCTGCAGGAACTGTCGCAGGCCATGGCCAAGGCCACCGGCATCGACCACCGGGCGATTTTCGAAACCCTGTCGACCCGCGAGAAGCTCGGCTCCACCGGCCTCGGCCAGGGCATTGCCGTTCCGCATGGCAAGATCGCCGCCCTCGACCGCGTCCACGGGCTGTTTGCCAGGCTGGCGGCGCCGGTCGATTTCGAGGCCGTCGACGGCCAGCCGGTCGATCTGGTTTTCGTGCTGCTGGCGCCCGACCATGCCGGCGCCGATCATCTCAAGGCGCTGGCCCGCATCTCGCGCCTGATGCGCGATCCCGCCATCGTTGCAAAGCTGCGCGGCACCGACACGGCGGAAGGCCTCTACGCCATCCTCACCGAACCCTCGACCACCGCCTCGGCCGCCTGATCAGTGCACGCTCATCGGCAGGAGTTCGTGCTCGAAGGCGCTGCCGACCGCCGCCTCGCGGCTGTCTGAAATCGAAACCGGCGTGCCATCGGCACCATACAGGCAAAACAGCCTGGCTTCGGGTGGCACGGCAGCCCGTGCGCCGATGAGGCGGGTCGCCTCCTTGCCTTCGATCTCGCGGATATAAGCCAAGGCCCCGCCGCCCAAACGGGCGAGCTCGGCGGGCGACAGGCCGGGAAATTTTGCGGTCTCTTTGACGTTCATTTTTGCAATGCCCTCTTATTGGCGGCATATCCATGGTTCCGGCCCATCCGGCGCCGGAACCACTTGTTCGCAAATGATATGTGAAGCCGGGAAATGCGTTTCAAGACCCTGTCCGCAAGGCTATCCACCCCCCGCTTGCAAATGACATAAACTTGTCGTCAACTGGCCGGCGGCTTGATCAGCCGATCAAAAAACCAGGGAGGTTTCGAGATGATCAGGAAATTACTCGCCGCTGCGGCGATGGCGGCAATGATGGCGGCCGCAGCCTTCGCCGCCGACGACAAGCCCGCCATCGTCTTCGACATCGGCGGCAAGTTCGACAAGTCGTTCAACGAGAGCATGTATAACGGCTCGGAGAAATTCAAGGCCGAGACCGGCGTCGCCTATGGCGAGTTTGAAATTGCCAACGAAGCCCAGCGCGAGCAGGCCATCCGCAATTTCGCCGACCAGGGCTACAGCCCGATCATCGCGGCGGGTTTTGCCCAGGCTTCGGCGGTCGAGAAGGTCGCCAAGGAATATCCCGATCTGAAGTTCGCCATCGTCGACATGGTCGTCGATCTGCCCAATGTGCAGTCGATCGTATTCAACGAACATGAAGGCTCCTATCTGGTCGGCATGCTGGCCGGCCTGGCTTCCAAATCCGGCAAGGTGGGCTTCGTCGGCGGCATGGATATTCCGCTGATCCGCAAATTCGCCTGCGGCTATGTGCAAGGCGTCAAAGCGGCGCGGCCCGACGCGACGATCTTGCAGAACATGACCGGCGACACGGGTGCCGCCTGGAACGATCCGGTGAAAGGCGGCGAGATCACCAAGGGCCAGATGGCTCAGGGTGCCGACGTGATTTATGCGGCGGCCGGCGCCACCGGCCTCGGCGTGTTGCAGGCCGCCGCCGATGGCGGTGCGCTGTCGATCGGCGTCGATGCCAACCAGAACTATCTCCATCCCGGCAAGGTTCTCACCTCCATGATGAAGCGGGTGGATGTCGCCGTCTACAATGTCATGAAGTCGGGCAAGGACGGCACCTTCAAGCCGGGCATCCAGGCCCTGGGCCTCGCCCAGGATGGCGTGGGCTATGCCATGGATGAGAACAACAAGAATCTGGTGACGGCCGACATGCAGGCCAAGGTGGAAGCCGCCAAGGCCGACATCATCGCCGGCAAGATCGCGGTGCACGACTACACCGCCGACAACACCTGCCCCGTGCAGTAGGCGAAATCCGGCCATCCAGTCCAGCCGTCATCCCGGCGAAAGCCGGGACCCATGGCTGGGCTGGTAAGATCGGGGATATCCCTTGCAATCGAGCGGATGGGAAAATGGCTCCCGGCTTTCGCCGGGATGACGGAAAAAATGGGCGGGGCAGGAAATCCGAAGTCAAGCAACACCGTTCCGGCCATTGAATTGGTTGGCATCGACAAGCGCTTCGGCTCGGTTCACGCCAACAAGAACGTGACCTTGTCGATCGCGCAGGGCTCGATCCATGGCATCATCGGCGAGAATGGCGCCGGCAAGTCGACGCTGATGTCGATCCTGTTCGGCTTTTACCACGCCGACAAGGGCGAGATCCGCATCAAGGACAAGCCCGTCCGCATCAAGTCATCTTCCGACGCCATCGCCCACGGCATCGGCATGGTGCATCAGCATTTCATGCTGGTCGACCCGTTCACGGTTCTGGAAAATGTCGTGCTGGGCGCCGAAGGCGGCGCCCTCATCGGGCCGGCGCTGGCCAAGGCGCGCGCCGAACTTACCAGGCTCGCCCACGATTACGAGCTCGACGTCGATCCCGATGCCGTCGTCGGCACCTTGCCGGTTGGCCTGCAGCAGCGCGTCGAAATCCTCAAAGCCCTGTTCAAGGGGGCCGAGACCCTGATCCTCGACGAGCCCACGGGCGTGCTCACCCCCGACGAGGCCGATCACCTGTTCCGCATCCTCGGGACATTGCGCGACCAGGGCAAAACGGTGATCCTCATCACCCACAAGCTGCGCGAGATCATGGCCATCACCGACCGGGTGTCGGTCATGCGCCGGGGCGAAGTGGTGGCGAATTTTGCGACCAAGAGCACCTCCGTCGAGGAACTTGCCGAAGCCATGGTCGGACGCCGTGTGCTGCTGCGGGTGGAAAAGGCCAAGGCCACACCGGGCGAAACGGTATTGGAAGTGAGGAACCTCACCTGGAAGGACGGGAAGGGCGTGGCTCGCGTCGACAATGTCTCCTTCAGTGTGCGCAAGGGCGAAATCGTCGGCATCGCCGGTGTCTCCGGCAACGGCCAGTCGGAGCTTCTCGACGTGATCGCCGGCATCGCCAGGCCCACGTCGGGCCAGGTGATTTTCGAGGGCAAGGACATCGGTGTGCTTGGCGATCCCGCCCATGTGCGGGCCGAGGGTCTCGCCCACGTGCCCGAGGACCGCCAGCATCGCGGCCTGATCGCGGATTTCGACGCAAGCGAATCGGAAATCCTCGGCTGGCACCGCGACGAGTCGCTGGGCAAGGGTTTCCGGCTCGACCGGGCCCGGGTGATCGCCAGGGCCCGCGCCGAGATGGAAGAATTCGACGTGCGTCCGCCCGATCCTCTCCTCAAGAGCGCCAAATTTTCCGGCGGCAACCAGCAGAAGATCATTCTCGCCCGCGAGATCAAGCGCGATCCCGATCTGCTGATTGTCGGACAGCCGACCCGCGGCGTCGATATCGGTGCTATCGAATTCATTCACAAGCGGCTCATTCTGCTGCGCGACCAAGGCAAGGCGGTGCTCCTGGTTTCGGTCGAGCTCGATGAAATCCGGTCGCTGTCGGACCGCATTCTGGTGATGTTCGCCGGCCGCATCATGGGCGAACGCGGCCCCGGCGCCGACGAGCGCGAGATCGGCCTGCTGATGGCCGGCGTCGCCAGGGATGCCGCCTGATGACCGGCGCGCGTGGAGAGCTGCCGGCCTGGGTCGATGTCGGGCTGATCCCTTTGCTCAACCTCATCGTGGCGCTGGTGGTCGCCGGGCTCGTCGTCGTCATCATCGGCGAAAACCCTTTCGAGGCCATGTGGATCATGCTTCAGGGAGCGGTCGGTTCCCTCAAGGGTTGGGGCTATCTGCTCTATTATGCCACCAATTTTGTCTTCACCGGGCTTGCCGTCGCCGTCGCCTTCCATGCCGGCCTGTTCAATAGCGGCGGCGAGGGGCAGGCTTACGTGGCGGGCGCCGGCGCCGCGACCGTGGGCCTTGGCCTCGAATTCCTGCCCTGGCCCATCGTCATTCCGCTGGCGATCGTCGTTGCCGCCGCAATTGGGGCTTTTTGGGCATGGGTACCCGGACTGCTGCAGGCCAAGCGCGGCAGCCACATCGTGATCACCACGATCATGTTCAACTACATCGGCATCAGTTTGATGCAGTACCTGATCAACTATTGGTTCCGCCCGGTGGGCAAGATGGCGGTCGAGAGCCGCGAGATCACCGGCGCCTATATCATGAGCTTCCGCGAAGTGGCGCGCGCCTTCTTCGATATCCGCTTGCCCTCGGCGCCGCTCAATTTCACGGTCTTTCTCGCCATCGCCGCCGCCGCCGGCGTCTGGTATCTCCTGTGGCGGACCAAGCTCGGCTATGAAATCCGCGCCGTCGGCTCCAACACCGAAGCCGCCATCTATGCCGGCATCAAGCCCGACCGCATCATCCCCATCGCCATGGCGATCTCGGGCGGACTGGCCGGCCTCATGGCGGTCAACGAGGTGTTGGGCGTGCAGCACCGGCTCGTCCTGGAATATGTCGGCGGCGCCGGCTTCGTCGGCATCGCCGTCGCCCTGCTTGGCCGCTCGCATCCCGTGGGCATCGTTCTGGCTTCCATGCTGTTCGGTCTCCTCTACCAGGGCGGTTCCGAGCTGTCCTTCGCCAAGCCCGGTATCAACCGTGACATGATCGTCGTCATCCAGGGTCTGGTCATCCTGTTCATGGGCGCGCTCGAATACGCTTTCCGGCCCTGGCTGGCCGCCATCTTCTTCAAGCCGGAGGATTGAGCCATGGACCTCTCGCTGCTGCCCGAAATCCTCGCCTCCACCATCCGCTTGTCGGTGCCGCTCATTCTCGCCTGCCTCGCGGGCCTGTGGTCGGAACGCTCCGGCATCGTCGACATCGGGCTTGAAGGCAAGATGCTGGCGGCCGCCTTCATCGCCGCCTCCGCCTCCGCCGTCTATGGCTCGGCCTGGATCGGCCTTGCCTGCGCCCTGCTCGTCTCGGTGGGACTGGCGCTGGTCCATGGCTATGCCTCGATCAACCAGCGCGGCAATCAGGTGGTCTCCGGCGTCGCCATCAATATGCTGGCCTCGGGCCTCGCGGTGGTGCTCGGCAACACCTGGTTCAAGGAAGGCGGCCGCACTCCGGCGCTGTCGGAAGCGATGCGCTTCATGCCGATCGAACTGCCGGGCGCCTCGTTGCTCAAGGGCGTTCCGCTGCTCGGCGGCATCGCCACGATCGTCTCCGGTCATTCGCTGCTGACCTATCTGACCTTCGTGCTGGTGCCGCTCACCGCTTGGGCTCTCTCCCGCACCCGCTTCGGCCTTAGGCTCCGCGCCGTCGGCGAAAATCCCCATGCGGTGGATACGGCCGGCATCTCGGTGGCCCGGCTGCGCTATCAAGCGGTCATCATCGCCGGTGTATTGTGCGGCATCGCCGGGACCTTCATCTCAACGTCGCTGTCGGCAGGCTTCGTGCGCGACATGTCGGCGGGGCGCGGCTTCATGGCGCTCGCGGCCCTGATCTTCGCCAACTGGCGCGCCTGGCCGGCGCTTGCGGCCTGTCTGCTCTTCGGCTTCCTGCAGGCGGGCGGCAATTACCTGCAGGGTGTGCATATCGGCGAATTCGAGATTCCCGTGCAGTTCATCAACATGCTGCCCTATGTGATGACCGTGGTGCTGCTGGCGGGCTTCATCGGCAAGTCGATCCCACCCCGCGCCAGCGGCATTCCCTACATCAAGGACAGATGATGCGCGATCTTGTCGATGCTGCCGTCGCCGCCCGGCTCAAGGCTCATGCCCCCTATTCGCATTTCCTCGTGGGCGCGGCGGTGCGCGACGAATATGGCAATGTCCATTCGGGCTGCAACGTCGAGAATGCCGCCTATCCCCAGGGCTGGTGCGCCGAGCCTTCGGCGATTTCGGCGATGATCGTGAGCGGCGGACGGCGCATCACCGAAGTGGCGGTGGTTGGCGGCGGCGAGGGGCTGGTGACACCCTGCGGCGGCTGCCGCCAGAAGATTCGCGAATTCGCCGCGGGCGATGTCAAAATCCATGTCTGCGGCGAGACCGGCGAGGTCAAGCACACATTCACTCTCGCCGAGTTGCTGCCCGCCGCCTTCGGGCCGGAGCATTTGAAATGAATGAACTGACCAAGCGCCTGGCTGGGCGCGACCCGAAAACAGCGATCATTCTGGGCTCGAGCCTCGGGCCGGTCGCCGATTCGGTGACTGGCCGCCTCGAAATTCCCTATGGCGATTTGCCGGGTTTTCCGGCGCCGAAAATTTCCGGTCACGCGGGCACACTGGTGGTAGGCAGGCTCGGCGGCAAAGAGGTAGCGGTGCTGCAGGGCCGCGCCCATCCCTATGAGAGCGGCAATGCGGCGGTGATGCGGCCGGCGATCGAGATGCTGAAAGGCGCGGGCATCGAGACGCTGATCCTCACCAACGCGGCGGGCTCGCTCGACGTCAAAATGCGCACCGGATCGATCATGCTGATCGCGGATCACATCAATTTCTCCGGCATGAATCCGCTGATCGGCCAGCCTGGCGACGAAAATTTCGTGCCCCTGACCGATGCCTATGATCCGCAAATCCGCGAAAGCCTGAAGCGGGCGGCGAAGGCCGAGAAGCTCAAGCTCCATGCCGGCGTCTATGTCTGGTTCTCCGGACCTTCCTTCGAGACGCCGGCCGAAATCCGCATGGTGCGGAAATGGGGAGGCACGGCAGTCGGCATGTCGACGGTGCCGGAAACGATTATTGCCCGGCGGTTCGGCCTGCGTGTCGCCGGGCTTTCGGTGATCACCAATCTCGGCGCCGGCATGGAAGGCGCCTCGCCCAGCCATGAGGAAACCAAACGCGAAGGCGCCAAGACGGCGGAGCGCATGACCCGCTTGCTCGCCCGCTATCTCAAGGATTCCTGACATGCTGCCGCAGGAGCTGATCCGCAAGAAGCGCGACGGCCTGCCGCTCAGCCGCGACGAGGTCAAGGATTTCATCGGCGGCCTGACCTCGGGCGCCATCTCGGAAAGCCAGGTGGCGGCCTTCGCCATGGCGGTGTTCTTCAAGGGCATGAGCCCCGAGGAAATCGTGGGGCTGACGCTGGCCATGCGCGATTCCGGCAGGGTACTAAAATGGGATCTGCCCGGCCCCGTCGTCGACAAGCATTCGACCGGCGGCATCGGCGACAATGTCTCCTTGATGCTGGCGCCCATGCTGGCGGCCTGCGGCTGCTATGTGCCGATGATTTCGGGCCGCGGCCTCGGCCATACCGGCGGCACCCTCGACAAGCTTGATTCGATCCCCGGCTATGCGACGCAGCCCGATCTGACGCTGTTCCGCAAGACTGTGAAAGAAACCGGCGCCGCGATCATCGGCCAGACCGCCGACCTCGCCCCCGCCGACAAGCGCCTCTATGCGATCCGCGACGTGACGGCGACGGTTGAATCGGTGCCGCTGATCACTGCCTCGATCCTGTCGAAGAAACTGGCGGCCGGTCTTGGATTTCTGGTGCTCGATGTCAAGACCGGCTCCGGCGCTTTCATGGCCAAGACCAAGGATGCGGTGACGCTGGCCAAAAGTCTGGTGCGCGTCGCCAATGGCGCCGGGCTCAAGACGGCTGCGCTCCTGACCGATATGGACGAGCCGCTCGCTTCCGCCGCCGGCAATGCCGTCGAGGTCAGAAATGCCGCCGATTATCTGACTGGCAAGCATCGCGATGCGCCGCTCCATGAGGTGACGCTGGCGCTGGGCGCGGAACTGCTGCTGCTGGCGAAACTCGCGGCCAATGCCAAGGGCGCGCGCGCCATGCTGGAGAAGACGTTGTCATCGGGTGCGGCGGCGGAACGCTTCCAGCGCATGGTGGCGGCGCTGGGCGGACCGCGCGATTTCATCGACAGGGCGGAAGCGCATCTGCCCAAGTCGCCGATCGTGCGGCCGGTCTTCGCCGGGAAGGCGGGCCAGGTGCAAGCCATCGACACCCGCGCGCTGGGCCTCGCAATTATCGAATTGGGCGGCGGCCGCCGCGTCGCCTCCGACAAGATCGATCATGCGGTCGGCTTGACCGAATTGGCGGGAAAGGGCGCCAGTGTGTCGAAGGACCGGCCACTGGCGATGATTCATGCCCGCGACGATGCCGGATTCGAAAGAGCTGCCGGGATCCTGCGCAAGGCCTATATTCTCGGCAAGGCGCGGCGCCCATCGCCAGCCGTGTTGCAGCGGATCGAATGACCAGGGCCTTTCTCTTCATTCTCGACTCCTTCGGTATCGGCGGCGCGCCCGATGCTGGCAAGTTCGGCGACGAAGGTGCCAATACGCTTCTGCACATCGCCGGGAAGATGCAACTCAAGCTACCCAACATGGCGGCTCTCGGCCTCGGCCTTGCGGCGAAGCTCGCCTCCGGCCGCGATCCGCTCGGAACTGCGGAGATCAAGGGCCAATGGGGCTGTGCCGAGGAGATTTCCCATGGCAAGGACACCATTACCGGTCATTGGGAAATGGCCGGTGTGCCGGTGCCCTTCGATTGGGGCTATTTCCCGCACACCATTCCCGCCTTTCCCAAAAGCCTCACCGATGCGCTGATCGCCCGCTGCAAGCTTCCGGGCCTCATCGGCAACAAACACGCCTCCGGTACCGAGATCATCGCCGAACTTGGCGAAGAGCATGTGAAGACCGGCAAGCCCATCGTCTACACCAGTGCCGACAGTGTCATCCAGATCGCCGCCCATGAGGAACGCTTCGGCCTCGAACGCCTCTACGAACTGTGCCGGGTGGCGCGCGAGCTCACCGATCCGCTGAACATCGGCCGGGTCATCGCCCGGCCATTCATCGGCAAGACCGCCAAGAATTTCACCCGCACCGGCAACCGCAAGGATTACGCAGTGCCGCCGCCGGCGCCCACTCTGCTCGACGGTCTGACCAAAGCCGGGCGCGAGGTGATTAGCGTCGGCAAGATCGGCGACATCTTCGCCCATTCCGGCACCGGCCGCGAGATCAAGGTGGCCGGCAACGACCGCCTCATGCGGACCACCCTGGACAACATGGACGGATTGGCCGGGGGCGGGTTTCTGATGGTGAATTTCGTCGATTTCGATACCGACTTCGGCCACCGCCGCGATCCGGCCGGCTATGGCGGCCTGCTTGAGCATTTCGACGCGCAACTTCCCGCGGTCTTCGCCAAACTGAAGATGGGCGATCTGCTCGTTCTCACCGCCGATCATGGCAACGATCCGACCTGGAAGGGCACCGATCACACCCGCGAATGCGTGCCGATCATGTGCTTCGGGCCGGGCTTGACGCCGGGCTCCATCGGCCGCCGCAAAAGTTTCGCCGACATCGGCCAGACCCTGGCGCGGTATCTTGCCATCGAACCGCTGGCGGCGGGCGAAGCCTGGGCCGCGATTTACAAGTAAATGGACGCGGGATAGCTTCGTCTGCGAATCAATCGGGGGAGAATCACATGCGACGAATCTTGCTTCTGGCTGCGGCTGCCGCCTTGCTGGTACAGCCGGCAACCGCCCAGTCGATCGGCGGCCGCTATCAGGTGCAGGGCACCAATTTCGACGGCTCACCCTATGGCGGCGAAGCCGAGATCACGCTCACGTCGGGCACCACGTGCCAGATCGTCTGGACCACCGGATCGACGTCATCGACCGGCATCTGCATGCGCAACGATAATTCTTTCGCCGCGGGCTATGTGATGGAGGACAAGGTCGGCCTTGTCATCTACAAGCTGATGCCGGACGGATCGCTCAATGGGTTGTGGACAATTTCCGGGCAAGAGGGCAACGGCACCGAAGTGCTGGTGCCGGTTCAATAGCGCAACGGGCCCTCAAGTGGACTCCACTTGAGGGCGAAAAGTTCCGCCAGATTATATGCTAGAGCATCGGATATTCCCAAAAGTGGTATCCACTTTTGGGTCCGATGCTCCAGCCGGCCCGCATCTTCCGTCATCCCGGCGAAAGCCGGGACCCACGGAAAACACGAAACGGATGCCCATTGCGTCACACGGATCAATGGGTCCCGGCTTTCGCCGGGATGACGTTTGGTGGGGCTGGCTGAACTCAGCCGCGATCCGCCCTACCGCAAATCGCCCAGCCGCTCGAGCACCAGGGAATGAAAATGGTGCAACCCGTGCTCGGCATTGTAGCTGCGGTCCTTGTCGACCATCAGGCGGCCTTGCGAATAGCCCCGCGAGTGCAGGCCACGCTGCACGCTCTCGACCAGACCGATGTCCTCGGGCTGCAGCACCTGGTCGATGTAGTTGATCGCCTGCCACTCGCTCTCCGACGGCTTGTCATCGAGGAAGAAGAAATCGAAATGCTCGCGCACCGTCTCGGGGCCCGTCGGCATGATGTGCAGGATGGTGACGTTGGCGGGACCGGGGAAAATGTTGAAAGTAACATTGGGCCAGATCCACCAGGCGGCGAACAGGCCTTCCTGGC